>JAJFUA010000248.1 GCA_021372635.1 Desulfobacteraceae bacterium | reverse complement strand
GCCTCGGAGATACTGGGAATGGACCAGGCCACCCTCTGGCGCAGGCGCAAGAAATACGGGATCTGACCCCGAAACCTGCGCGGCTTCCCGGGGCAGGCGCCCCGCCGCCGTTCCCGAAGGAAAAGAGCACGCGTTGCATTCTGCAATGCAACTCTCCTCCAGCCCTTGCATTTTTCAACTCCGCCTGAGGCGTGTAACACGGCAGAGCAAGCATTTGCAGGCAATCGCGGTTCGTTTCTCACTGGCATGCCGATTGCTCTCCCAGTCAGGGCAAAGGAGAAGAACATGCTGGGAATCCGACAGAAGCTCTCCCTGGGGTTCGGTGGTCTGCTTTTGATCGTCGTGATCATCGGCAGCCAGAGCATTACGCTGCTTACCTCTCTCGGACATTCCATCGACGTCATCCTCCGGGAGAACTACCGGAGCGTCATCGCGAGCCAGGAGATGAAGGAAGCCCTCGAGCGGATGGACGGCGGCGCCCTGTTCACCCTGCTGGGAGACACGGATCGGGGAAGGGAATTGATCGCGGCGAATGAACCGGCCTTCGAAATAGCCCTCAAAGTGGAACTCGACAACATCACCGTTCCGGGCGAACAGGAAGCGGCGGGGCGTGTCGAAACCCTTTTCGCCCGGTACAGGACCGCGCTGAAGACGGTGCAGGATCCGGCCCTTTCTCTGGACGCCCGGCGCGGAGCCTACTTTGCGGACCTTTTTCCACTGTTCCAGGAAATCAAAACCGCCGCCGACGATATCCTGAGAATGAACCAGCAGAACATGATCGAGGCCAATACGCGGGCGCGCACCATTGCGGCCGCCGCAAAGCAGCGCATGGTGCTGCTCCTGTTGTGCGGAGCGTTCGTCGCACTGCTGTTCGTCCTGTTTATCGGAAGGTGGATCCTTCGCCCCATCCATCGGCTCATACGCTCCATGGAGGAAATCAGGCGGGGAAACCTGGACCTGGTCGTCCAGGCCGGTTCGCGCGACGAGATCGGAAGTCTTTCGGAAGCCTTCAACGAAATGGCCTCGAGCCTTCGCGAGTTCCGGAGGGACAACCGCACCCGGATGGCCCGCATCCAGCGGTCGACACAGCAGGTGTTCAAAAGTCTGCCGGATGCGGTGGCCGTCGTCGATCCCGGCGGGTCTGTCGAAGTGTCGACCAAAGCCGCCGCGGAGATCTTCGGCCTCAGGCCGGAGGTTCGCGTCCAGGACCTTGGCTTCGGCTGGATGAGCGGCCTTTTCGACGAAGCCTTGCGGAGCGGGAGCATCGTCGAAGCCCGGGGCAGCCAGGCGGTCGTGCAGCGGTTCGTAAGGAGCGAAGAGCATTTCTTCCGGCCGGAGGCGGTGCCCATCCTCGGTGGGGAAAAGAACCCTTCCGGGGTCATCCTGGTCTTCAAGGACGTCACCCGGCAGATGCAGCAGGATGAACTCAAAAGAGGCGTGATATCGACCGTCTCCCACCAGTTGCGGACGCCGCTCACTTCGCTTCGGATGGCGGTTTACCTGCTTCTGGAGGAAAAAGCCGGGCCGCTGACCCCCAAGCAGACGGAACTCCTCGCCGCGGCAAGAGAGGACAGCGACCGCCTCCACTCGACTCTGAGCAGCCTCCTGGACATCAGCCGCATCGAGTCCGGAAAGATGCAGATGAACATCAGGCCCGAAGCGCCGGGGGAAATCGTGCTTGAGCAGGTGGAGACGTTCCGGAGCGCCGCGAAGGACCGGGGCGTGACCCTGACGATGGAGGTGCCGGACGAGCTTCCGGAGGTCCTTGCCGACCCCGCCCAAATCGGCCACGTGATCGCGAATCTCATCTCCAACGCCCTCAAGCACACGTCCCCGGGCGGGGAGGTCTCCGTCTCGGCGGCAAGCGACGGGGACATGGTCAGTTTTACCGTTGCGGACACCGGAAGAGGCATTCCGGCACCATACCTGGACAAAGTTTTCGAGCAGTTTTTCCAGGTTCCGGGCCGGGAAGCCGGCAGCGGTGAAGGCCTGGGGCTCGCCATCGCCAGGGAGATCGTCGAAGCCCACGGGGGAACCATCGGCGTGACGAGCGAGGAGGGAAAGGGAAGCACTTTCACCTTTCGCCTCAGGCGGGCCGGGCAGACCGCACGGGAAGGGAGTCCCGCGTGATCGGAACCACAGCCTGCGGCGTCGGGACCATTTTGGCCTTCCGCCTTCCCGCCGCAGTCGTTTGTCACGAAAGATGCCGGACGGATTTGAAAAGGCGGCGGGGGTGCGCGTTCTCCGGTTGAATCCCGGTCCGGAAGGATTGCTGTGAAGGAACGAGGCATGGCCGAAAACAGGGCCGACAGGTTTTTGCGCATGATCCGGCGCGCCCGGCGCGGCAGGCTCAAGATCTACCTGGGCTACTGCGCGGGGGTCGGAAAGACGTGGCAGATGCTCGAAGAGGCGCACAGGCTCCGGAATGAAGGCATCGACGTGGTGGTCGGACTCCTGGAAACCCACGGCCGACGGGAAACCGAAGCTCTCGCCGAAGGGCTGGAAATCGTCCCGCGCCGCCGCCAGGAATACCGCGGAATCACCATAGAGGAAATGGACCCGGACGCCATCCTGGCGAGAACCCCCCAGGTCGTTCTCGTGGACGAACTGGCGCACACGAACGTTCCCGGCAGCCGGCACGCCAAACGATACGAATACGTCCTGGATCTCCTCTCCTCGGGAATCCACGTCATCAGCACTCTCAATCTCCAGCACCTGGAAAGCCTCTACGACACGGTGGAGAAGATCGCCGGGATCAAGGTGCATGAGCGCATCCCCGATACGGTAATCGCGGACGCGGACGAAATCGTGAACGTGGACCTCACAACAGAAGATCTCGGAAAACGCCTCGAGGAAGGGAAGATCTACCCGAAGGAAAGGGTGGGCACCGCCCTGGCTAATTTTTTCAGAAAAACGAACCTCGAGCAGCTCCGGGAACTCACCCTTCGCGAAATCGCCTCCCAGATCGATCTGAGAAGCCGGGAAACCCACGACGCCGATATTCCCGCCACACCCGACCAGGTCATGGTCTGCCTGAGTTCCCGCGGCCCCAACAGCGAGATGCTCCTTCGCTACGCCTCCCGCCTTGCCGGGAAGCTCAACCGCAACTGGTACGCCATATACGTCCAGACGCCTTCCGAAGAGCCCACGGTGATCGATTCCCAGACGCAACGGGTCCTCTCCGGAACCCTGACCCTGGCCAGGCAGTTGGGTGCGATGGTTTTTACGTACAAGGGAGAAGACATCGCCGACACGATCCTGCGTTTTGCGCGGGAATACCGCGTGGGGCACATCGTCATCGGAAGCCCCCGGCAGACGTCTTTCCTGGACAGGCTGCTCGGAAACACGGACATCGTCCAGCGCCTGATCGAAAAGGCCAGGGGGATCACCGTTGTCGTTCTCGACACCCGAAGATGCGAGCCGCCGGCCTGAAAGGTCGCGGACGGCAGCGGCGCCTTCGTGGAGAGGCTTTCCGGTCCCATCCCGTTCGGAACGGACACATCCGGCCACGCCTCCAGGCACGATTCCTCCTTCGCGCGGCAATATCCATCCCCCCCTGGAGCGATCATCCCGATTCCCCCTCGAGGAGGGCATCGGCGTCGTCTCCACGGCAGTAGCATGGCAGCCGCCGGCCACGAAAGCCTTGAAGATATGGACATCCTTGCAGGCTCAAGAGCCGCCACGGATCAAAACTATCACTGTCGAATAAGAATAATAGACTCTATGGTCTTGAATATTCATCTAAATATTGCTCGATCAAAAATATCGCTACTATATAAGAATTATTGGCCCTAGGCCATTGAATAATCATTGAATTTTTGCTATCGAAGCGGGTTTTTTTCTCAAGTTTCACGCCCCGGAATCCGATTTCAAAGCTGACTGACCGCTCCCGATGCAGGAATCTGTAAGGTCTGTGAAAGGCGATTCGGCCGCCACCCCCGGCAAGCGGGGCATGGCATCGAGCAGGGCCGAACCGGCGGTTTCAACCTGGAACGAGTCTCTCGGCCTATGACCTTTCTTTCATACAAGGCAAGCTTCGGTCCGGCTCCAAAGCGCAGTCGGGCCCCGCACCTCGTCCATGGCACGTTTCCGCTGCCCGTGCCTCCACATATCGAAGCACCACCTCCCGGATATTTATCGAAGGAAAAGATCGAAATCTCGCATGGCGAAGACCTCGCCGTCCAGGCGGAGTGAACATCGCCACAGGGAATATTCTTTTGCGTATCGGACGGTTGTCTTCTTCCGGAGACCGTTTGAAAAGCTGGCAGGAAGTGGTGTCCAATCTTTCGATTGGCGGCGTTTTTGGGCTGAGGCAGATCTCTTTCTTAATCAAAACGTTTGAGGGGCTGATCATGAAGGTTTCGAGGCTGTCGCTTTCTGGAAAAATCATCGTGCTTGTCCTGTTTACGGTCGTCGTCATCAGCGCGACCACTTTTGGATTCGCCTTCTTCTTCTTCTCCAGGGGACTGGGGGAGCAATCCGAAAAGGCCATCGACCTGACGGCGCACGCCGTCCGGTCAGCTCTGGCCGAAAAGGCGGAGTTGCTGAAAAGGTTCTCGACGTCTTTTGCGGCGCGCCCCGATCTCGCGGAAGCCCTGGCGAAAAAGGACACTCCTTCCCTGCAGCGCATCGCGAAGGAACTGATGGTCCACAACAAGCTCGAAATTCTCGCCATCGCGGGAACCGACGGCAATGTCGTCGCCCGCGGGCATTCGGAGAAACACGGGGACAGCATCTCCAGTCAGCCCAATGTCAAGCGCGCCGCCGCCGGAGAAGTTTCTGTCGGGATCGAGGAAGGAGCCCTGGTGAAGCTCTCCCTCCGGGCCGGGGCACCCGTGAAGGTGAACGGAGCCATTGTGGGCACCATCACGACGGGATTCGACCTGAGTTCGAACAATACCTTCGTCGACGAGATCAAAAAGCATTTCGACATCGAGTGCACGCTGTTCAAGGGCGACGAACGGATTTCGACCACCCTGGAGAAGGGCGGAAAACGGCTGACCGGGACGAAGATGGATAATCAGGCGGTCATCGAGACCGTGCTCAGGAAAGGGGAGAAATTCCTCCACAAGAACATGATCCAGGGAAAAACGTACTACACCGCCTACTGGCCCCTCGTCGGAGCGGACGGGAAAATCACGGGAATGTTCTTCATCGGGCAGGAATCGGAAATCATCGACAGGGTGCTTCGAACCGTCGCTTCGGCCGTGCTCGTCGCGGTATCCCTGGCCGCGCTGCTGCTCTCCGCGGCGACCTACTTCCTGACCCGGTCGATGGTGAAGCCCATGCTCCGGAGCATGTCTTCCCTGGACGACAGCGCGGGGAAGGTGTCACAGACGTCCAACCTCGTACTCGCCGGCAGCCGGCAGCTTGCCGAAGGCGCCTCGGAGCAGGCGTCCTCCATCGAGGAAACCTCGTCGTCTCTCGAGGAAATGGCTTCCATGACCCGGCAGAACGCCGAACACGCGGACGAAGCCAACCGCATCATGGGAGAATCCAGTAAGGTCGTCGACCAGGCGGCCGGGTCCATGGAAAAGCTGACCGTATCGATGCACGAGATTTCGAGCGCCAGCGAGGAGACGCAGAAAATCGTCAAGACGATCGACGAAATCGCCTTCCAGACGAACCTGCTCGCATTGAACGCCGCGGTGGAAGCGGCCAGGGCCGGCGAGGCGGGAGCGGGCTTTGCGGTCGTTGCCGACGAGGTCAGGAATCTTGCCATGAGAGCCGCGGAAGCAGCCAAGAGCACGGCGGACCTGATCGAGGGGACCGTCAGGAAGATCAGGGAAGGCTCGGAGATGGTGGAAAGGACCAGTACCGAGTTTTCCAGGGTGGCTGCGAGCACGTCCAAGATGAGCCATCTGGTTGGGGAGATCACGGTGGCATCCCGGGAGCAGGCCCAGGGGATAGACCAGATCAACAGGGCCGTATCTGAAATGGACAGGGTTGTCCAGCAGGTTGCCGCCAACGCGGAGGAATCGGCGGCGGCGTCCGGAGATTTGAATGCCCAGGCGGAACAGATGAAGGGCTTCGTGGAGGATCTCGTGGGCATCGTCGGCGGGAGCGGAAAAGCAAAGATGCTGCCGGAATCCTCGGGAAAATCCCCGGCCCGGCATCCTGTAGCAGCATCCGCACCGCTGAAAATGCTGCCCCCATCCCCCTGCAATGGAAATCGGAAGGGGAACGGCCCCGTTCCGGCCATTTCCCGGAGGACTGCGGGGAAAGGAAAAACGGAGCCGGCCCGGCCCGTCGGGTGAGAGGACTGCCGCGGCCCGAAGGCCATGCCTGTTCGTTTTCCCGCTACTGCGCTGGGATATTGGCCGCAAGGTCAATCCCCGGCTGGCAAAAAGGCTTTCGAGGTGCTAATAAATGGAACAAAGTGTTCCAGGCACCGGCGTTATTCTGAAGAAGTCTTGGCCATCACAGAGCATGAGGAGGTCCCCGATGAACAGGCATTCCGCAAGAATGGGTTGGGTATTCCTGGCATTTCTGATTCTGGCCGGTTGTGCGGCCGTAACGCCTCCGACGTCTCCCGACGGTTTGTCCGGGGGGCGGCCCGGGTATGTGATCGGCTACCTGGCACCGGAGCAGCAGCCGAACAGCCAAAAGTTTCTGCCGCCGCCTCCCGCGGCCGGGAGCGCGGCCATGGCCGCCGATGAGGAGGCCTACCAGTCCACGCGCAAGCTGCTCGGCACCCCTCGCGGATCCCTGGCGGCAAAGGACGCGGATCTGACTTTTCCGAACGCGGCTTCGACCTTCTCCTGCGTGCTGGGCATGCCCATTTCGCAGGAGGCGACGCCCCACCTGAACATGCTGCTCCGGCGCGTGAGGGCCGATGCGAGTCGCGCGAACGACAAGGCCAAGGACCTGTACAAACGCAAGCGTCCCTACCTGGCCCACGGCGATGCGAGCTGCACGCCGAACGAAAAGCACAAGGACGATTCCTACCCCTCGGGGCATTCCTCCATCGGATGGGCCTGGGCCCTCGTGCTCGCGGAGGTTGCACCGGACCGCGCAGACGCCGTCTTTGCCCGCGGACTGGCCTTCGGCGAAAGCCGCATCATCTGCGGAGTGCACTGGAAGAGCGACGTGGAGGCCGGACGGCTGGTCGGGGCGGCCGCGGTAAGCCGCCTGCACATGGACCCGGTCTTTAAAGCCCAGCTCGAGCTGGCGCGCAAGGAATACGAAGCGGCACGCGCCGCAGGCGCCAGGTCCCCCTGCGACTGCGAGGCCGAAGCGCAGGCGCTCTCCACTGCTCGCTAGGCCGTCCGGAGGGCATCCGGTCCCACCGTGAGAACTTCACGGCCTTCAGTTTCGTCCCGCCCCCCGGCCCCCATCCGTCAGTGGATCCCCGCACTGCCCGGACACGGAGGACGGGGGACGCGCAATCCCGCGACGAACTCCGCCGCTTCGGCGGTTCCGGAAGTTCCCCGTCCGACATCGGGACCGCGGTTCACCGCTTTCAACTCGAACCCCGCATCCCGTGCACCGATGACGTTCAGGCACCCATGATCCTGCCCGAAGTCGAAGAGTCTCTCCATGGGGAGTCCCATGGCCTGGCACAGGATGATGCGGTTGACGCTCCCATGCCCGACGATGAGCAGGTTTCCCCTGTGCGAGCGAAGAATTTCGAGGAAGGCAGGGATCACCCGGAGGGCGCAGTCCATGTAGCTTTCCCCCCCGGGAGGCCGAAAATTCAGCCGGTCGCGGCGCATCCTCTCGACATCCCCGGGATATCTCCGGGCAATTTCCTCGAAGGACAGGTTTTCCCATTCCCCGGGACAAATCCCCCTCAGCCCCTCGCACACCCTGGGGTTGAGATGGCGGGGCCCGGCGATCGTCCGCGCCACATCGACGGATCGCCTGAGATCGCTGCAATAGACGGCCGAAAACGGCACTCCCCCGAGTTCCCGGCACAACGCCTCCGCCTGCCGGACCCCTTCCGGGCTCAACGCGGCATCCGCCCGGCGGGAGAAACGCCCGTCGCCCTCTCCCTGCCGAACCGCTCCAGGCCGCACCAGGTAAACGTCTCTCGGGCCGCGCACGGAAGCCGCCTGGAGGCCCCTCCTGTGTCTTTGGACGATTTCCTCCACGGAGCAGTGCAGCAGGGCTTCCACGCGCCGCTGAATGACGCCGGCTTCCCTGAGATGCTTCGAAAGCGCGTCGAACTGGAACGGGTGCGAGGCATAAAGGTCCGAGGCCAGGCCCGTCTGCCGGTCCAGAGGCATGGGACGGTCCCCCCAGAGCAGGCGGTCGGCGAGGTGAACCAAATCGGTTTCGTCCACGGCACCCGCTTCCTTTCCTCCCTGATGCGTATGAAAGGTTACGGCCTTCGCCACGTCCGGGTACCCCAGTTCCAGGAGCAACCCTGCACTGACGGCGGAACGCAGCGGTCCGCCCTTGTCCAGGTCGTGCAGCAGTCCCGCCGCGACGACGAGGTCGACATCCAGGTGGAGCCCGGCCCGGTTCAGGTAAATCGCCAGGATGCGCGCCAGTTCCGCCACGGTCTCGGAATGGGCGGCAATCTCATCGGAAAGACCGTATCGAGTCCAGAGTTCCCGGCATTTTTCGCCCGTGGGAACCTCATGGCGGCATTGCCTTCTTGATCCGCAGCATTTCGGATGAATTTGTGTTATCATACCGGCTGTCCTCGAATGAAGTTTCATATTATTATGTGACTAATCCTATATTTTGTGTACTTTAGACCAATACTATTGTATGTCAATAGATATTCATTTCTGGATCCCCTTTAAGGACGAGGGCTGCCCATGTCGCTCGGAAGCCGGCTGGAAGAGTTGAGAGGAAGTGTTCCGATCGCGGATTTCGCGCAGTTGTTCGGAATTCACAAGAACACCTATTCCAATTACGTAAAACAATTGAATGTGCCAGACTGCAAGTTTATCTTGGATGTTTGCCAAAAATTTAGCATCAGTCCGAACTGGCTGCTTCTGGGCGCGGGTCCCAAATATCTCGACGATCAGCTGGTACAAAGGAATTCGGCGGATTTCGAAAGGCAGGGGGACCTCCTCGTTCCGCTCATCGAAACGTGGGTCATCGGACGGGAGGGGGAAATTACCCACGACGGCATCCTGGAGTACGTACCCATCAAGCGGAAATGGCTGGAGAAGACCATTCCCGATCTCAGCGAGGAGCGGTTGCGCTGTCTCCTCATGATGAGGGTGCGGCGGGATTACATGGCCCCGACCGTGACTCCGGGGGACCTCATCCTGCTCGATACCGAGCGCGCCGGCCGGGACAAGCCCTCGGAAGGGGAGATCTTCCTGGTCAGGCTGCCGGACGGGGAAAGGGCCGTGAAGCGGGTGGCGCTGGCGGACGCGCCCGAAGGTTGCAAGGTTTTCTTCTTTTCGGACAATACGACGGCTTATCCGATCGACCACTTCACCCTGCCCTCTTCCGCCGAACTCCACCGGTTCGTCCTGGGGCGGGTGCTATGGCTTTTCCGGGAATTATGATCTTTCGACCGCACGTGGATTACGCAGGACTTTGCGTTTCCCGATCAATCGCGGGGGCGTCGTTCAGGCACATGGGGAACCAAGCCCGAAACGTTTCCAGCAGCCGGTTGAATGAAGGATCGACACACCGCTGGAAAGAAACGCTTGCGGCAAGGTTCTTATAGAGTGAGGACGAACGGGCTTTTTGCACTTTTCGAAGGGATAATTCCATCGCCTTCTTGGGATCTGCGGGCTTTCCCATCCCGGCCGGCCATATTCCCTCCACCTCCAGGTGTGCTCTCAGATTCGGCCGTCTGCCGGCCCAGCCAAGGCATCGATCCACCTCTGGAGAGTCACTCCAAACCCAGATCTCCAACTCCGGATCCAGGACAATCGCTCTCGCACGATCGAACCAACCCGATTTTTCAAGGCAGCCCGTCACTTCCGCTTCGATTTGCTCCCGTCCGCGAATCTCCCCACCGCATCCATGAAGATCGAACATGACGATTGCACGTGAGAAACGCTGCAACATCGATCTGAGGAAAACGTGACCGTGCGTCCTACAGCCCGAATCATGCTCCGGGTGTACATAGATTTCACAACTCACCCGCCGAATACCCAGTGCGGCAGGGCGGGACAAGAGCCCTTTCATTGCATATTCCATATCCTTGTCGGCTACGAGCAGGACGAGATCCGACCGTACCTCGCTCATCCCAGCACACCTCCTGCAAAAAGAGACCCGAGATTTGTCTCGCCTTTCCAGTCGCGAAGGGCCGGATGTTCGGCACCCGACACGATATCGACGGCACCGCAGTCCGTTTTGGCAAAGCAAAGCACCTGGTGCGGTTCGGCAGCGCTCAGGATAACGGGCGAATGGGTGGCCATGAGAATTTGTGCGGCATATACCGATGAAAGGGATTGGAGCACCGTCTCGACGGCGCGGGGATGTATCCCGTTTTCAGGCTCTTCTATGAGGTAGATACCCTTAAAATCGGGCAGGTACGCCGGCAGCGTGAGTGCCAGCATCCGCAGGGTCCCGTCTGACGCCATCCATGATGGGACGATCAGACCTTCTTCATACTCCAGGGTCAGATAGCAATGTTTGTCATCCGGCCGTTGCACCGTGCGAATATCCCGGATGTCCGGCAATGCGGTCTGCAAATGCGCCAGCCAATCCTCGAATCTTTCGGGTGCGGACGCTTTGAAATTCTCGATCACCCAGGGCAGGTTCGAGCCATCCGGCTTGAATTTGCGGCCTTGACCCGGAGGGCTGGCTCTCCTCATCAGAATGCTGTTCAGTATAATCCGCTGGATACCTTCCGATAGCAGCCCCTTCAACCACGTGCTCACGGGAAACCTTGCTTCATCGGCCGGGAGATTCCCCAGCGCGGATTTTCGCGGTCCCAGCTTGAAAGCGGGCGCCCAGCCCTTTCCTTTGGAAGGGTAGACCTCAGAGTAGAAATTATCGTTCCCGCCTCTGACCTTGTTGACCACGGTCTTTGTATTTTTTGTCTTCGCCTGGCCGATCACCGATTTCGGCACATTCCTCAATGAAGGAAAAAACGAAAGCTGCCTTGCCCAACACTCGTCCTTGCAGGGTTCCCCGGCCTTGAGCAAAACCCTTTCCGCGAGGATTTCCGTTTCGTTGGTCGTCTTTTCGAACCCGATTCTCACCTCGTACCGCACGATGTTGTACGGGGCGCCCTTGAGAAGGAGCTTTTGATCGGCGGGGATCTCCAATTCTATGGCGAGTTCGAATCTGTCTCCCGATCTTCGCCATACCAGATCCTGAAAATTCCGGGTCCTCTCCTCGACGGCATGATCGAGCCCACCGGTCACCAAATCTCCGAGCAAGGCGACCACATCGAGGAAAGTCGTCTTTCCGCTTGCGTTCGGCCCCACAAGGACCTGAAAGTCATCGAGCTTCTGGTCAATGTACCGCAGGCAGCGATAATTCAATGCCTCGATTCGCCGGATCATGCAGATCCCCCGCTTATTGAGGAATTCACGCGCAACTGTTTCTGTTGAATGATCATTTTAGAGGCAAGCAATGTAAAAGAGAAGCGAATTGAGCGAATTAAAGGGGAAATCCGGCGGACTGGACCGTCCTGAAACCGGCAGGCGCCTTCTCCCCTGTGCCCGGGGCATGAAGAAAAGGATCGCAGATCCTTCCCGTTTCCGGAATTCTCTTATGCCCGGGCTTTTTCAATCCGATATTCAGAGAGATTCGGGAAAACGTGAAATAAACACGGCGCCAGTTCCGACGCTTCGGACTGGTATGAGAAACACGTAAAGACGGGCCGGGAGGGGAAATACCGGACCGTGACGGATAATAGAATCGAGGGGGAACAAAAAGAGTGAGTCTCAAAAAACGCATCCAGATAATTCTCCTGTTTCTTGTGCTGGTCCCTCTTCTGCTGCTGCTCCTGCAAAGCTACCGCACAAGCCGGTCGACACTCCAGCAGCAGATCAGGGAGGGATCGCTGCAAATCGCCCAGCTCGAAGCCAAAGAGATGGACCTGATTTTCGACCCGCCCCGCTACATCATCCAGGGGCTCGTACGCGCACTCGAAGCGAAGCCGCACCTGGATGCCGACGGCGTCCGCGATCTGCTCCGCAGCACGCTCATTCAAACACCGGGGATATTCGGCGTCGCGGTGGGCTTCGAACCCGAGGCGACGCCGCTGGGCCGCTTCTGCCATTACTATTACAGGCCGGGCGGAGAGGTGAAGGAACGTTCCATGCTGGA
>JAJFUA010000036.1 GCA_021372635.1 Desulfobacteraceae bacterium | reverse complement strand
ATAAAAGCGTTTAATACTTCTTCCATGAGGAGGCGAGAGCATGCTGAAGAGCCCTTGTATCAACTGCGACCGTGCCAATGAAGACAAAAATAAATGTCTGGAGGAGTGCGAGAAGCTCCGAGAATATCAGGAACAGCTTCTAAAGCAAGGGATTTATGCTACAATGTAGATGATTGGGCGGCTGTCCAAGCCCCTGCGCGGCCGGGAAGGCCGCTTTTTTTGTCCGGGACGGTGCGGGTGGCAGAGGTTAGCCGAATCGACTGAGAGCAATGAGGGCGGAGGTTTTTTATGTACGCGATTTTTAAATCCGGTGGAAAGCAATACGAGGCCCGGCCTGGAACGGTCGTGAGGCTCGAAAAGCTCCCTGGCAATGTGGGAGACGCGGTGGTTCTGGATGAGGTGCTCATGTTCTGCGACGGCGACCAGGTTCGGGTCGGACAGCCCTTATTGCAGGATTTGGCCGTTCAGGGGAAGATCATTGAACAGGGGCGCCACCGCAAAATCCTTGTTTTCAAGTACAAAAGGCGCAAGGACTACCAGAAGAAGCAGGGCCATCGCCAGAGTTTCACCGCGGTGCGCATAGACGGCATCGGCGCTCCGGCCGCGGCCGAATCGCCGGCGGAAGCGGAAGCCTGACGCGCCGAGGGGGCCGACGGACACAGGATTCTCCCTGCCGGGTTTACGCGAAGCGGAACCCCCGGGAAAATCGACCGCGGTCCGGCACCCGAATGATTCAACGTTCACTCAAGGTTCAGAGTTTGCGCCGATAGGATGGAGGAATGATCCATGGCACATAAAAAAGCAGGCGGAAGTTCCCGCAACGGTCGCGACAGTGCCGGCCAGCGCCGCGGGATCAAGCGTTACGGTGGAGAGTTCGTGCGGGCGGGGAATATCCTGGTCCGTCAGTTGGGAACCAAATTCCACCCGGGGAAGAATGTGGGCATGGGCAGGGATTACACGATCTTCGCGATGATCGACGGCGTGGTTGCGTTCGAATACTTGGACAAAATGCGCCAGAAGATCAGCGTCTATCCGATCCCCGTTCAGGAATAGACCGTACCGTTTCGCAGCGAGCGGAAGCAGTCCGGTTGAATTCTCCCGATTTTTCTCCTTTCCCGCCATACCATCCCATCCACCCTCTTCTCACCGCAAACGCAGGAGGAGAGGGTGGGCCGAACCCGGCAGAGCCCAAAGCAGCATCAAGCCGCGGAAACCTGCTCCTGCGCCTTTGCCGGCATCGGGAACGGGGAAACGCATTCAAAGATTTGCGGGCAGGCGGCTTTTCTCTCTACCCCGGAAGCCCCGGAAAGAAGTCGATCGATGAAATTTGTGGATGAAGTCAAGATTCACGTCCAATCCGGCAACGGCGGCAACGGTTGCGTGAGCTTCCGTCGTGAGAAATACGTGCCCCGGGGCGGACCCGACGGAGGCGACGGAGGTAAGGGCGGAGACGTCGTTCTCGAGGCCACCGAACGCAAGCACACCCTGCTGGATTTCCGCTACAAACACCTCTTCAAGGCCGACTCGGGAAAGCACGGAAGCGGGCAGAACCGCCATGGGCGCAGAGGTGAAGACCTTGTCCTGGAGGTCCCCGTGGGGACCATGGCGAAGGACGTCGAAACGGGCGAACCGCTGGCGGACCTCGTGGCGGCGGGCCAGCGGTGGATTGCGGCAAGAGGCGGCCTGGGGGGGAAGGGGAACGCCCACTTCACGTCTTCCACCCGGCAGGTGCCCCGGTTCGCCCAGGAAGGGCAGGAAGGCGAGGAAAGGGAATTTGTCCTCGAGTTGAAACTCATCGCGGACGTCGGACTGGTGGGAATGCCCAACGCCGGCAAATCCACCCTGATCATGGCCGTGTCGGCCGCCCGCCCGAAAATTGCCGACTATCCGTTCACGACGCTCGTTCCCAACCTCGGCGTCGTCCAGTACGGAGAGGCGCCGCCCTTCGTGGTGGCCGACATCCCGGGCGTCATCGAGGGGGCTCACCTGGGGACCGGCCTGGGGGTGCGGTTTTTGCGCCACATCGAACGGACCAGGGTCCTCGTGCACCTCATCGACCTGACCCAGGTTCCGGAGGACGACGTTTTGCTTCCCTACCGGCAGATCGAGCACGAACTGGCCAGCTATTCGGAGGAAATCGTCCGAAAGCCTCGCATCGTCGCGCTGAACAAGATCGACCTGCTGGACGATGGGGAGCGGGCCGGACGGGTTGCGACAGCCTATGGGGAGACGGGCCATCCGGTGGTCCTGATTTCGGCCCTCCGGAAAGACGGCGTGAAGGAACTCCTCGGAATGCTCCTGAAAATACTTCACCCGGCCGACGGGGAATGATTCGGAAAATGCCGTCCGGCTGCCGGTGCGTTTTGGAAAAGGGCACGAAATACTTGCCCTCGGGCAGGAATTCTTATAACAATCAAAATTTAGGTTTGTTCCGGCCGGTCGAGTCCGGCCGATGAGGATCTGCTTTCCCGGTTTTGGGGACGGCTTCGGCCGGGAACCGGAGGGAGAATCGGAGTGACGCAGGAATTTCCGGATCGAAGGGAGTTTTTCCATCGCTGCCGGCGCCTGGTGATCAAGGTCGGGAGTGCCGTCCTGACCGGGCCCAAGGGGCTGGACCGCGTCATGGTTCATCGGTTGAGCGACCAGATCGCCGAGTTGCGCGGAAGAAACGGAGATGTCCGGGTGAGCGTCGTTTCTTCCGGGGCCGTTGCGTGCGGCGTTCGAAAAATCGGGCTGAGCGAAAGGCCGCGGGCCATCCCGCAGAAGCAGGCCGCCGCGGCCGTGGGGCAGAGCGTCCTGATGGAAGCCTGGGAAGCGGCTTTCGACAAGTACGATCTTATGGTGGCGCAAGTGCTTCTGACCGGAGAGGACCTCGCGCACCGCCATCGTTATCTGAATGCGCGGAACACGCTGGAGACGCTGATGGATTGGGGTATATTGCCCGTCATCAACGAAAATGATACGGTGGCTGTCGAGGAAATCAAGTTCGGCGACAACGACCAGCTTTCCGCCATGATCGCCGGGCTCATCGGCGCAGACCTCGTGGTGTGCCTGACGGACACCGACGGCCTCTACGACTGCGATCCACGCACGAACCCGCAGGCGCGCCTCATCCCGGTGGTGCGCCGCGTCGACTCCAAGCTGCTCGCCTGTGCCGCTCCGGAACCCGGCAGCGTCGGGACGGGGGGGATGCTGAGCAAGATCGCCGCCGCGCGGAAGTGTCTTTCCTCGGGAATTCCCATGGTCATTGCTCCCGGGAAGGAACGTGATATACTCCTGCGCCTCTTTGACGGAGAGCCCCTCGGAACGGTTTTTCTCCCCCGGCAGCGGGTATACCAGGGCCGGAAAATATGGCTGGCCAACCTGCCTAAACCGGCGGGGGACCTGGTGTTGGACGGCGGCGCCGCCATGGCGCTTCGCAGGAGCGGGAGATCGCTCCTGCCGATCGGCATCCGCGAGGTGCGCGGGGCCTTCGGAGTGGGGGCGGCGGTGCGTTGCCTGGACGAGGACGGGAACGTCATCGGAATCGGCCTGAGCAACTACAAGTCGAGCGAAGTCGAACAGATCATGGGCCATCACACGGAAGAGATCGAGGATCTCATCGGCTACAAGCATTCCGACGAGGTGATTCATCGGAACAATTTCGCACTCATGGACGAAATCATGGAAGAGAGCGAAGGAGAGCCAGATGCGTGACGAAATGGTGAAAATGGCTGCGAGGGCTCGTGAAGCCGCCCATCTCATGGCGAAGGCGGACAGCAACCGGAAGCGCGAGGCCCTCGAACGCATGGCTGCTGCCCTCGAAGAGGAACGTGGAGCCATTGCGGCCGCCAATGACATCGACGTCAGGGAAGCCGGGTGCAAGGGGCTTACCGCGGCCAAGATCGACCGGCTCCGCCTCAGCGACAAGGTCGTCGCCGAGATGATCGGCGGTCTGCGGGAAGTGGCGCAGCTGCCCGACCCGGTCGGCGAGATCACGCGCATGTGGACGCGCCCCAACGGCCTGCGCGTGGGAAAGATGCGGATTCCGCTGGGCGTGATCGGCATCATCTACGAGTCGCGGCCCAACGTGACCGTCGACGCCGCCGCCCTTTGCATCAAGGCGGGAAATGCGGTCATTCTCCGCGGCGGCTCCGAAGCCTTCCACTCCAATCAATGCCTGGCGGGCATCCTGCAAAAGGCCATGAAAGAATGCGGTCTTCCCGAAGGGGCGGTCCAGGCGGTGGCGACCACGGATCGGGAGGCGGTCCTGGAACTGCTGAAGCTCGAAGAATATATCGACGTCATGATTCCCCGCGGTGGCGAGGACCTGATCCGTTTTGTGGCCGAAAACGCCCGGATGCCGGTCCTGAAGCACTACAAGGGGGTGTGCCACGTCTACGTGGATGCGGAGGCCGATCCGAAGATGGCCGAGAGCATCTGCCTGAACGCCAAGGTCCAGCGCCCCGGCGTGTGCAACGCCATGGAAACGCTGCTGGTCCACAAAGACATTGCGGGCAGTTTCCTGCCCGGGGCCGCCGCGGCCCTGCGCCGCGAGGGAGTGGAACTGCGCGGCTGCGAAACCACGCGGAGCATCGTTCCGGACTGCCTCCCCGCGACGGAGGCCGACTGGTACGCCGAGTACCTTGATCTCGTGCTGGCCGTTCGGGTGGTGAAGGACATGGAAGAGGCCATCGGGCACATCACGAAATACGGGTCGCAGCACACGGAGGCGATCGTCACCGAAAATTATCAGAAAGCCCACCGGTTTCTCCAGGAGGTCCAGTCCTCCCTGGTGCTCGTCAATGCGTCGACCCGCTTCAACGACGGGTTCCAGTTGGGGCTGGGTGCGGAAATCGGAATTTCCACGTCTCGTCTGCACGCCTTTGGCCCCATGGGGATCGAGGAGTTGACAACGACCAAGTTCATCGCCCTGGGCAACGGCCAGTTGCGCAGTTGACGCGAGAAGACGGAGCCCGGGGAAATGCCGCAGCGGATAGGGGTGATGGGAGGTACCTTCGATCCCGTTCAT
>JAJFUA010000202.1 GCA_021372635.1 Desulfobacteraceae bacterium | reverse complement strand
CAACTACGTTTCGGGCTGAAGGGCGAGCCTCCACCTCTCCTTCGGCATCTGAATGGCAGCTTCCATCCACTCAACGTAGCCGTCCACCTACGTTCCAGCTGAAGGGGGAGTTACCACCTCCAACTCCCCCTTCAATTTTTTCCCCAAGGCATTTTCCTGTAAGTGACGCTCCTCTTCGATTCCCTAATCTCCCGAACCGGAAAAAACCTTTCGATTACCCCTGGTAGACCTGATCGGTCACGCTGGTGACTTCGCGCCGCAAGGAATCGGCGGCGAGGATGCGGGCGGTTTCCCGTATCTGAGCGGGCTGCGGGACAGTCACTCGATGCCGTAGGGCTGCTCCTTGCAGGCGATGTACCCGTGTTCCACGAGGACTTTCCCGGTTTGTTCGATATTGTTGACTAGGAGTCCCTGGACGGAGTAATCGGACATTCAGGAGCAGGGCAGGGGGGGCGGACTTGGCTATAGGCCGGGCCGGAAGACTCGCCCGTGCGACCGTGTCTCACGCTGCAAGCGGATATGACCGGAACTTGCATATGAAAACCACCGCTTTCGGGGAGGAAGGCCATGGCTGCAGGGAAGAAGCAGGGCGACGCTGCGGTATTCCCCGAAACATGACTTCGAAGTCAGGCGATATCAATACGGGGAGTACGTGCGGCTTTCGAGGATGGCGGACTGCCGGTCCATGACACCGTTGCCCGGGTTTGGGGCGTTTTTATGGGAATTGGAGGGGGCTGCGGAAAGGGCCGGAGGAATGCCGCCGCTGAGGGGGTTGGGACGGACCAGTTGCGGCGGCACCCTCCTTTTTGAGCGGCCATCGAGCAGGACGGCCGGTCAGGCCCACGACCTGCTGCCCTATCCGGCGTTGCAGGGGGGCCGGATATCCGCCCAATGCGGAGGGGGGTGGCAAGGTCATGCCTTTATGTCTGTCGGACTGCTGTGCTTGCACCAGCCGGGCCTGTTCCGGATGACGGCCCGAATCTTCCGCAGGTGGCGTGACGATCTTTCGGGCAGCCCGGCGGCCGCAGTCACAGGCAAATTCGTCATGACTTTCAGGATAGGTTTTTTGCCGCTATTCCGGTGTAAAGATCGGTTAGGGCGTGTTAAATATTGTAAATATGCACTGAATGCAGCTTTACAATTATTTACATTCTGGGCGGCCGGCTTGTCCCGGGGAATGTGCTATGATCGCAATATACTGGCGATGAGTGGCGAGAAGCTGTTGGAGGATATGCAATGAAGCGCATATTGATAGTGGATGACGATGTCGAACTCTGCGAACTGCTGGAGGAGTATCTTCAGGCGGAGGGCTTCGGCACCGACGTGGTGTACGACGGCAAGGAAGGATTGAAGCAGGCTTTGACCGGAGATTATGCCATAGTCGTACTGGATATTATGATTCCCACTATCAGCGGTTTTCAAGTCTTGCAGGCGATCCGATCGCGATCGAACATTCCCGTTCTGATGCTGACTGCGCGCGGCGAGGATATTGACCGGATCGTGGGGCTGGAGATGGGGGCGGACGATTATCTGCCCAAGCCTTTCAATCCGCGCGAACTCGTGGCCCGCATACGGGCCATCTTGCGGCGTGCCCTGCCCGATTCCGATGCGATGGCCGCATCGATGGCTTCGGAGAAAACGGTCCTCGGGGACGTGGAAATCGATATCGGGGTCCGCCTGGCCTTTCGTGGCGGCAAACGCCTGGAACTGACCACTGTTGAATTCAACCTGCTGGAAGTGTTGTTCCGGAATGCCGGCCGCGTGGTCTCACGGGAAGAGCTTGCCCGGGGAGCGCTGGGGCGGTCGCTCGGCATGTATGATCGCAGCGTGGATGTGCATATCAGCAGTCTTCGCAGGAAGCTCGGCCAGCATCCCGGAGGCATCGAAAGAATCCGGACCGTGCGAGGCTCCGGCTATCTCTATGCCCTGCCTTATCCGCCGACTGACGTCGGGGTCGTGGGCAAATAACCGGACCGCCGGAGCGGTGCCGAAGGACAGGACCTGCATGCGCAGCCTCTTCGTCAAGATTTTCCTGTGGTTTTGGCTGGCGATGATACTGGTGAGCGGCGCCTCCGTGATACTGGCGGTCAGTATGCGCTCACACCCACTTTTCGCTACCGGCTGGTTCGGGTTTCTCGCCATGCGGATGCACGACCTTCGTGGGGGATGGCCTCCACCTCTTCCGTCATCCCCAGAGCTACATCTTGCGGAAGGGGCACTGAGGCTTTCGGGGCAGACGGCTTCCGAGATTTTCGAACGAGACGGCGCCTCAGCCTTGGCCAGCTATCTCGACCGTCTTCAGGCCAGTTCTCATTTACGCACTTTTCTTCTCGATGGAGAAAGACGGGAGGTTTCGGGCCGGGTCGTTTGCCCTGAGGCGCTGAAACTGGCGGTCCAGGCAGTCAAGGGGGGGAAGCCGGGATTCAGTTCGGACGAAGGATTCTCCATCCTGGCCTATGAAGTCCGCAGTCAAGCCGGCGTGCCCTATTTCTTTGTCGCCGAAATGATCGAGAAGCCTCCCGGTCCCGGACAGTTGAACCGATATGACCTGCCCGTGCACATTGCCGCGATGCTGATCGTGGCGGGGATCGTATGCTACTGGCTTGCGCGCTACATCTGCGCCCCGCTTAGAAAGCTGCAGCTGGCCACCCGCAGGATCGCGGACGGAGATCTCATGGCCCGAGTCGGTGCGCCAGCGAAAAACCGAAAAGACGAAATTGCGGATTTGAGCAGGGATTTTGATGTAATGGCTTCGCGGATCGAGTCCTTGATGCTCGGGAAGCGACGCCTGCTTCGTGACATTTCCCACGAGTTGCGATCCCCCCTCGCAAGGCTCGGCATAGCCCTCGAACTTGCGCGCCGGCGTGCGAATCCCGAGGTTTTCCCCGCCCTGGACCGCATCGAACGGGAAGCGAACCGTCTGAATGAACTCATAGGTCAACTGCTCGCGCTGGTTCGCCTGAACAGCGGAGTGGACAAAGCCGACCATCATTCCGTAAACATCGTCGAAATCGTCCGTGAAGTGGCGGCAGATGCCGAATTCGAAGCCAACAGCCGCAATTGTACCGTACGGGTTTTCCTGGCGGGAGAGGAATGCATGGTGTTCGGCACGGAATACCTTCTGCGCAGCGCGGTCGAAAACGTTCTGCGCAACGCCGTGCTCTACACTCGGGATGGCACGGAAATCGAGGTGGAGGTTCGGTGTCATGAGGGGAATGGCGGCCTTCAAGCGGCCATCACGGTGCGCGACTGCGGGCCCGGCGTTCCGGCCGATGCTCTTGAAGACCTTTTTAAGCCATTCTACCGGGTGGGGGAAGCCCGCGAGCGGGGCAAAGGAGGCGCAGGACTGGGGCTGACCATTGCAAAACGGGCGGTGCGCCTTCACGGCGGCACGGTGACTGCGGCCAATAGGCCCGATGGGGGACTCTCCGTGACAATCTACCTGCCTGTCACTGGGTGAGGCAACCCACAGGACCGGTGCCCGGGTGAGAAATGGAGGCAACCTTCCAGAATGCCCCCTTTGAATCAAAACTGTCTGCATGAAGGAGATTGGAACCTTCTCGAACCGGGAAGCCGGATCGAGAAGGTTGCTTGAGGCGGCGGAAGGATTTGCCGCGGTGAGCGGCAGATTTTTCCGCTTCCGGCCGCCGATAAGCCCCCGTCACGCGTAGGAAGACACCGAATCGATGGTTCTGTCCTGTGTCTGGCAGGTCAGGTTCTTCATATAGTTTTGCATGGCGATATGGAACAGTTGACTGATATTGTAGCTGCTAGAGCTTGCAGAGACGCTGGCCGTGGAGCCTGTGGAATCGGTGGTCGAAGATGCTGACGTCACAGTCGTTTCCTCACTGCCTGAATCCGGTGGAGGGCCGGGGGAAGGGCCTTGCTGTGCGTCGGCCTTCATCGCTTTCATGCCCGCTGCGAATTCGCTCCCGCTCACATCGCCGCTGCCGTCGGTGTCGAGCCGCGCGAGCATTTCTTCTGTGGATGCCCCGCCCTTCGGCCCCCCTGCCTGGAAGACTTCCAGTTCATCGGTGCTGAGGGTGCCGTCCCTGTTCGTATCGATGCTGCTGAACATCTCTTCATCCGGGGAATCTTCTCCGGTCCTGCCGCCCTGCATCTGGTGTTGAAGCTGGGACAGGCCGGACTCGAATTCCAGTAGGCTGATGGCCGAATCGCTGTCCGTGTCCACGCTGGAAATGATGCCTGCCGAATTGGAACTGCTCGAACCGGTGCCGTTGATGGCTGCAGCCAGTTCGTCCGAGTCGATCTTGCCGTCGCCGCTCGTGTCCAATGCCTTGAAAAGTTTTTCCTGCATCTGTGCGATGTAGGAACTGCTGCCTGCCGCACTGCCGATGGAACCTACCATTGAACGTCTCCTTTCCTGTTTATCCGTTCTTTCGTGGGCAACAAGTCTCAACGCATTGGTTTTGATAGCAATAACCGGGCACTGCGCGGCGGAATTGCGTGAAGATGGGTTAATGTGGCGTAAAGGTGTGTAAAAGTGCTAGTAATCGCTTTCCCTCAGCCTGTTTACTGTGCTCCGGACGAATCCGTGCAGAGGGGGGAACCGGGGGCCATGGACGGCGTGTCCGACGAAAGCGGGGAATCTCGGGGTGGGATGAATGTCCGTGGGGGGACGAAAGGAGCTTTTCCTCATAAGCCTCCTGGTTTTTTCCGATTGGACGCTCCCCGCGCACGAAGTATTGTAAAACAATAAGGCGAGCTTGGCCGCGCCTGGGCCGGCATTCTCGGTGAGTCGTGTTTCCATCTGCGGCTCGGTCTTTTGGGAAAAAGCTTCCCCCAAGGCTTGCCCGGCCGCGGGTTCCGGAAGAGCCGATGCCTTCCCGGAGCGTCCGTCTTTGGCGGTCCGTGCCGTTTGCGGCGGGTTGGCGCGCTTCGCGCCGCGCATTATTCCTTCGAACCGGGAAGAATATTGAGGGAGAGGAGGATTTAGCCTTGAAAGACAGGTTTCTCCAGATTTTGAACAGGTTGCTCGTGCCTGCCGACGGCAGGTACGAGCGAGTCCTGGAGCCTATTGCGCTGGCTGGTTGGGATGAGAATAGCGGTCATAGGTGCCTGGAGATAGAGACGGAAAAGGTCGTGCCACTGTTCGGGCCGGATTCCACGCTTACCATGCCCCGGTGCTTCTCGACGAGTTCCTTGACGATTGCCAGGCCGAGGCCGGTTCCTTCCACCCCTCTGGAGCTTTCGTTGCGCTGGAAGAGATCGAAAATCTTCTCGCATCCTTCGGTTTTGATCCCCATGCCGTTGTCGTGGATGGTGAAGACGTGGTATTCGCCGGAAACGTCGTATCCGATCTCGATTTCGCTCAAACGTTCGCCGCCGTATTTCAGGGCGTTGTCCACCAGGTTCCTGAATATTCTTGAGAGGGACAGCCTGTCCGCGACGATCGGCGGCATCCGTTCGGGTTCCTTCCATTCGATCTGGCGCATGCTGAGCAATGGGTCGAATTCTCCCCGGATCATCTTGAGAATCTCTTTCGGTTTGACCGTTTCGAAAAAGAGAGGCAGCTCCCTGGCCCTGATGTACTGGTTGATCTCTTCGACGAGGGTCGTGGCCTGTTCGCTCGATTTGAGAATCTGCTCGCAGTATTTTCTGCCCTTCTCGTCTAGCAGGTCCTTGTATTGCCTGTGCAGCAGGCGCGTGAGCCCGGTGATCCCGATGATCGGACTCTTCAGGTCGTGAGAAACGGAGTACGCAAAGCGCTTTATTTTCTCGGCCTGATGGCGCAGTTCTTCCTGCATGTGCTTCAACTCGGTGATGTCGGTGCCGATGCCGACGATCTCCGCCAGGTCTCCCCCGGCCTCGTAGCGCTTGATCATGTTCCAGGAAATGACGCGTTTTTCCCCGTACTTGGTGGTCAGAGTCATTTCGTAGTTGTGAATCGGGCCTTTCCACAGGCATTCGAAAAAGCGTTCCACCTGGGCGTATTCCTCTCCCGGGTAAAAGAGCCGCCACCAGTCGTGTCCGATGATCTCGCCCGGTTCATAGCCGGTTACGCTGGCGACCTCCTGGTTGACGGAAGTCGTGATGCCGTCGGGATTGACGCAGCAAATCAGGTTGGCAGCGGTCGAAACGATGAAGTCGACGTATTCTTTTTCCCGCCTCAGAGCTTCTTCGGTCCGCTTGTGATAGGAAACGTCGCGAATGGATTCTATGGCGCCGATGAGCCGTTCACTGCTGTCGTACAGAGGGGAAGCGGTGACCCACAGGTAGGCCCCCTTGCCCCGGTGGATCACGGGCACGAAGACTTCGGCATAGAGGGTGTTGCCCTTTTTGAGGATGAAATCGTAATCGTGAGAGAACTTCGTTTCCCGGTTGAAGATGAGATCGATCAGGACCGGCCTGCGATCGCCGTAAAACGGTACAGAGTAAGCGTAGTCTCCCTTTCCGAGGATATCCTTCTTGGGAATTCCGGTCATCTCCTCGATGGCCCGGTTCCAGGCGACTACCCTTTTTTCGCCGTCGATGACGAAGGTGGCGTCCGGGAGGAAATCGATGATTCCCAGGAGTTGCTGCCGGGCGTCCTCGATCGCCTTTCCTGCGTGCGTTCCGGAAACCAGGCAGCGCAATTCTTCCAGTTCGTACAGGAGCTGTTCTCTGCTTTTGTGTTCATCATCCATCGGTCGATTCTCCAGGATTGGCAAGGCCCTGATCTAACGGTCCGGGAGAGTGGGGGGATCGCGGAAACGGGCGCTGCCGGCAATCAGCATGCCTTTGCAGGCTATCATAGCAGAAACAAAAGGATGGGAAAAGAGATTGATCAGGCGAAAACGCGCGGTGAGAACTTTGGAAAAGGCAGCCGAGCCGGCCGATGGCTGAATCCGACCGGCGCAGGCACGGTCCCGCCGACGGGGGATGTGCCTGATCCGGAAGAAGACAGATGGGAACAATCGGGCTTTTTCCAGGCTCTGAAGTCTGTCGCTACCCTCTGGACCGGCCGGAAGAAGTCACGGGGGGAACGGGCAGCATCGCCGCGTTCTTCTTCAATTCCCTTTCGAGGTCCTCGAGGGAGTCGACGACCAGCACGGCCGTCGCAAGATCGGCCCAGTGAAAGAGATCTTCAGCCGGTTTCAGGGGCAGGGTTACGCACCCGTGGGAGCACTGCGCCCCGGTGATGTCTCCGGCATGAATCCATACGGCCTCGTAAAGCCTCATGGCCCAGGGCATCCACGCCTGCCGCCCGAACGAGTTGGTATAACTTCGGGAGATGTGGTCGGCGTCTTTTTCGAGGATCCTGTAAAGCCCTGGAACGGTCGCCTGGCCGTCCTTCCCGATACATGCCATGGTGTCTCCCATCAGGCGGCCGTTTTCGTACCAGCCGAGAAACGGGATATCCTTGGCCACCAGGATGAACTTCGGAATGTTCCGGAGTTGAGGGAGATTTCCGGGGAGCGGCGACCATTGCTTGTATGCGCTGAAGTTGTTGGGGACTTTGAGAGCGACGCCCCTGCGGATATCCTCGGAGATATAATAATGGGCTTTGGCGTTCAGCCGGGCCAGGATCTGGCGGCAGACCACGGGGCTCAGGTCCGGGTCCTTTTCGCTGATGCGCCAGAGTTCTTCTTCCGTGATCGTGCGGCGAACCCAACTCGTATCGGAGGTGTCTGCGCGCGGGGGGGCCTGCTGTGGAGACGGCGGAGTGGAAATGGCCGGTGCGGCCGCGGCGGGGGCTTCGATTCGCGTCAGGGTGGAGTCTTGTTTGTGGAATACGGAGCAGTCGCACAATATGCAGCAGGCGGCGACCGCAAGGCAGCCGCGCAATGAACGAGCCAGCATGACAGATACCTCCCGGGCATTCGACTTTCACAATTTCCCGGCGGAACACTCCCCCGGGTTTCGAGCGTAGATTCAGTAGCAGATTTGGAAGGGGTTGCCAATGCACAAATGGCAGGGTTTGGGGCCGGTGCGGCAAAAGATAACGTTTTTCATCTATTATATTTAAGAATATGCAGTGGTTGGCTTGACAGGGCCGGTCAATCCCGCTAAAGATCGAAATGGGATTCCCCGCTGGATTCGGTATGACGGCCGTGCAGCGAACGGAAATTCTGCAATATGATAAGAATTTGGTGATTCGAGTTGCCGCGGTGAATATTCCGCCGGGATCGATCCCGGCGGGCGGCATGCCTTTGGATGGGCTGCCGCCAACTATATACAAAGGAGCTTTCAGGATGACGACCACGACCGATGTTTCCGCCGTACCCAACTTCATCCGTTACATCGTTGCCGAGGATGTGGCCAATAAGAAGAACGACGGGCGTGTGATGACGAGGTTTCCTCCCGAGCCCAACGGATACCTCCATATCGGGCATGCCAAGTCCATATGCCTCAACTTCGGCCTGGCCGCGGAGTTCGGTGGGATATGCAATTTCCGCTTCGACGACACCAATCCGACCAAGGAAGAAGTGGAATATGTGGAGTCGATCATGGCGGATGTCCACTGGCTTGGGTTTGACTGGGGCGACAGGCTTTACTACGCTTCCGATTACTTCGAACAACTCTACCGGTACGCGGTGCAGTTGATCGAAATGGGCAAAGCCTATGTGTGCAGCCTGGATGCTGACGCCATCCGGGAATATCGGGGAACCCTTACGCAGCCGGGGAAAGAGAGCCCTTACCGTAACCGTACCGTCGAAGAGAACCTCGATCTTTTCCAGCGCATGCGGGCGGGGGAATTCGAGGACGGGACCCAGGTGCTCCGCGCGAAAATCGACATGGCCTCTCCGAACCTCAATATGCGCGACCCGGTTCTGTACCGCATTCGCAAGACTCCTCCCCATCACAGGACGGGCGGCACCTGGTGCATCTACCCTATGTATGACTTCGCCCACGGACTTTCCGATTCCATCGAGGGAATAACGCATTCGATCTGCACGATGGAGTACGAGGATCACAGGCCGTTGTACGACTGGTTCCTGGATGTTCTCGGTGTTTTTCATCCCCAGCAGATCGAATTTGCCCGGCTCAACATGAGCCACACGGTTTTGAGCAAGCGCAAGCTGTTGAAGCTGGTAAACGAGAAATACGTGCGGGGCTGGGACGATCCGAGAATGCCTACCCTCGCCGGGTTCAGGAGGCGAGGGTTCACTCCAGAATCCATCCGGACCTTCTGTGAGCGCATCGGGGTGGGCAAAAAGGAGAGCCTGGTAGATTATGCCCTGCTGGAATACTGCCTCCGGGAGGATCTCAACAAGAGGGCGTCCCGCGTGATGGGGGTGCTGCGACCTCTTCGCGTGGTTATCGAAAACTATCCCGAAGGGCAGGTTGAGGAACTGGATGCGATCAACAATCCCGAGGATCCGTCGATGGGCGCCCGGAAGGTGCCGTTTTCCAGGGCACTTTACATCGAGCGGGACGATTTCATGGAGGATCCCCCCAAGAAGTTCTACCGTCTCGCTCCGGGAAGAGAAGTCCGGCTGCGCTACGCCTATTTCATCACGTGTGTGGGTGTGGTCAGGGATGAAAAGACGGGTGAAATCATCGAGCTTCGCTGCACCTACGACCCCGCGACGCGAGGCGGCGGGGCTCCCGACGGGCGGCAGGTGAAGGCAACCCTGCACTGGGTTTCCGCTGAACATGCCGTGGATGCGGAAGTGCGTCTCTACGATCATCTGTTCCTGGCGGAAAACCCCGGCGATGTCAAGGACGATGAGGATTTCAGGAAGCACTTGAACCCAAACTCGCTCGAAGTCCTCACATCCTGCAAGCTGGAGCCGAGCCTGCGGGATGCCGCGCCGGGAAATCCCTACCAGTTCGAACGGCAGGGGTACTTCTGTGCGGATACCGTCGACTCCACCCGCGAGTCCCTCGTCTTCAACCGGACGACGACCCTTCGGGATACGTGGGCGAAGGTCTCGAAATCCGGGAATAAGAAATAACGGGGCATGCCCGCTTCGTCCGCCGGGAACGTCGAGCGCCCGGCAGGACGGTGCGGGCGATGCTTCTCCTTCTTTCCCGCAGCCTACAGCGCAGCCGGCGGAAAGGGGTGACCCTTCACAGGCCGGGGCAGGTGCGCTTCGTCCGGTACTCCGTCAAGTTCTCCCACGGCATCCTCCACCTTTTCGACCAGTTCCCCCGACCGGATCAGGCCGACGACCGTTTCAATGTCGACGTGCAGTTCGCGGTCTCTCTCCAGGGAGGGTACGTGCCGTCGTATGGTTTCATAGGCGGCGAAGGTCCCCTTGCCCGGCTTCATGGGCTTGCGCAGGTTGAGCAGATCGCAGGCCTGGGAGGCGCAGAGCAGTTCGATGGCGATGATATGCTCCACGTTGCACAGGATCTCCCGTGTCTGCCGGATGGCAATGGTTCCCATGCTGACGTGGTCCTCCTTGTTCGCCGAGGTGGGGATGGAGTCCACGCAGGCCGGATGGGCCAGCACCTTGTTTTCGGAGACGAGGGCGGCGGCGGCGTACTGGCCGATCATGTACCCGGAGTTGAGGCCGCTTTCCCGGATCAGGAAGGCCGGCAGTTCGCTCAATTGGGGGTTGACCAGCCGTTCGATGCGCCGCTCGGACACGCTGCCCAGTTCGGCGAGGCCCATCGACAGGTAGTCCGCAGCCATGGCCACCGGCTGGCCGTGGAAATTGCCGCCCAGCCGGACATCGTCTATTTCGGGGAAGATCAGGGGATTGGTGGTGGTGGAATTGATCTCGATTTCGATCACACGCTTCGCATGGGCGACGGCGTCCTTGCTCGCCCCGTGAATCTGGGGTGAACAGCGCAGCGTGTAGGCGTCCTGGACGCGGTTGCAGCCTGTATGGGAAGCGATGATCCCGGAGTCCTGCGTCAGGCGCAGCATGTTTGCGGCCGTGGTGAGCTGCCCGGGATGGGGGCGGACCCTGTGAATCAGGGGATCGAATTCCGATTGGCTGCCCATGAGCACCTCGAGGCTCATGGCCCCGGCGATGTCCGCCGCCTTCGACAGGCGGACGGCATCGTTCACGACCAGGACTCCAATCGCCGTCATGACCTGGGTCCCGTTGATCAGGGCAAGCCCTTCGCCGGCCTCCAGCCTGCGGGGCGGCAGTCCGAGGGCTTCCAGCGCCCTGGCCCCCGTTAGCCTGGCGCCTTTATAGAACGCCTCGCCGCGGCCGATCAGTACCAGGCCCATGTGGGCGGTGGGGGCCAAGTCGCCGCTTGCCCCGACGGAGCCTTTTTCCGGGATGACCGGTGAAACCCCTTCGTTCAGAAAAGCCAGCAGGTACCGTATGGTTTCCATACGGCAGCCCGAATAACCCAGGGAGAGGTCGTGGACCCTGAGCGCCATGACGGTCCGAACGACGTCGACAGGCAGTGGCGCACCGATTCCGGCGGCGTGGCTCACCAGGATGTTTTCCTGGAGCTGCTGCGCCTGTTCCACGGGTATGATCACGTCGCACAGGGCTCCGAAACCCGTCGTGATGCCGTATATGACCCGCTTTTCCCTGATCCAGCGGGCGACCGTCTCGCCTGTTCTGCGGACCCTGGCCTCTCCTTCCGAGGAGAAGACCACCGGCCAGTTCATCCTGGCGACCCGGACCAGTTCGTCTATGGTTATGTTTTCCCTGTCGAGATAAATCGGCTGCATGAAAAGACCTCGAATTCACTCTCCGTTCCGGGCGGAAAACCCGCATTCAAAAGGGCGTTGCGGTGCCGCCCCTTCGCAGGTCCGGGGCACCGGGTCAGGAGCAATTCAGAATTTCCAGTACTTCTGAACACTTTTCGGCGGCGCGCCTAGCTATGGCTTTTGCCTCGGCGGCGGTTTTTCCCTTGAACTCATCGTCTTGAATGTCAGTCATGTTGATGAGCACGTTCTGGAACGCTCCCCAGATGCCCGTTTCCAGAACTCGCGTTCCGACCTGCATATCGGATTTCCCGGTCGGATTGCCGTGGAGTGCCACGGCGCACATAGCGTCCCAGGCTTTGTCGGCGATCCGCATGGTTGTCAGCGGCACTTCAATGGCCTTCTTCAGGGCGGCCTGCATTCCGGCGCTCCGGGCGGCTTCCTGCTCTTCCGTATTCCGGGGCAGGCGCATCGCTTCCATATAGTCGCCGAAAGCGTTCGTATCGGCATCGATCATCGGAATCAACTGCCGGCTGATGTCATGCAGGACCGGGATGGCTTTCCTCATGATGGAATCCACGTTTTCGAACTTCCGCATCCCGTAGGTCAGCTTGGCGACCATGGCGCCCAGCCCCGTGCCCATTGCTGCCGCGGCAGCCGAAACAGACCCGCCGCCCGGAGCGGAACTGCGCGCACCGACCTCCTGGACGAAATCCCGGACGGACATCCCGGCGAGGGGTTCCACGGGAGGTTCGGCGACGATATATTCGATGATCTTTTCGCCGGGGTTGAACGGGGCCACGGAATTCAGCCCGAGCCGTTCCACAGCCAGGCGTATCTTCTGGCCTTCCTCATAGATGAAAAGGTTTTCCTTTTCGATGTAATAGTCGGCCGCCATCAGGAGGGCTTCCAGAGGAACGACGCCGACGATTTCCGACCCGGCGACCCCAACGTTCAGTTCCGCTGCTTCTTTCCTGGTTTCCTCGAACATGATGTGAATCGGGGTGATCCGATAGTCGTTCAAGTTCACCGTCACTTGTGCCAGGTTGTACTCCTGGACGAACCATCCCATTCCCTTTACTTCCCTGAGCCGCCCGGGCTGGCTATGTCCCCGGCCGGCCTCCCTCAGGTTCAGGGCGATCCGGTGTGCCTGGTTGGAAGTGCCGAGGATGTTGACGTTGTAGGCGATCAAAAACATTCTGGCCCCGACTGCCGTGGCCCCCCAGGAGGGGATGAACTCGGCCGGGCCGAAATCGGGCTTCCAGCGGGGATCCTTGAGCCGCTCGGCCAGCCCCTCGTACTCCCCCCGGCGCACGTCGGGAAGCTTGCGCCGGTAATCGCGGTCTGACGCCTCTTCGTAAAGAAATATCGGCACTCCGAGTTCTTCGGCGGCCCGCCGGCCAAATTCCCCGGCAATCTTCACGCAGTCTTCCATGGTTATGCCCGTTACCGGGATGAACGGGCAGACGTCCAGGGCTCCAAAACGTGGATGCTCGCCTTGATGGCGGCGCATGTCGATGCGTTCCCTGGCTGCGCGGGCAGAAGCCAGCGCTCCCTCGACGACCGATTCGGGATCGCCCACGAAAGTGTAGACCGTCCGGTTGGTGGATTTTCCCGGATCCACATCCAGCAGTCTGCAGCCGGGGGTCTTGCGGATCGCCTCCGCGATGGCTTCGATGGTTTCCGTATTCCGGCCTTCGGAAAAGTTGGGCACGCACTCTACAATCTTCCGCATACGCTGATTCTCCCCGGTAGGATCGGGCCGGAGCCCGGTTGTGAAAGAGTCGACGCCGTAAGGGCTTGGTCGCTCAACCGGTTTTCCCGCCTGCATGCGGCCGGCACGGGAGAAACGCCCGCAGGGCGGGCCGCGTGGAGGATCGTGGCAGAGTGCGCCTCGGCGGGCGATGGAGCCATGTCGAACGCCGATGGAACGACGACAAAAGGTATGGACTCATTGCAGCAGGAACCCTGGTCGCAGCCGGCGGATGGGGCACCGGGATGTTCGCGGCGATCGTGCCGCCGTGCCCAGTGCAAGCGGCCAGTCCGACCGGGAGCCCGTTTTGCGCAGATTGCATATACTCAAAGATTCATACTATCTGACATTGTTCACAAAATCAAATCGAGATGAAAACTTCCTGCTTCGAAAGACTTCGGGGACGATGGGGGCGACATCGTGCATGCCTGCAGGGAATTTCCATGTCCGGCAGCGGGCACTTGGGAGAACGGCGATGCCTCGGTGCGCTTCCTGTTGCATCTCTCCATTTAGCGATTGACACGGAACCGTCCCGTTGGATAACCTTAAAGGGCAAATTCATATAATAAAACGGGTCCGGGGGGAGAACCTACTGCCTCCGGAGGGTTGTTCAGGATAGTCGGGCCGCTATCCCGCTCCGTCGACGGGGTGGGAAGCGGTTTCTCGAATATGGGAATCGAAAAGGCCGCCGTCCCCTGTCATCGAAGGGACGGCGGCCTTTTTTGTCTCATCTTGCCGCATGTTGACGGGGCATGGCCGGGGATTGAAAAAGGATCAGACCGTTCGCATTCGGAAAGGAACACGCAACATGAACAGAAGTTTGTCCCCCATTCTGCTTTTCTGCCTCTTGTGTCTCGTGACTTTTGTGGCTTCTCCGGTTGCTGCCGCGCAGGGGACTCCGGATTCCGGCCAGGTGGATCGCCTGAGCCTCTCCGGAGTGGTGACCAATTCCCAGGGGAAACCGGTCAAGGAAGTGGAACTTGGTTTCTATTTGAACGGCAATAAGATCGATACCGCCGAAACGATGAAGACTTCCAACTCGGGTGCCTACCGGGTGGAACTCGAGATTTCCCGGGGAGTTCTTCCGGACGGGAAAATCGAAATCGAAACGGAGAAGCCCTGCTATGCCTGCGCCAATCGTATTCCCGTCGAAAACGTTGTCAAGGAACGAAGCGACGGGCGGGGGAACACGATTTTCCTGGCCCGGCAGGATTTCACACTGCAGCGCTCGATTACGCCTGCCTTCTGGATTGCATCAGGAGTGCTCCTGCTGGTTTATGGGTTGATCGCGTTCGAGTTGATGCACCGGACACTGGCTGCCTTCCTCGGGGCCACGCTGCTCCTTGCCACGACCTATACACTGGGAACCTTCAATCCCGATTACGCGATACTCACCTTCGAGGATGCCGTGCGCGCCATAGACATGAACGTCATCTTCCTTCTTATGGCCATGATGATCGTCGTGGGGATCTTGAAGAAGACGGGCGTGTTTCAGTGGATGGCGTACAAGTCCTACCAGGTCGCTGGAGGGAACGTCTTTGTCCTTTCATTGATCCTGGTGGTTGTAACTGCCTGCGCTTCGGCTTTCCTCGACAATGTCACCACCATGCTCCTCATCATCCCGGTCACGATAGAAATCGCACTCACGCTGAAGCTGAACCCGCTCACCCTGCTGATACCGGAAGTATTCGCTTCCAACGTGGGTGGAACGGCCACGCTCATCGGCGATCCCCCCAACATCATGATCGGGTCCTATGCAAAGCTCACATTCATGAATTTCGTCGAGAACCTTACCCTGATCTGCCTGATCTGCCTGGTATTCACGGCAATCTGCTACGCCTTCCGGTATCGGAAAAGCTATGCTGCGGCGAAAGTCGACGACGTCGGCGCTCTGATCGCGCATCTGAGGGAAGAATACAAGATAACCGACGGGACGCTGCTCATGCAGGGGGCGGTGGTCCTTGCCGTCACGATCCTCCTTTTCATTTTCCACGGCGCACTGCACATGGAGCCGAGCATCGCGGCCATGATCGGCGCGGTGACGCTCATGCTGGTGAGCCGGGTCGATATTGTCGAGATGATCGAAAAGGACATCGAGTGGCCGACCCTCATCTTCTTCATTATGCTCTTCATCGTCGTCGCGGGAGCGGAAGAGACCGGACTCATCCAGGTGATCGCCGAGTGGGTCAAGGATATGTCCAAAGGATCGCTGGTCGCGGCGATCCTGATGATTCTCTGGGTCTCGGCGCTCGCTTCCGCGATCATCGACAATATCCCGTTCACCGCAACCATGCTTCCCATAGTCGCCTACCTGACCGTGGAAATCCCTGGTGCCCAGGGGGGAATTCTCTGGTGGGCTCTAGCGCTCGGGGCATGCCTCGGAGGCAACGGAACGATGATCGGGGCCAGCGCGAACGTGGTCACCGTAGGGATGGCGGAAAGGGCGGGTTATTCCATATCCTTCATGCAATACGCCAAAGCGGCTTTTGTTCCCATGCTGGTGACCATTGTCTTCTGCTCGATCTGGCTCCTGTACGTAGCTCTTTGACGCCTTCGAGGCGTTTGCGGGAACAGCGGGCGATCGGGGCGGCACCTCGCGCCCGCTGCCGATTCAGCTTGGGAAGCGGAAAAAGGGGAAATCCGGCATTTCCCGGCAACGGCGGCACGCAACCTGCCGTCTCCGGCGATGCTCACGGCACGGACAGGGACGCCATCCTTTCGATGGCGGGCGTCATGGGAGACTGCTGGATAGGATGGTATGAAAGAACGAATCGCATCCTCCGGAGGGACCTTTTCGCCGGAATCCACACCGGGAAGGGGGCGATGGCAGGGGGAGTCCGGCAAATCGGAGGCGGGTGATTGTTGCGGATGGAAAGAAACCGGTTCCTGCGGCGAACCGTCGTGGAACCGGCGGCAACTCCTTGGACGCGTCTCCGTTAGGGCGCGCTGGGTTCGTCGCAGTACAGATTGAGGCCCGTGGGGACGATCTTGTACTTTCCGTTTGTGATACGATTGACGGGCTGTCCCTTAACGGTCCTGAACTCTTTCAGATTCTCCTCGAAGCTGCCATGAGCCTCGAAACGGATGACTTGTGCCAAGCTGTTGAACTCGAGAATGGTATGCTCTCGCCCGTAATCATCCCTGGCCTTGAATGCTGCTGTGTGCAACGATTTCGTCAGCATGTTCCGCTCCCGTTCAATGAGTGTCAATCTGGGCCGGCAGATCCTGTGCAAACGACCCATGTGCCGTTGAATATGGCCTCATATTCATCATTCGAACGGCTATTGTAAACGGGGATTTTAGGGGGTAGGAATTGGGTAGATGAGTTACTCATTAATGCAAATAAAGATTTAATACCAGAGTATTATCTATGGGTGACCCGAACGGGCAACAGTGAGAAAAAGAATGGAATATGGACGGCGGATCGACCGGACGCGAACTGGAACCAGTTGTGCAAAAGCCATAAAGAGGATGAAGTACACGGCCAAGGGAGTTCAGTGAACCCAGGCGCGGGCGGCGCACTTTGAAATGGCTGAAACGTGCAGTTCATGGTAATACGTTGCCGGGCATGGAATGACGGTTTCCATGACGATGCGATCTTCAGGACGACCGAAGTGGTGCGCACCGCTTCCGGTGTTTGGCGCCAAACGGGACGAATGTGCCGGGAACCCGGGCCCGGGCGGAAAGAAAAGGGGGACTCCAGGGAGGCCCCTCCGGTCTGACGATTACGTGACAGCCTTTCATGCCAACATCAGCAGGCTCTATGCCTTTGCCTTCCTCGAGAAGACCCTATTCCCCATGGCGGTCATCACGCTCTACTGGAAGGACCATATCGGTTTGAACCTCACGGAAATTCTTCTGCTCCAGAGCATCTTCTCCGCAGCGGCCGTGTTCCTCGAATATCCGTCCGGCTACATCGCCGACCGCCTGGGTTACCGCAACGCTCTTACCTTTGCCAGTGCATTGGGGATAGCCGGTTGGGGCATCTATACCGCCGCGAGTTCCTTTGCCGGGGTCCTGGTTGCAGAGGTCATCCTGGGCATATCCTTTTCTTTCGTCAGCGGGTCCGACAGCGCACTCCTCTACGAAACACTTCGGGCCGAAGGGGATGAGTTGCACTATTCCAGGTACGAGGGGCGCATGAACGGTTTTTCCCAGACGGGCGAGGCGGTGGGCGCCCTGTTTGCCGGGGTGCTGTATGCCTGGGTGCCCATTCTGCCGTTTTTTCTTCAGATTGCGGTCTGGGCAACCGCATTCCCCGTGGCCTGGACCATGAAGGACCCGCCGCGGGACAAGGCACTGTCGGGCCGCCGCCACCTGCACGAGGCGCTTCGAATCGCCCGCTATGCGTTTGTGGAAAACCGGAGGCTTCGGGCCACGGTTCTCTTGAACACGGTCTTCGGGCTCGCGTCTTTCTACCCGGTTTGGCTCATCCAGCCATACATGCAGCAGTATGGAGTGCCCCTGACCTGGTTCGGCCCCGTCTGGGCGGGAGCCAACCTGGCGGTGGCGCTTGCCGCCGTGGTGAGCCACCGCGTGCAAGCCCATCTCGGAGACCGGAGCATGATAGCGGTATTCGGGGCACTGGTTCTGGCCGGGTATTTCGGGCTCGGACTCATCGGGGGAATGTTCAGCTTCCTGTTCTATTACCTCCTTACCTTGATGCGTGGATTGCGGGCTCCCATGTTTCTCAACCGGGTCCAGTTGGAGAGCCCTTCGGCGAATCGGGCGAGTATCCTGTCGCTGCAAACACTGGCGTTTCGCGTTGCCTTCATCGTTTCAGGGCCATTCATCGGAAAGCTGGCCGACCGACTGGGAGTGCAGCAAGCTTTCCATCTTCTGCTCTACGGATTTATGATTTTTCTGCCTCCGCTTTCCTGGCTTTTCCTCAGGAACCTCGTTCGGAACAGGGATGCCTTCAGTGACTGACGGGTGGGTCGCCTGCGTGCCGTGCGACGTATCGCGCCAGATACGGGCCGACGAGGACGACGATGAAAATGCGCGCAGCCTGGAGGGCCATGACAAAAGAGACGTCGACGTTGCTCGAAGCGGCGATGATGGCGATGGAGTCCATCCCTCCGGGACTCGTGGCGAGATAGGCTGTGAGCGGGTCAACGCCGAGCACTCGCGTCAGGAGAAGGGCGAGACCTCCGCAGAAGACGAACAGTGCGGCAATCGAAAGCAGGATGTGCGGCAGGGCGTGGGAGGCATGGGCGAGGACTCCGCGGTTGAAATTGAGCCCGATGCGCCAGCCGAGCAGGGCGTATGTCAATGCGAGAAGCCACTCGGGCAGTTCGATCTCCACGATGCCGAGGGAATGCAGTACGGCCCCTGCGGCCAGGGGAACGAGCATGGTTCCGGAGGGAATTCGCAGCAGGCGTCCGGCGGTGCCCCCAAGCACGGCGACGGCCAGGGTTTCGGCGAAGGGCAGCCAGCGGATGTGCGGAAACCAGGCGATCTCCGGATGCACCTCGCCTGTTGTGTCGACCCAGAAGCGGGCGATGACCGAAGCCGTCAGCGCGACGCAGACGACCCGCAGATACTGCATGAAGGCCACCAGGCGGGCATCGCTGCCGAATTCTTCGGCCATTACCACCATGGCCGTCGCAGCCCCCGGTGAGGAACCCCAGATGCCAATGGTGCCCGGCAGCACGCGGAGGCGATTCAGAAGCCAGCCGAGCAGCGTGCTCGCGATGATGGTCGAAAGCACTACGCAAAGAAACAACGGCCAACTGTGAAGGAAAGTAACGAGAATGCCCGGGGTGATGACCTGGGCGATCATGCAGCCGATGATGGCCTGTGCGAAGAGATATGATTTCGGAAAGACCCGGATCGTTCCACCGTTTACGCCGGTGAGAATGCCCGCCGCCATCGGTCCGATCAGGAGGGCGGCGGGTATTCCTGCTGCATGGAGTCCCAAAGCGAACAGCGCCGAAGTCGAAATGAGAAAAAACCACTGAGTGCGGGCGGGGAGCTTTTCCAGCAGACTGTGTGGAAACGACATGAGCGATGGAGAATCCGCGGTTCGGGTCAGTGGCTCTCTGTCTCTGCGATCCATTGGATGAATTCCTGGTCGTGGCTGACAAAGAAAGTTGTTCCGGTATTGTCGATTTTGAAGATGAAAACCGGAAACGTTCCATCATACCGCGGATTGAGAAAGACCATCGGTTCGTGCTGTTCTGGCGGAATCCAGTATGGGGATGCCTCGACCGAGGCCCGGGCGGCTTCGTATGCGTTGATTCGACCGGCCGCATTCTCCAGGCCGTCGGCCATTACCCACGAACTGACGGGGACGCTTAAAGAGAGGTGCCAGTCAAAGGGATGAGTGATCCAGACCGCGCAGCCGTTGTCCATGAGAACTACTTCACCAGCCATGAAAGCCTCCATTATTGACGGTATGAATGGACACCGGCGGTTGGAGCCGCCCCCCTGCCAGTCTCCGAAACATCGTTTGTTGTGACGGACATCCGTGCTGCGGCCGGGCGAAGAAAGCCGGAGCGGTGGATGCTGCCGCTCTAATACGGACCTATCGTCAATCCCTGAAACTTGAAATTACCTTGCTTGCTTCTCGCGAAGTAAAGGGAGTACTCGGTATTCTTCGTGTGCCAGATGATAAAGTAACTGGAGTCGCCGATCCTCTGCGGTTTTGACGTCGCGATTTTATTTTTGATCGTTGGGGTGAACATGCTGCTGTAATTCTTTAAAAAAGCTTCTGGGGTCCTTACCTTCCGCAGGCTTTCGGTTTCTTCCCAGGTGAACCCGTCGAAATCGATCATGGCGGCCACTTTTTCCTTGTCGTCGGCTTTGACGGCCTTTTGAAATTCCGTGTAAAATCGGCTGAAAGGCTCGCCTTTCTGAGAAACGGCGGCAGTTGAGGGCGAAGCGGTGCAGATGAAAAAAAACAACAGAACAATCGACAGCCAGGCCATGGGCATCATTGGTTTGTTCTCCGCTCGGATGCTGGGGTTCCGGAAAGTATCCGGCACGCAAACAGTACAGTAACCATTCCCGATTTCATCGGGGTCTATCATTTCGCATTCCCTTTCACCGAAACCCGTCGAGCCTGGTCCACAGCATACCGTGGCGGTTGCAGGGTAAGCATGGGGTGCCCCATGGCTGCAAAATACACCTACTCGGCGGGTGCTCCAAGGAATATTCGAACGACCTCCCCGTCCATGAAGGAAAAGGTCATTCCACCACAAATGGAATCCGCGGCGAGCGCTCTTCCCGACTTTGAACCCCCGTTCCGGCGGCTGCGGTCCTGCGGAACGCCTTGTTCCCCTCTTTTCTCATCCGGTTCTCTTTTCGGTCACTTATTTCATGTGATGAAAAAATGTTCTTGACAAACAGGACAAACAAGGACATCTAGACCGCTCTTGTGCTTCGTTGTCCATACCGGAAATTCAGGCGGGAATGAAATGCAGCTGGATGTCAGAGATGCCGCGGGCATCTTCAATGTTTCTGAAAAAACGATCTATCGCTGGATAAAGCAGAGGAAGCTCCCTGCGTACCGTGTCAATGAACAATACAGGTTCAACCGGGCGGAACTGCTGGAATGGGCGACGGGTTGCAGGGTCAACGTGTCTGTTGGAATTTTGCAGGAACCCGAAGCGAACGACATGCTGCCGCCCCGCCTCGACGAAGCTTTGAAGCTCGGTGGAATCCACTATCGTGTCGAAGGGAAGGAAAAGGAACCGGTTTTGCGTTCAGTCGTGGACCTCATGCAATTGCCCCGTGAGGTTGACCGCACGTTTCTGTTCCAGGTTTTGCTCGCGCGCGAGTCTCTTGGATCGACGGCTGTGGGAGACGGCATTGCCATCCCCCACGTACGCAATCCGATTGTTCTGCACATTCTGCACCCTACGATCACTCTCTGTTTTCTGGAAAACGCGATCGACTTTGGCGCTCTGGACGGTCTGCCGGTGAGCATTCTGTTCACTCTGGTCAGCCCGACCGTCCGGTCTCACCTGCACCTGCTCTCCAAACTTGCCTTCGCCCTCAGAGATCCCCAATTCAGAGCCGTAATCGCCCGAAAGGGCTCTCGCGATGAAATCCTCTCGGAAGCCCGCCGCGTGGAAGAAAGCGTCATCGCAACGCCCCACTCTTGGCAGGACTGATTTTCCATCGGAGACTGAAAGAATTCTTATGTTCGTCATACTTCTGGCAACAGGCTTTCTTTGCTTTTGCGGACTGGTATCGCTTGCGGTCGGGAAACGCCCTGGACGGGCAAACGCCATCGGTGCCGGTGGAGCGTTCCTGGCATGTCTCGCGGGAATCGTTCCCGCGTTTGGTGTCCTGTGGACCGGACAGACGTTGGAAATCCGCACGCCGTGGGAAGTGCCCCGCGGGTCCTTCTTTTTGCAGATGGATGCCCTGTCGGCGTTCTTTCTCATTCCCGTCCTCGTGCTCAGCGCCCTGTCCGCCCTCTACGGGATCCGTTACATGGCCCCCTACGGAAACAGGAAAAATCTTGGTGCTTTCTGGTTCTTTTTCAACCTGCTCGTCGCAGGCATGATCGGTGTGATCGTTGCGAGGAACGGGGTCCTGTTCCTGGTTCTCTGGGAGGTCATGTCGATGGCTTCCTTCTTTCTTGTGACGTTTGAAAACGAAGAGGAAAGCGTGCGTCGGGCAGGCTGGACGTATCTGGTCGCCACCCACCTGGGCACGGGTTTCCTTTTCGTGCTGTTTCTGATTCTCGGTGGGCAAGCCGGATCCTCGGCGCTCGATTTCGACTCGTTTGTGCGGCCGGGCGTTCAAATGGCGCCGGTTGCCGGAGCAGCTTTCATCTGCGCGGTCGTAGGCTTTGGAACCAAAGCCGGTTTCATTCCTTTCCATGTCTGGCTGCCCGAAGCGCACCCGGCGGCTCCGAGCCCCGTTTCCGCCGTGATGTCGGGCGTGATGATCAAAACCGGCATCTATGGCCTGGTGAGGACATTGACCTTCCTCGGGAATCCGGAACCATGGTGGGGTGGGATTCTCATCGGCATCGGACTCGTTTCGGGCATCCTCGGCGTTCTCTGTGCCCTGGCCCAGCATGATTTGAAACGCCTGCTCGCCTATCACAGCGTCGAGAACATCGGTATCATCGCGTTCGGACTTGGTCTCGGAGTCCTGGGGCTGGGCTTGAATGTGCCGGGACTGGCGGTCCTCGGCTTCGGAGGCGGTTTGCTGCACGTCGTCAATCATGCGTTTTTTAAAGGATTGCTGTTTCTGGGAGCCGGCGCCGTCGCACATGCAACCGGGACCAGGGACATCGACCACCTGGGTGGGCTCATCAAGCGCATGCCCTGGACGGCGGCCGCCTTTCTCGTCGGGGCCGCCGCGATCTGCGGTCTGCCGCCTCTCAACGGGTTCGTCAGCGAGTTTCTCCTATACATCGGCGCGTTCCGGAGCGTGGGAACTCCGGGCCTCGAAACGGCCTGCGGTGTGACGATCGTCGGCCTGGCCCTCATTGGCGGCCTTGCTCTCGCCTGTTTTACCAAGGCGTTCGGAATCATCTTCCTGGGGGAGCCCCGGAGTGAACATGCCATGAAGGGACACGAAGCGGGATGGCTCATGCGGATTCCGATGCTGCTCCTCGCCATGGGCTGCGTGGCCATCGGACTGCTGGCTCCCCGGGCGGTGGGCATGACCCAAGGTGCCGTCGGCGTGGTGACCGGACTTGCCTCCGCCGACGTCCAGAAACACATGGAATCCCTGACGTCTCCCCTGACGTCGGTGGTGTGGATCGGGATCCTTTTCATCGTTTTGATTGTCCTGTTCGCAGGAGTGCGCAAGGCACTGCTCGCCGGTCGAACCGTCCGGGAGAGCGGCACCTGGGATTGCGGCTATACCCGGCCGACGGCGCGGATGCAATACACGGCATCATCCTTTGCCCAGCCCCTTACGAAAATGTTCGAAGTGGTTCTCCGGCCGCGATGCACGGGGAGCCGCCCCGCCGGTCTTTTCCCTGTCCCGGCCGCGTTCGGAACGGAAACGGAGGACGTTTTTCGGCACAATCTCTACCGTCCGGTCTTTCAGGGAGTGGAGTGGTGCATCGCCCGGCTGCGCTTTCTCCAGGAAGGCCGCGTTCAGCTCTATATCCTTTACATTGCGTTAACCCTGTTGGTTCTGCTGATCTGGAACCTGAGATGATCATATGAATGGAAATTCGTCCGTGTTTCTTCTTCTGGCCTTGATCCTGGCTCCGCTGCTGCCTGGAATCATCAACCGCACCAAGGCGTTTTTTGCCGGCCGCAAGGGACCGTCCCTTCTGCAGCTCTACTACGATCTCGCGAAACTGCTGAGGAAGGGAGCAGTCTATAGCCGGACCACGAGTTGGCTGTTTCGGGCCGGCCCGGTTGTCGGGCTTGCTTCCGTGGTGAGTGCCCTGTTCGTTCTGCCGCTGGGGGGCTCTCCCGCTCCGCTGGTCTTCGCCGGAGATTTCATTCTCATGGCCTACCTTCTGGGAGTCATGCGGTTTTTCACGGTCCTTGCGGCTCTGGATACGGGATCGGCCTTCGAAGGAATGGGCGCAAGCCGCGAGGCGCAATTCTCGGCGCTTGCCGAACCCGCCCTGTTCCTGGGACTTGCCGCGATTGCGCGGGCCTCGCAGACTGCCGGTCAGACCGAATCCATCGGCTTTCTCTCGCTTTCCGAAATGTACGGCCGCCTCTCGATCGACGTATGGCTACAGTCCGGCCCGGCCCTCCTCCTGGTGGCCGGAGCGCTCCTGGTGATCTTTCTTGCCGAGAATTCGCGGATTCCCGTGGACGACCCCAATACGCATCTCGAACTGACCATGATCCACGAGGTGATGGTGCTCGATCACGGCGGACCGGATTTTGCCATGATCCAATATGGGGCCGCCCTCAAGATGTGGCTCATCGGGTCGCTGCTCTCCGGGTTGCTCGTCCCCGTGCGAACGGGCAATCCCTGGCTGGACGGCGTGGCAGTCGTCTGCGGCCTGCTGATTCTCGCCGTTTTGACCGGCGTGGTGGAGTCCACCATGGCAAGGCTTCGGCTGCTGCGGGTACCTCAACTGCTCGTAAGCGCCGGTTTCCTTTCCACGCTGGCCCTTGTGCTGATCCTTTGGAGCTGACATGAACCTTCTCGTTGACGCGATGATCGTCTCGCTCATCCTGACGAATCTCTGGCTTATCGCATCGAGCCGAATGGCTTCCTGCATCTATGTGGTGGCTTTGCAGGGAATCCTGCTCGGCGTTCTGCCGCTTCTTGTCGGCTCGGAGCATCAGACATTCCGCGCGGAATTCCTCTCCCTTCTGACGGTTCTGCTGAAGGGGATCGTTTTCCCCTGGCTGCTTCTGCGCTCCCTGCAGACCGCGAACGTGCGCAGGGAAATAGAGCCGCTGGTCGGTTACACGACTTCTCTCCTGGTCGGCGCCGCTCTGCTGGCGTTTTCCATGTGGCTCGGCGGCCGCCTGCCCCTGCCGGTCCCGGCGCATTCTCCCCTCGTGCTGCCCCTGGCCCTGTTCAATCTTACGATCGGCCTGTTTGCCATCGTCAGCCGACGCAAAGCGGTGACCCAGGTGCTGGGATACCTCGTGATGGAAAACGGGATCAGCGCCTTCGGCCTGGCGTTTGCGCTTCAGGAACCCCTCCTGGTGGAACTCGGAATCCTGCTGGATGTCTTCATGGCAGTTTTCGTCATGGGAATAGCCATTTTTCACATCAACCGGGAGTTCGACCACATGGATACGGACCGGCTGAGCCTTTTGAAGGATTGAGCATCATGATACTGCTTTTGACACTCATTCCGGCGTCGGCCGGCATTCTGGGATTTTTCCTGCGGTCCAATCGCCTGCGCAGGAGTCTGCTTGTCCTGACCGCCCTCGCACACACCTGCCTGACCGCTTCGGCCTGGCTTTGTCCGCCCAAACCGGCCCTTGGCGGCTGGCTTCTCCTGGATGGCCCGGGTCTTCTGTTTCTCAGCATAACGAGCCTGCTCTTCGTCACGGTTTCCTTCTACGCTCTCGGGTACCTTCGCAGGGAAGACTGGGGGCGGCGGCAGGATTTCCAGGAAGGGTTTCTCTTCACCAACGCCCGGGAGGCGACCTTCACCGGATGCCTGCTGTTATTCCTGGCAACGATGACTCTCGTTACGGTCAGCCAGCACTTCGGCCTTCTCTGGGTGGCGGTCGAGGCGACGACGCTCGCCAGCGCGCCCCTGATCTATTTCCACCGGCACAGGCGTTCCCTGGAGGCGACCTGGAAGTACATCATGATCTGCTCGGTCGGCATTGCTCTGGCGCTTCTCGGAAACTTTTTCCTCGCGGTCGCGTCCACGCTCGGACAGCAAAGCTATGTTCCGATGTTCCTGGGAGACCTGATCCAGCGGGCAGGCTCCCTGCACACTCCCTGGCTCAAGGCGGCGTTCCTCTTCCTCCTTGTCGGCTACGGTACGAAGCTGGGGCTGGCTCCGATGCACACCTGGCTGCCGGATGCGCACAGCGAGTCTCCTTCGGTCATCTCCGCTCTGTTGTCCGGAGCGCTGCTCAACTGCGCCTTCCTGGGCGTCCTGCGCATTCTGCAGGTGTGTGGCGCAGCAGGGCTGGCACCTTTCGGGCAGAACCTCCTCATGGGCTTCGGACTGCTCTCGATGGGGGTGGCGGCCGTCTTCATCCTGCACCAGAAGGATTTCAAGCGCATGCTGGCGTACTCCAGCGTCGAGCATATGGGCATTCTGTCCCTGGCCGTGGGGCTCGGGGGTGCGGCGAGCTTCGGAGCCATGCTGCACGCGGTGAATCACTCGCTCACCAAGGGGATGCTCTTCCTGATCGCTGGAAATATCCTGGCCGTTTACAAGACCAAGTCCATCCAGGAGGTGAGCGGTGTGGTCCGGGTTCTGCCCATATCTGGCGTGCTCTGGGTAGCTGGGTTTCTCTCCATTACGGGAACGCCTCCTTTCGGAACATTCCTGAGCGAACTGCTCATCCTCAAATCCGCACTCGATCAGGGCCGTTTCGTGATCGCGTTCGTGTACCTTCTCCTGCTGAGCATCATCTTTATCGGGATGGCTACGAGCGTCCTGAAAATGGCCCAGGGGCTGCCCGCACGGCAGACTGGAATGCCTGAAGCCCGGTCCGGCGGGCTCTCGGAATCCCTGCTCGCAGTCGGTCCCCCTGCGGCGCTTGGGGCGGTGGTGCTGGTCCTCGGGCTGTACGTTCCGCCGATGCTCCGAACGGTTTTGGAACACGCCGCCGGAGCGGTTGCGGGTTGACCGGGGGATGAGCGTTCGCGCGGAGCGGTCCTTTTTCGATCCCCTGTCCGTGGAAGCCGAAAGCGAGCGTAAAGGCCCGCAGGCAGGTGAGGACAGTGTATTTGTCTTTCAGGAGCTTTTGTTATGTCGGCACTGACGTCCAGGTATCTTTCCATGAGCAACGGGGAATCCGTGAGCGTCCGGGAGGTCGCCCGTCTGCCTCTGGATGCCTTTCGGGAGACCGTCCTTCAGGCGGTCGAGGAGGGATTTCGAATCTCCGCCTTTTTCGGACAATCCGTTGAGGGAGAACGACTTCGCCTTTGGGCCGTTTTGTCCCACGCCGGACAGTCGCTCATACTGCCGCTCGCCACGGATCTTGCAGAGAACCGCTACCGATCCCTCACTCCGGACTGTCCGCAGGCGCACTTGTTCGAGCGGGCGCTCCTCGAGCAGTGGCAGGTCCTTCCCGAGGGACATCCCTGGCCGAAGCCGGTTCGCTTTCAGAAATCCTGCCGCCGGTGCGGCGCTTCGGAAGCCGCCGGCGGAGGGCCCGGAATCGGAATCGCCGATTTCTACCGGGTGGATGGGGAAGAGGTCCACGAGGTGGCCGTCGGCCCCGTTCATGCGGGGATTATCGAACCGGGGCACTTCCGGTTTCAATGCCATGGCGAAGACGTTTTCCACCTGGAAATCTCTCTGGGCTATCAGCACCGGGGCGTGGCGCGTGCGCTGCGCGGAGGACCGGACGCGCGCACGATCCACTACATGGAAACGCTTGCGGGCGATACCGCCGTCGGGCACTCGACCGCTTACTGCCATGTTCTGGAAGCTCTGGACGGTGGATACGTGCCGGCCCGGGCGCAGGTGATCCGCGGGGTGGCCCTGGAGCTGGAAAGGATCGCGAACCACACGGGGGACATCGGGGCGCTGGCGGGCGACGTCGGCTACCTTCCCACCATGTCCTACTGCGGGCGAATCCGGGGCGACATTCTCAATATGACCGCAGCGATCTGCGGCAATCGCTTCGGCAGAGGGATCGTGAGGCCGGGAGGGGTAGGGTTCGACCTGGACCGGTTGGTGCGTGACGACATGATCAAACGCCTGGACACGGTGGAAAAGGATTTGAACGTTGCCGTCGACCTGATCTGGAAGACTTCATCGGTCATGGCGCGTTTCGAGGGAACGGGAGCGATCGGCCGGGAATTGTGCGACGAAATCGGATTGGTGGGGCCTGCGGCAAGGGCGTGTGGAGTCGATCTGGACGTTCGCCGGGATATGCCGCTCGGCATTTATCAACTGGCACAGATACCCGTTTCCACCTGGCAGTCCGGGGATGTCTTCGCACGGGCGTACGTCCGGTGGCTTGAAATCCAGCGTTCCCTCGCGTTCGTGCGCGAACAGCTTGGAAGCATGCCCGGCGGGGAGGTGCGTTCCTGGCTGAACGCGCCGGGGCCGGGCCGGTTGGCCGTCGCCTTTGTCGAGGGCTGGCGCGGTGAAATCTGCCACACCGCCGTCACGGACGATGCGGGGAAGTTTGCAGCCTACGAAATCGTCGATCCGTCTTTCCATAACTGGTTCGGCCTTGCCTGCGCGTTGAGAGGGCAGCAGATATCCGATTTCCCGCTCTGCAACAAAAGCTTCAATCTCTCCTACTGCGGTCATGACCTGTGATGCGAACGGGATTTGTGTCGGAAAGGGAAACATACTCATGTTGAATGTTCTTCTGTCGAGGTTGCAGCAGCGGCACCGGACGATGGAATATCCGGATGGGCCGGCTCCGCCGCTGCCGGAGCGCTTCGCCGGGAAGCCGCTGGTGACGAAGGGTGCCTGCCCGGACGGTTGCAGTCAGTGCGTCGAGGCATGCCCGACCCGGGCACTCTCCCATACAGAAGAGATTCGCATCGACCTCGGCAGGTGTCTCTTTTGCCGGGAATGCGCCGGCGCCTGTCCGAAGCAGTCCATCCGCTTCAGCGATGAATACCGGATGGCTACCGGCTGCCGTGAAGATCTGGTCTGCGGGGGCGGTCCGGAGCAATCGGAGCGGATTCTGCAAGCCAAGGCGAAACGATTGTTCGGAAGATCTCTCAAACTGCGCCAGGTCAGCGCCGGCGGATGCAACGCGTGCGAAGCCGATACGAACGTTTTGGGAACCGTCGGCTGGGATCTTGGTCGATTCGGCATCCAGTTCGTGGCCTCGCCCAGGCACGCGGACGGATTGCTCGTCACGGGGCCCGTTTCAGAAAACATGCGCCTCGGGCTCTTGAAGACCTACGAAGCCGTGCCGGGGCCGAAGGTCGTCATTGCGGTCGGCGCCTGCGCCATTTCCGGCGGACCGTACATCGATCACGAAGAGGTGCACAACGGAGCCGGGGGTCTGATTCCTGTAGATCTTTACATTCCGGGCTGCCCGCCCCATCCTCTGACCATCCTGGACGGACTGCTGCGATTCATCGGAAGGATCTGACGGGGATTTCATTTTCGACAGGCAGCGCCGGGCATTCAGAAACGGAGCAGCGGCTTGATGGTGATGCCGTCCAGGGAGTCCTGCACGGCCGTGTTGATTTCCGATGCCGGGTATTCCCGGATCAGCCTGTGAAAAGGGAAATTTCCCTCCCGCCGGCAGCGGATCAGGAAGGGGATGAACACTTGCGGGTCGCTGTCTCCGGCAACGCTGTTGAAGACCCGCTGTCCGGGGCCGGGCGACTGCGGGGAGATGTGCTCTTCGCCGGCCGATACGGCGAGCAGGGACAGACTTCCGCCCGGGCCCAGGATCTTCACCGCCGTATCGATCGACCGGGAGCGGCCGGTCGTCTCGACCGCACAGGCGAAGCCCCCGGCAATCTCCCCGAGTCGTTCGCCTGCGTCCTCCTTTGCCGCGTTCACGACGATGGTCGCTCCGAGTTCCTCTGCCAGTTCGAGGCGTGACGGAACGATGTCCACGGCTGCGATGGGGGCGGCTCCGGCCATTCGGGCCGCCATGACCGCTGCCAGTCCGACCGTTCCCGCACCGAACACCGCGACCGCTTCGTTCGCCCGTGGTCTCAGTTCGTTCCACACGGTGCCGGCTCCCGCCTGAATGCCGCACCCCAGGGTGGCGTAGAGGGCGAGTTCGTTATCGTCGATTTCGCCCACTGGTATGAGGCTTCGTTCGTGAGCCAGCGCATGGAAGGCGAGCGAGGACTGCCCGAAAAAGCGGCCGCCTGCCGGTTCGCCCGAGGCGGTCCAAAGAGTTGGCGTACCGTCCATTCTCTCATCCCCGAAGTTCAACTCGTCGAAGAATGCGCAATGGGCGGGATGGCCCTTTCTGCAATTCGAACACCTGCCGCAGGAACTGAAAGAAATCACGACCCTGTCGCCTGGGCGGACCCTGGATACTGCCGTTCCCGTCGCTTCGACGATGCCCGCGCCCTCATGTCCGAACACCGCCGGAAACTTCATGCCGAAGAGGCCGTCTCGTGCAGCGAGATCCGTATGGCAAATCCCGCAGGCAACGATACGGACAAGGACTTCATCGGGACGGGGGGCGTCCAGCACAACCCTTTCAAAAACAAATGGACCGCCCGGGTGGTGAACTACTGCTGCACGGGTTTGGAATGTCACTGCCGGTTACTCCTTTCGGGCACTGTTTGCCTGTCTCGCGAGGGAACGCAAGGCCGGATATGAAGGTCTATCTCGATTTTTGTTTTCTGCCTATTTTGTTCTTGCGTTGGCATAAATATAGCAAATAATAAGAAACGAAAAAAACAATCCCTCTCCATGGGTAGAAGCGCATGCGGTTCCGTATCCCCATGCCCGGAATCATTGCATGTTTCTGGATATCAACCTTGAGGAATCCATGTTTCGAAAACCAAGCGTTGCTTCCTGGTCCATTCGCAGCAGACAACTTCTCCTGTTGCTCACTATCTTCCTGCCCGCCCTGGGGATCGTCATAGCCGCGGGGTTGCTGGAGCGGCAGGATGAAATCGGCAAGGCCGGAGACATGGCCTTGCTCCTGTCCCAGAGTCTGGCCGCCCAGCAGGAGCAGATGGCGGCTTCGACTCACGAGATGCTCGCCACCCTGGCGCAGATGCCGGCGGTCCAGCAGTTGAACGCCAAGGCATGCAACGAACTCTTTATCGAACTGAACCGGCGCAACCCCCGGTATTCCTCCATCTCGCTGGTCACTCCCGACGGCAATCTGTTTGCCTCGTCCATCCCCTTTACCGCGGGCAGCATCAACCTGGCGGAACGAGATCATATTCGGGAAGCCGTCACGACGCTGGATTTTTCCGCCGGGGAGGGCTATGTCGGCCGGCCCGGGAGATTGCAGTCGATCGATTACGCTCTTCCCGTTCTCGACGCCGAGTGGAAAACGATTGCCGTCGTCACGGCGGGCGTGAAGATAGACGAAATCGTTCATTTCCTGTCCAGGGTAAATCTCTCCGAAAACTGTTCCATCGTGGTTGCGGACCGGCGCGGGGTGAGCCTATTGAGGGTTTTTGACCACAAGACGGTGCCTGCCGGCAGGCTCATTCCCCCGGATTTTCTCGAAAAAGTTCCGGAAATGGCGGAAAAGGGGGTTTTCGAACAGGTCGACGAGGACGGACTCCGGAGGATCTACGCCTTCAAGGGGGTGCGCCTCAAGGGAGATGCTCCCGCCTATCTGCACTTTGGCGTCGGCATATCCAAGGAGTGGGCGCTGCGCGCGGCCAACGCGCAAATGCGCAATAACCTTCTGATCCTGTTCTTTTCCACCCTCATGGGAATGGGCCTTTCCTGGATCTGCAGTACCCTGCTGATCACCAGGCCTATCCATCGCCTCGTTGCCACCAGTGACGTCTTCGGTAAGGGAGACGTGAGCAGCCGGACAGGTCTGCCATATGCGGACAATGAATTCGGCAAGCTGGCCAAGGCGTTTGACGATATGGCGGCGCTGCTGGAACTCAGGGAAAAGGAGAGGGATCGCGCGGAAGAGGCTCTGCGCGAGGCCAACGCAGACCTGGAAACCAGGGTGTTGGAGCGCACGCTGGCCCTGTCCGACATCAATGCCACCCTGAAATCTGAAATCGAGGACCGCAGGCGCGCGGAATCCGCTCTTGAGGAGGAGGCGATCCTGCGGCGCACCCTGATGAATCAGCTGCGGGATGGAATCGTCGTCCTGGATCAGGACGGCAGAGTTTTCGAGGCAAACAGGGCTTTTTCGGCGATGCTGGGCTATTCGGCGGAGGAGATCGGGCACCTGCACGTGTGGGACTGGGATGCCCTGATGACACGTGAATCACTGGAGGAAGCCATTCGGCTGGTCGACTCTTCGGGCGACCACTTCGTTACGCGCCACCGCCGCAAGGATGGTTCCACCTTCGACGTCGAGATCACCAGCACTGCG
>JAJFUA010000169.1 GCA_021372635.1 Desulfobacteraceae bacterium | reverse complement strand
ATGGTCGTTCCGACGGGGTACTTCTGCGCGATGATGTCCCAGGGGTTGGGTTCGAGCTGCTTCATGCCCAGGGAGATGCGCTTGTTGTCCGGGTTGATGCTCAGCACGACGGCTTCCACCTGGTCGCCCACGCTGAGGACCTTGGACGGATGACGCACCTTCTTGGTCCAGGACATTTCGGAGACGTGGATGAGTCCTTCCACGCCCTCCTCGATTTCGACAAACGCGCCGTAATCGGTGAGGCTGACCACGCGGCCCTTGACCCGGGTCCCGATGGGGTACTTGCCTTCGGCCTTGGTCCAGGGATCGTCGACCAGCTGCTTGAGGCCCAGGGAAACGCGTTCGTTGTCACGGTCGAAGCTCAGCACCTTGACCTTGATTCTGTCGCCTATCTGGAACATCTCGGAGGGATGGCCCACGCGGCCCCAGCTCATATCCGTGATGTGGAGGAGCCCGTCGATGCCGCCGAGGTCCACGAACACACCGTAATCGGTGATATTTTTGACCGTTCCTTCCACGATCTTGCTGTCTTCGAGGTTGGCGAGGGTCTGGGATTTCATCTCCTCGCGTTCCTTTTCCAGGAGAGCGCGACGCGAAAGAACGACATTGCGACGTTTCTTGTTGTACTTGAGAACCTTGAAGGGGTAAGTCTGTCCGATCAGGGATTCGAGGTTGCGTACGGGCCGCAGGTCGACCTGGGAACCCGGCAGGAACGCCTGAACGCCGATATCGACGGCCAATCCGCCCTTGACCTTGGAGACCACCTTTCCTTCGATCGTTCCGTCTTCGTTGTAGATCCGGCTGATGTCGTCCCAGACCTTGATCTTGGCGGCTTTTTCCTTGGAGAGGTGGATGGTCCCGTCCTCGTCGTCATGGAATTCGAGCAGAACGTCGACTTCATCGCCAATGGCGGCCTGAATGACGCCCTTTTCGTCCTTGAACTCGTGGATGGAGATCTGGCCTTCGGATTTGTACCCGATGTCGACCATGACGAAATCGTCGCTGATCTGCACAATGCGGCCGCGAATGACCTCACCTTCCTGGATGTTGCGGAAGCTCTGTTCGTAGAGGTCCTGCATGGACCCCATGTCTTCGAGTTCGGCGTCCAGGATGGCGTCGTCCGTCATCGCGTCGTCGTTATCCATCATCTGGTTCAATTCTTCGTTTGTGTTTTCTTTGTTGTTGACCATAAGATTCTGTTACCCCCTTATCCGATTTTGGCTTGCGCCATTCCTTAAACCTAATACCTTAGCAAATGCTTTGTGAATAAGCAATGCCGAATTTTTTTGGGTTTCCGCCCCCAGTCCGTACTCGGAGTAACGCAAGCGTAATGTTTGTTCCAGCACTCGGTTGGAACAGCCTCGTCCACCTCTGGGGCGTCGTGAACGCACCGGCGCTCCCTGCGCCCCGCCCGGTCCGTCCGGGTCCGCAAACTTCCCTCCCGAAGTTTGAAAACACGGGTTTCAGCCGGGTAGATCATTGTCCTTCGACTTGCGGGCCACCAAGTCCCTCAGTTCCCGCACGACCTCGGCGATCTCCAGCGCCGAAGTGTCCAGTATGACGGCGTCCGGTGCGGTGCGAAGCGGAGCGATCGGCCGCTCCCGGTCCGCTTCGTCTCTTTCCCGGATCTGTGCCTCCAGGGTGGAATAGTCCATGGTTATCCCCTTCTGGAGGTATTCCGCCTGCCGCCTTGCGGCCCTCGTGGCCAGATTCGCCGTGAGGAACACCTTGACGGGGGCATCCGGAAAAACCACGGTGCTCATGTCCCGCCCTTCGGCCACAACATCTCCGGCCGCGCCCAGGCGCCTCTGCCATTCCATCAGGAAGGCCCGAACGGGCTGCAACCGGGAAAAGAGAGACGCGTAACGGGTGATGTCCGGGTGTCTCAGTTCCTCCCCCAGCCTGCGCCCTTCGTAGGTGATGACGAGGGCTCCGTCTTCCAGGACGAAACGCAGGGGGAGTTTAGAGAGCATTTCCCCGGCGCGCGACTCCTGCTCCAGGGTGAATCCCCCCTGGCGCAGCGCCCACGCAACAGCCCGGTACATTGCTCCGGTGTCCAGGTAGACATACCCCAGTTCCCGGGCGAGCAACCGGCAGACAGTGCTTTTTCCGGCCCCGGCGGGGCCGTCAATGGCGATGATCATCGGTCAGTCGGTAGAATCCCTCAAGTTTTCCAGCGCATGGCCCAATGCCCGT
>JAJFUA010000157.1 GCA_021372635.1 Desulfobacteraceae bacterium | reverse complement strand
TTGGGTCAAGCCGGGGAAGGCACAATCGGCGCGGCGTCAAAAAGAAGATGAGCAGCTACAATCTCCGCAAAAGGGGGCAAGGGCCACAGCAATTCACGGTCGTTCACTCCCTGATTCGCATACTTAAATGAACAGTATTGACCTTAATTCAACAGCATTGGGAGCGGGACGGGGGGGATCAGGAGGCGAATTCCGCGCTCCGGTCCATTGAGGAGCGGTAGAGCAGGAGATCCTCGATAGTGACCACCGGGAAGGAATGCCTCACGGCAAAGGCGGTCACTTCGGGGAGACGTGCCATCGTTCCGTCCGGATTCGTCAGTTCGCAAAGGACGCCGCAGGGTTTCAGGCCGGCCAGTTTCATGAGATCGACCGTCGCCTCGGTGTGGCCCTGCCTCTCGAGAACACCGCCCGGGCGGGCCTTCAAGGGAAAGACGTGGCCGGGGTGGTGGAGGTCTTCGGGCCTGGCTCCATCCGCCGCCGCCGCCCTGACGGTCGTCACCCGGTCGGCCGCCGAAACTCCCGTTGTGACCCCTTTGGCCGCTTCGATGGACACGGTGAAGGCGGTTTTATACCGGCTGGAATTTTCCCGCACCATCATGGGCAGGGCCAGGGACTCCACCTTTTCGGGGGTCAGGCACAGGCAGACGATGCCGCTGCATTCCCGGATGAGCATGGCCATCTGGTCCCGGCTGACGGACTCGGCGGGAAAGATGAGGTCGCCCTCGTTTTCCCGCCTCTCGTCATCGGTGACCAGAACGCCTTTGCCGGCGCGCAGTGCGTCCAGGGAGTTTTCCACGCGTTGGATCGAGTTGCCGAATCGAGCGAGCAGGTTCTGATTCATGGTAATCCTTTCCGTTCGTTTTGATGATGTACCAGAATCAGGGCGCAGGGACAGACAGGTGCCGAAGCACACACGGGCAAGATTCCACCGGCAGGGGAAACCGGAGTGGGGTGCCTGCTGCCTTATCCTCTTCCATCCGGACTGTGACCGTCGGCCCTGGCCTTTCACCAGGTCTGCTGACCCCCCGTCGCGATGAAGGGAGCGCTCGCGGGCTTCCCGGAGCAACCCGGGATACCGCCGGTAGGGAATTCCACCCCGCCCTGAGAATAAGTCGGGAGACAGTATACTCGTTTCGGGAGCGTTGTCCATGCGGATCTCGAGCGGTTGCGGGTGCGGGCGGGTTCCCGCCGCGAAGCGGCGATCCTGGCCGGATTGCGGGCCTGGCAGCCATTCTATGAGGAAACGCGGTTATAATGGTATGAAAATTTATACTTTGACAGATTAGAATGACAAAATATAATACGAATCCGGAAAGCGTAGGATACATTCGGTGCGCCAGAGCATACGAATGGGTGGACGTCGGCCGGAGACTCACCTGTGGAGGGGGCTCCGGCCAAACCTATTTTATGGACCCTACGGCGCGGCATGGCGGGCGGCGATCACGATCCTTGCCCCTTCGCGCGCAACTCATGGGCTGTCGCCAGCCCAATGCCGGAAGCCCCGCCCGCGTGATCGGCACAACCTCTTCCTCGAATGCTTTCCACGAACCCACGTCTACTCATCGGCTTTTCCTGCCGGTGCATCGATCTGGGTCCGCGAAGATAATAGAAGACGGCGGTGTCCGGGGCAACGAAAAACAGCCGGCGCCTCCTGCCGTCAATGTTCAAACTCCCGGTTGACGATGCCTGATCTTGCAGCGTATTCTGCTTCGTGCGATAATTACTATCCGTTTTGGCGAAATTACCCGATCCTGTCGATTGCCCTGAACTTACCTTAGAGGGGGGACCATGCGGCAAAATCCTGTTGTAGTTCCTTTGTTCTACCTGTTGTTGTCCATCTGTGGGGTTCTGTTGATTGCAGCCTCCCCGGCTTCCGCCGCCGCGGGGTCTCCGGATGCTCCGGGCCGGGTGGAAATGCCGGTTCGCATGGTGGTGCTTTACAGCAGCGGTGTGGGGTATTTCGAACACGGCGGGACGGTCAAGGGGAATGGGACCGCCGAGCTTCTTTTTAAATCCGGCCAGATCAACGACATCCTGAAGTCACTGGTCCTGGAGGATCTGAACGGAGGGAAAATCGGCACGATCGCCTATCCGTCGCAGGACCCCGTCGAAAAGACCCTCAAGGGTTACCAGGTGGACATCACCGCCAACCCCTCCCTGTCCGATCTCCTCAATCAGCTCAGGGGCGCGGCCGTCAAGGTGACCGTGCACGCGGAAACGGTCGAGGGCACGATCCTGGGGGTGGAGAAGCGGAAGAAGATTCTACCCGGGCAGAACGGAAACCAGGTAGTGGAAGAGCCTCTCTTCAACGTCCTGTCGGGAGCGTCGGTACGTTCGGTGCCGCTTGACGAGGTGCAGAAGGTCGAGATCGCCGACCAGGCGCTGGAGCGGGACCTTCGGGAGGCTCTTGCCGCCCTGTCCGTGGCGCGGAACCAGGACAAGAAGCCGGTGGTCGTGAACTTCCAGGGGAACGGCGAGCGGAAGGTCCGACTGCGCTACGTGATCGAGACGCCCATATGGAAGACCAGCTACCGCCTGATCCTGCCGCAGAAGGCATCCGACAAGTCGAAGATCCAGGGCTGGGCCATCGTGGAAAACCAGACCGACACCGACTGGAACGACGTGCAGCTTTCACTGGTCAGCGGGCGCCCGGTTTCCTTCGTGGAAGACCTCTACAAGCCCCTCTACGTCTCCCGGCCGGTTGTGCAGCCCGAACTCTACACGAGCCTGCGTCCGCAGAACTATGAAGGCGGAATCGCCGCGCCTGCGCCGCCTCCCGCCGCGGCCGCCGAAGCTTTCGGAAAAAGAGGCGGTGCCCGGTCGGCGGCACCGATGCTGAAAGCGAACAAGGGCAGGGCCCAAGAGATGTTCGAGGAGGGCCTCGAGTCGTTGCAGGAACCTGGTGAAGCCGGAGGTACGTTCGATGCGACTTCGAGCGTTGTCGCCGCGGCTTCCGCCGCCAAGCTCGGGGAACTTTTCCAGTACACGATGGGAAACATCACGCTGCCGCGGCAGCGTTCGGCCATGTTCCCGATCCTGACGGAAGAGGTGGCAGCGGAGCGGGTGAGCATCTTCAACGTCGATGTGATGCCGAGAAATCCGCTTCGCGGGGTGATCCTCCGGAATTCGACGGACAAGTACATCATGCAGGGCCCGATTACCGTTTTTGAAGGCAACGCCTACGCGGGCGACGCGCAGGTGGGAAACCTGCCTGCCGGGCAGGAGCGGCTTCTGAGCTACGCCATCGATCTCGACGTCCTGGTGGATGCAAAGAAGAACCGGCAGGAAACCGCCGTGCAGACGGCGAGCATCGCCAAGGGAACGCTGAAGGTTTCCCGCAAGGAGAGCGTGTCGCAGGAATACGTGATTCAGAACAAGTCGGGGGGGGAGCGGGCCGTGGTGGTCGAGCACAGATTCGTTCCCGGCTGGAAGCTGACGAGCCACCAGGGCGCCGAGACGACGGCCACGCATTATCGGCTGAAGAAAAGCGTTCCCGCGGGCAAGACCGAGACAATGAAGGTTGTGGAGGAGAACGTGCGCAGCGAGGCGATAGGAATCCTTCCCGCCGAGATCGGTTTTCTGGAGTTCTACGCCACCTCCGGACAGGTTCCCAAGAACGTGCGGGAGGCGCTTGGAAAGGCGGTGGAACTCAAGCAGGCACTGGAAGATTCGAGACGAACGCTGAAAGGCAGGCAGCAGGAGCTTGCGGAAATGGATAAGGAACAGGGACGGATCCGTTCCAACATGGGCACGGTGAAGGACTCCAGCCAATACTATTCGAGGCTGATGGAAAAGCTCAACGCGCAGGAGACGACCATTGAGGGCGTCCAGGCGGAAATCCGTGACCTGGAGAAAAAGATCCGGGAGCAGGAAAAGAGCCTGGAGAACTACCTGGCGAATCTTTCCATCGGGTGAGCACGCGTGGAAGGCTCCTGAACCCCGATGCACCTTCCAGGCAGGTGCGAGTGTTGTGAAAAGAATGGAGGCAATGGCACAGAAATATACGGCACCGTATTTCCCGGTGATACGTGCAAAGGTCGTCCTTTTGGCTGCTGCAGGACTTTCCAATGATACAATTGGTGCCAGGCTCGATCTGCCGAGACAGATCGTGAGTAAGTGGCGCAAGCGATTCTTTGAGATGCGCCTCGACGGACTGTCCGATCAAACAAGATCCGGGCGGCCTGCCC
>JAJFUA010000137.1 GCA_021372635.1 Desulfobacteraceae bacterium | reverse complement strand
ACGAACAATGCCGTAAACAAACCAACTTTCTTCATAAACCTGTCCTCCTTTATAAGGATGAGAATGAAATGGATTGAGAGTTTGATACGATATATACGGCCCTTCCTCCAGCCCCTAAGCCGCAAGCCGCCAGGATCAGTGTGCTTCCTCTATCGCTCCCGCAAAATACATCATGGAGAGCAGAGAAAAGATGAAAGCCTGAATCAAACCGGTGAACAATCCAAGGAACATCATGGGCAGCGGGGCCAGGTAGAGGCCCGCCAGGAAGAACAGGATGCCCAGCACGAGTTCCTCGCCGAAGACGTTTCCGAAAAGACGGATGGAGAGGCTGAGCACGCGTGCCAGGTGCCCGATGATTTCAATGGGAAGAATCAGGGGCATCAGCCACCAGACTGGCCCCAGGAAATGCTTGAGATACTTCGCCCCGTGGAACTTGACGCCGACGACGTGCGTGAAGACCACGACGATCAGCGCGCAGGCGCCCGTGGTGTTGAGATTTGCGGTGGGAGAGAAAAACCCCGGAATCATCCCCAGGTAGTTGCTGACGAGGATGAAAAGTCCCAGCGTGGCGATGAGCGGAAACAGGAACCGCCCTTCCTCACCCGTGACGCCGATCATGAAATCCTCAATGCCCGTCACGACCACTTCGAAAAAATTCTGTCCGCCCTTGGGCACCATCTCGATCCGCTTGACCGCGATCCGTCCAAGGACGAGCAGTATCAGCATGACCACCCAGGTATAGGTAACGTGCGGCTGCAGCATCTTCTCGAGAAACGTATGGGCCTGTTCAGCTCCGACTATCGGCAGACCCAGCTTTTCAAAAAGGATGTTGAGAAAGAGAATCGGGTGTTCCATACCTTAGTTATCCCCCTTTCTTGCTAACAACATCAAATATTCCAATGCTCCAATAATGATGATGCTGACGACGATTACCGACAGGCCGACCAGGAATGCGATAGGATCGCCCCATCCGAAATACATGACGAGAAAGACCAGGAAGAGAGTGACCAGGAAACGCAGGTAATAGCTGGCGAAAACCTTACCCTTGCCGGGAAGATTCAAAGGATCGCGAAAAGCCTTCTTCAACTGCCATTTGAGCACTTGAAAGCTCGCAATGGCGATCGCCGCGCCGAAAACCACCCCCCGGGCCGCCGGAGCGGAGTAAAAGTACCACGCTCCAAGGCTCAGACCCACCGCAAAGATGGCGCTCATCCACTCGATGAGGCGCACAAGCCTTTCCCCAGTGAGCACATCCAGCACTACTTCTTCAGATCCTTCTCTTCTTCTTGTTGCTTGACTGCGAACCGATAGTAATTGAGGAAACCAGCAACCACACCGAGGACCAGGAAGACAAGCGTCAGCCACGGAAACGTTCCGACTTGCGTGTCAAGCCACACACCGAAGGCAAGCCCGATGAAGATTGCGAAAGCTACCTGAAAGCCAAGCGTGCTGGCCATTACTAGCTGCTTCAGATACTTCTTGTTATCATCTTTCATCGCAGCCTGCCTTTATATGTGTCATTCGCGTACCTAGCACAGTACCCCGGATGAGTCAATGCTTTTCTACTCCTGGCTATGCACCCCGGGCCGAACTTTCCTTCGCAAGAACAAATGCTTCCGAAGCGGCATCGATTGTCCGGTCGAGATCCTCTTTCCTGTGTGCCAGACCGACGAAGAAGGCCTCGAATTGCGACGGAGCGAAATAAACGCCCCTGGCCAGCATCTCCCGGAAGAAAACCGCGTACGCCCCGGTATCGGATTTCAGCGCGCTCGCGAAGTCGAACACCGGTTCAGCCGAGAAGAAGCCGCTTCCCATGGACCCGATCCGGTTCCACGCAACGGCGACGCCCGCCCGCGCCGCGGCATCGGCCATGCCCTTCGCCAGGTACGCCGCCTTCTCTTCCAGTTCCTCGTACACGCCGCGCTCTTCCAGGATTCCCAGTGTCGCCAGCCCGGCGCTCATGGCCAGGGGATTGCCCGACAGCGTCCCCGCCTGGTACACGTTCCCCGCGGGAGACAGGTGCATCATGATCTCCCGTTTGCCACCGAACGCGCCGACGGGCAGCCCCCCGCCGATGATCTTCCCGAGGGTGGTGAGATCGGGCATGATGCCGAACAGTTCCTGGGCGCCGCCGCGGGACAGGCGGAAACCGGTGATCACTTCGTCGAAAATGAGGAGCGCCCCGTAGCGGTCGCAGAGGCTCCGCAGGCTTTTCAGATACCCGAGTTTCGGAAGCACGACTCCCATGTTGGCCGGGACGGGCTCCACGATGATCGCCGCCACCTCCTCGCCGATGCGGCCCATAATGTTCTGCAGCTCCCCGAGGTCGTTGAAGGGGGCCGGCACGGTGTGAAGGACGATCTCATCGGGGACCCCGGGACTGCCGGGAATCCCGAAGGTCGCCAGTCCCGAACCGGACTGCACGAGGAGGGAATCTGCATGGCCGTGATAGCAGCCATTGAATTTCACGATCTTCTTTCGGCCCGTGTACCCCCGCGCGAGGCGGATGGCGCTCATGGTGGCCTCGGTCCCCGAGTTCACCATGCGGACCATCTCGATCGACGGAACCAGTTCCGCCACTTTGCGGGCCATCCGGATCTCGGCCTCGGTGGGGATCCCGTAGGACGTCCCGCGTGCGGCGGCGTCACGAAGAGCTTCGACCACCTTCGGATGGCTGTGCCCCACGATCATGGGACCCCAGGAACCCACGTAGTCGATGTACCGGTTTCCATCCTCGTCCACGATGGTGCACCCCGACGCTTCCCTGACGAAGATGGGGCTCATGCCCACGGCCCGGCCCGAGCGCACGGGGCTGTTGACGCCACCGGGGATCCACCGGCAGGCTTCGTCGTACAGATTCTTGCACCGATCCCAGTTCATAGTGTTCCTCTCCCCTCCGATTCTTGTCCATAAGGTAAAGCGCCCGGCCGCAGTTTCAAATTTCTGCACGCCGGTGCGGCATTCATCCCGGTTCTTCCGGCTCAGGATTCCGTCGGGGCTATCTCGTACTGCTCCAGGTGGAAATCGGATTCCCCCTTGACGAGAATCCGTCCGTGCAGCCGTTCCTCCATCTTTTCGAGGGCGCCCCGCTCCTCGTCGCAGAACCGCGCCGCCACCTCGGGATGCGCCATGACCATGACGTTCTGTCCGAACAACTCCGCGCGCTCCCGCTCGAGTTCCCTCAAGATCTCGTAGCACACCGTCTGCCGGGACTTCAAGTACCCTTCCCCGTCACAGTAAAAGCAGGGCTCGCACAGCACCTGGCCGACGCTTTCCTTCGTGCGCTTTCGGGTCATCTCGATCAGACCCAGCTCCGACATCCGCAGGATATTCGTCTTGCTCTTGTCCCTGCGCATGGCATCCTTCAGCGCATTGAAAACCTTCTCCCGGTTGGCTTCCTTTTCCATGTCGATAAAATCAATGATGATGATCCCGCCGATGTTGCGCAGCCGCAACTGGTAAGCGATTTCCTTCACCGCCTCCAGGTTCGTCTTGAGGATGGTTTCCTCGAGGTTGCGCTTGCCGACGTAGCGGCCGGTGTTCACGTCGATGGCGGTGAGCGCCTCGGTCAGCTCGATCACGATGTAGCCGCCCGATTTCAGCCAGATTTTCTTGCTGAGAGCCCTCTGAATCTCCATCTCGATGCCGTAGGCGTCGAAAATCGGCTCCTCCCCCCCGTACAGCTCCACTTCGCTCTGGAGCGCGGGCATGAACGTTTCCGTAAAAGAGAGGACCTTGTGGTATTCCGATTCCGAGTCGATGACGAGACGGTCCACCTCCTTGGTGAACAGGTCCCGGACCGCCCGCAGGGTAATGTCGAGTTCCTGGTAGACCAGCGAGGGGACGGCCGCATGTTCGGCCCGGCGCTGGATGTTCGTCCAGAGTTTCATCAGGAACTCCACTTCCGCCTGCAGCTTCTCCGGCTCCTCCCCCTCGGCGGCCGTACGCACGATAAACCCGCATTGGGGCGGCTTGATGGCGCACATCAATTCCCTGAGGCGCTTGCGTTCCTTTTCGTTTTCAATGCGTCTGGAAACACCGATATGGTCCATGGTAGGCATCAGGACCAGGTGCCGGCCGGGCAGCGTGATGTGGGTCGTGATCCGGGCGCCCTTGTGCCCGATGGGCTCCTTCGCCACCTGCACCAGGATCTCCTGTCCCTCCTGGAGCTTTTCTTCTATGGGCACCTCGATGTATTCGCGGGGAACGGGCATCCCCTCTTCCCCTCCCAGGTTCTGCGTCAGGGATTCCCCGGCCTCCGCGGTCGTTTCCTCCCCGTTTCCGTTGTCGCACGAATTCAGGAGAAGCTGCTCCACTTCCTCCATGGGCTTGTAAATATCGCTCACGTAAAGGAAAGCCGCTTTTTCGAGATTGATATCGACGAATGCAGCCTGCATTCCGGGCAGGACGCGAACCACCCGCCCCTTGTAGATATTGCTGCCTATGCCGCGGTCCGAACTGCGCTCGACGTATAATTCAGCGACCTGTCCGTTTTCCACCAGGGCCACGCGAGTCTCAAAGAAGCCGCTATTGATGATGAGCTCTGCGGACATTTTCATTCTCCTCCGGCCCGGTTGTCCGGGTCACCGCCGTCTTGCAGATCCTGCAGCCGGAGAAATCCTTTTCCGGCTCCCCCACCAGATGCTGCAAAATGGTTATCGGTCTAAAGCACACCTGTGTCCCTTCATAAAGATCCAATTCCAGAGAAGATTCCCCCAGCGGCCGCAAGTCCAGAAGGATCTCTTCCAGCTTCGCCCGCAACTCCCCACTCTTGGTCTTCTTGACCAGAGGACTGTCCTGCCGGCGGTCCAGATTCACCAGGATGTTGCGCAGGTCCCAGGGGTTCAAACCCGTAACCCTGTACGTCACTTTCCGGCCGCCCTGCCGCACCAGGCGCTTGGCCATTCGGGCCGTCTCTTCGACGAGCAGGCCTTCGGGCAGGTGAGCGTTCAACAGGGACTTGATCCTCTCCGGATCGACCCGCTCGGTCAGCGTCAGGCTCGCCTCCTCCACGCGGCTCTCCATCCCCAGCGGCAGGGCCTCGGAAAACGACAGCTTGACGTGCGGGTTGAAGCCCTTCGTGTACGCGGCCGGCAATCCCGCCCGCCGGATGGCCCTGCCGATGCTCTGGGCCAGTTCGAGCTGTCCGAAGTACCGGACGTCCCCCAGCTTCGAATAACGGATCCAGTAGAGAAAGCCTTCCCCGACGTCGCCGGCCGGTTCATCTGAGCGCTCGATGGAAGGCACTTCCCTGCCTGCATGCAGCACGGGCCGGATAGCCGAGTGATCGCAAACGCCGCAGCCGCTGCAGCGGTCCCAGCGGCAGTCGGGCGTAAATTCTTCGCCCAGGGCGCGTGCGTATTCCTTCCGGAGATAGCTCTTCTCCACGCGGGTGGAAAGATGGTCCCACGGCAGCACCTCTTCCAGGGAACGCTCCCGCTCGGAGTAAAAGGACCGGTCCAGCCCGGTCTCCTCGAAAGCACGGTCCCAGATGTCTTCGCGAAAGCTTTCGCTCCAGCCGTCGAACCGGGCGCCCAGTTGCCAGGCCCTCAGGAGCGCCTTCCCCAACCGGCGGTCCCCGCGCGCGAAAACCCCCTCCAGGGCGCTGTGCCCCGGATGGCTCCACTTCATGCGCAGGCCGGGTTTCCTAAACCGATCCTTCAACTCGTTCATGCGGCCTTCAATTTCACGCCTGCCGAGCTGCGACGCCCACTGGAACGGGGTCTGCGGCTTGGGCACGAAGGTCGACACCGACACGTTGATGGTGGACTTCGTCGGCTTGGCCAGTTGCCATACCTTGAAACACAGATCCACCATAGCGTCCAGGTCCTCCCGGTTCTCCGTGGGAAGCCCGGTCATGAAATACAGCTTCAACAGCCGCCAGCCGAGTTCGAAAGCGCTTTCGGCCGCCGAAAAGAGGTCCGAGTCTTGTATCCCCTTGTTGATCACCCGGCGCAGTCGCTCGCTCCCCGCCTCGGGAGCCATGGTGAAGCCCGTCTTTCTCACCCGCCGGATCAGTTGCATGAGTTCGGGAGTGAGCGTCCCCACGCGCATGGAAGGAAACGACACGGCCACCCGCTCTTTGCAGAGGCATTCCATCAGGGCCGCAAGGAGCGGCTGCACCTGGCAGTAGTCACCGGTGCTCAGGGAAAGAAGAGAGAGTTCCTCGAAGCCGCTGCGCGCAATCGCCCGGCGTGCGTATTCCAGGACCTTCGCCGGATCGCGCTCCCGGACCGGCCTGTAGATGAAGCTCGCCTGGCAGAAACGGCAGCCGCGCGTGCAACCGCGCGCGATTTCGACCCCCAGCCGGTTGTGGACGATGTCCAGCATGGGGACCAGAGGGCTGTCTGGAAGCGGGGAATGGGCGTCCAGGTCGGCGACTAGGCGCTTTTTCACCCTTTCGTAGTCGGGAAACCGGGGGCTTACGGCGTCAATCGTGCCGTCCGGACGATACGAGACCTCGAAAAAGGACGGCACGTACACACCTTCGATCTTTCGGGCCTCTTCCAGAAACTGCTTCCGGCCCGCTCCCGAAGCCTTCCACTCCCGGAACAGCGCAACCAGTTCCGGCAGGAGTTCTTCCGCCTCGCCCAGGACGACGAGATCGAAAAAGTCCGCCAGCGGCTCGGGATTGAACGCGCACGGGCCGCCCGCTATGATCCAGGGGTGCTCGGGCCCGCGGGCCCGGGCCTCCAGCGGGATTCCCGCCAGGTCGAGCATCGTGAGGATGTTGGTGTAGCTGAGTTCATACTGGAGGCTGAACCCGACGAAATCGAAATCCGCCACGGGCCGCCCGCTTTCGATCCCCCGCAGCGGGGCGCCCTCCTCCCTGAGCCGGTTTTCAAAATCGAACCAGGGGGCATAGACCCTGTCGGCCATGACCCCTTCCATGCTGTTCAGAACGTGGTACAGCAGACGCAGTCCAAGATGACTCAGGCCGACTTCGTAGACATCCGGGAAAGCAAGAGCGAAACGCGCGTCGGACGCTTCGAAATCCTTCCGGTATGCATTGATCTCATTGCCGATGTAACGGCCCGGCTTTTCAACACCATAAAGAAGCTTCTCAAACATAAATATGGAAATTCCTCAATGTTTCGCAGCACAGACATCACCCGATCACCCGGCCCCGCCTGCCGCCCCGTGCTCCGGAGTGGAATCCCCTGGAATATAACCCATCCCGGGTTCGATGGGGCCACATCGAGGGTAAAGAAAGCACTCAGCGCTTTTCGCTGAAAGGAGCGGCGCAGCCCGGCTTTTCATCGGCATTGAAGCGCCTGGCAGCAAAAAAACAGGCAAAAGAGCAGAGAACCTCAAAAGTTAACTTATACTTTCCCATTCGAAAGTGAGTCAACAGAAAAGCGGGGCGTCCGGCGGGGCGGATGCCGGGTGCCCCGTTCAACACATCCGTTTCCTTCCGGGGAGACAACCGGGTGGGACGCCTCCCTCATCCGTTCAAAAGTTGCAAGAGTCCCAATGGCTTAGCCGTGCTCGGGGTCAATTTCCGCTTGCATTCTAAAAATGAGCATGCTAAGGGATACTTGTTTTACGCAGGTTTGGAGACTGCCTGACGATGATTGCACGGCGTGGCGTCAATCGCAATCGTTCAGTCCATTGAAATTGCCACACAACAATCGAGAACCGAGTGTTAAGGAGGAAAGATCATGAAGGTTTTTCTGGGTGGTGTTGTCGCTGCGTTCTTCGGTGTCATCGGAATCCTGATTTTTCATAAGGCTTTCTTCAACCTGCTGGGCGGTGCCATCCCCCTGATCCTCCTGGTCGGCGGCATTATGGCTGCATACCTGGGCTACGATGAGGTGAAAGACAAGCTTCCGCTCCCCAAGAAAAAAGAAACGGCCGGCCCCGACGCCTCTTCCGAATCCAGGCTGAAAGAGGAAGCCGAAAAATACCGCCAGGAAGTGGAACGCCTCAAAGCGGAACTCGACAAGAACAAAGCTTCCAGCTAAACCCCGCCTTTTTCCGGCAGCGGAAAACTCTCGAGGGCGGAGCGGTTCTTTGGCCCGAGAGATGCGAACAGCATTATGATACGGATGGAACCGGGTCGATCCGACCCGTTCGAAGGCCGGCTCCCCAATCGGGGAGACCGGCTTTTTCCGTTGGAACCATCTCCGGAAATCCGCCGCCTTCCGATGCACTCGCAAGGCGGGTCGTGCTCCCCCGGCTCAGGAATGCGCCGCAGCCCAATGGTTCCCGACGCCCAGATCGATTTTGAGGGGCACCGCGAGATCCGCCCAGACGCCCTCCATCTCCTCCCGGACCAGTCTTTTCGCGGCTTCCAGTTCCCCTTCGGGAACTTCGAACACCAGTTCGTCGTGCACCTGCAGGAGCATGGCCGTCTTCAGGCCGCTTTTTTTCAGCGCGCATTCGACGTCGATCATCGCCTTCTTGATCAGGTCGGCCGCCGTGCCCTGAATGGGAGTGTTGATGGCCAGCCGCTCTCCGAGCTGCCGCATCGTATGATTGCGGCTCTGCAGCTCCGGCATGGATCGTTTTCGCCCCAGCAGGGTCCGGGAGCACCCGAGCCGGCGGGCTTCCTCTATGGTCTCGTCGATGAACCGCTTCACGCCGCTGTACTGCACGAAGTAGCGTTCGATAGCGGTTTTGGCTGCCTTGTTCGGAATGCGCAGCCGTTGCGCCAGCCCGAAGGCCCCCATGCCGTAGATGATTCCGAAGTTGATGGTCTTTGCCTGGCGGCGCATGTCGGAAGTCACCATGGCCGGATGGACGCCGAACATTTCCGCCGCGGTACGCCGGTGAACGTCCTCGTCCTGCCGGAAGGCTTCGACGAGGCGGGCATCCCTGCTGTAATGGGCCAGAATCCGCAGTTCGATCTGCGAGTAGTCGGCCGAAAGCAGCACGCAGCCCGGCGCCGGAGTGAAAGCTTCGCGGATCTTTCGGCCCTCTTCCGTCCGAATGGGGATGTTTTGCAGGTTCGGATCGGAACTGCTCAGCCGCCCCGTTGCCGTGACGGTCTGGTTGAAGGAGGTATGGATGCGGCCGGTGACGGGGTGGATCAGCCGGGGGAGGGCATCCGCATAGGTCCCCTTCAGCTTGGAAAGCGTACGGTAGACAAGGATATGCTCGGCGATGGGATGTTCGAGCGCCAGTTCCTCCAGCACGCTCACGTCCGTCGACGGGCCGCTCTTGGTCTTCTTCACCACCCGCAGGCCCAGCTTGTCGAAAAGAATAGCCCCCAGTTGCTTCGGCGACTGGATGTTGAATTCCTCCTTGGCCAGGTCGTAGATCTTCGCCGCTTCCGATTCCAGCGCCTTTTCGAAATCGCCGGAGAGAGTCGCGAGGCGCGAGGCGTCCACCAGGATTCCCCGGTATTCCATCCCGGCGAGGATTTCGATGAGGGGCAGTTCCAGGCAGGCATAAAGATCTTCCAGATCCTCGCCGCACAGCTTTTCGGACAGCACGGGGGCCAGCCGCCACGTCGTCTCGGCATCCTCGCACGAATAGCAGGCAGCCCGGTTGACATCCACCTCGGCAAAACCGATCCGGTCTTTTCCCCTGCCCGTGACGTCGTCGTAGGAAATCTTGGACTCGCCGAGATGCTCCGCGACGATCCGGTCGAGACCGTGTGCGTGCGCTCCGGGATCCAGCAGGTAGCTCGCCACCATCGTATCGAACCCGATCCCCTGGAGGTCGATCCCGTGGCGTTTGAAAACGACCCATTCGTACTTGATGTTCTGCCCGACTTTCTCCGGCTTCCGGACGCTCAGGAAAGGTTGAAGCGCCCGCAGTACGTCCGTTTTCGGAAGCTGGTTCCCGCTGTTCGGCCCGCAGTGTCCCACGGGAATGTACCAGGCCCTGTGGTCCTGCCAGCTCAGGGAAACCCCTACCAGTTCGGCCAGCATCGGATCGGTGGAGGTCGTTTCGAGGTCCACGGAAAACCGGTCGACGCCTTCCAGCCCTCGCACTAGTTCCGCAAGGTCCTCCGGGGTGGTCACGATCCGGTCTTCCCGCACGTGAGCCGGTCCCACGGGCAGCGCCGCCTCCCCGAAGCCACCCCATTCCTTCCGGAGCGATTCGAGGAGCCCCTTGAAATCGAGTTCGTCGTAGAGGGCCACGAGTTCCGGCTTGAGAGCCGGCGCGGGAACGAACGCCTCCACCCGGTCCCCCACGGGAGCGTCTTCCCGAAACAGGACCAGGTCGCGCGAGAGCCTGGCCAGGTCGCGCCCTTCGGCAAGCTTCTTCCGAACGGACGCCGAAGCGATGTCGTCGAGGTGTTCATAGATACCGTCGAGCGTTCCCCACCGGCTGATGAGTTCCCTGGCGGTCTTTTCCCCGACACCCTTCACCCCGGGGACGTTGTCTGTGCTGTCCCCGACCAGGGCGAGATAATCGGCCATCTGCCGCGGGGTCACCCCGAAGCGCTCCAGCACGCCCGCTTCATCGAATACGCGGTCGCGCTGGGTGTCCCACTGGAGGACCTCCGGGTCCCGGATCAACTGGTGGAGATCCTTGTCCCCGGAGACGATCACCACGTTCAGTTCCCGCTCCAGGCCCCAGTGGGTGAGCGTCGCGATGAGGTCGTCCGCTTCGTAGCCCTGCAGTTCCATTTGCGGGATGCCGTGCACTTTCACCAGTTCCCGGATGTAGGGGAGCTGAACGACCAGATCTTCGGGCATCTTCTGGCGCGTCGCCTTGTAGGACTCGAACATCTGGTGCCGGAAATTGCCCCCCGGGGCGTCGAAAACCACGCAGATGTAGTCGGGCTTCCTGTCGCGGATGACCTTGAGCAGCATCTGGGCAAAACCGTAGACCGCCTGGGTGGGCATGCCTTTGGAGTTCGTCAGGCGGGTCAGAGCGTAAAACGCCCGGTAGATGTACGAACTGGCGTCGATGATGTAGAAGCTTTTCCTAGGCTCCATGGTCTTCAGGCACCCCTCCTTCCTTTTTCAGGTACTCCCTGAGGTTCGAACAGCCGGCCGGCGCTTCCAGCGGCGCGGGAAGATAGTCGAGGTTCACATGGCTCAGGGCGTGGTATATATTCCCCCGCACCTTCGGATTCCGCGCGCACAACTCCTGCAAGAACGTCCGCATTTCCTTGCGCTTATTGTGTTCCGCGGAAGGGCAGCAGGTCGGGATCACCGGCAGCCCGAGCTTGCGGCCCAGGCGGTCCACTTTCGCGGAGGGAACGAGGGCCAGCGGCCGGATGACCGTGACCGCCCCCTGGAAGAATTCCTGCCGCGGCAGCATGGTCGACACCTGCGCCCCATAACATACGCTGATGAAAAACGTTTCCAGAAAATCGTCCTGGTTGTGCCCGAGGGCCAGTTTACCGCAATGCAGCTCGTTTGCCTTCTTGAACAGCTCGACCCGCCTCAGGCGCGAGCACAGGAAACAAGGGTTTTCGCGGTTCTCAGGGCCGTGGGCCCTGGGGCCGTGGTCGGTGTGCACGATTTCCCAGCGAAACCCCTCGCGCCGGAAGAAATCTTCCAGCCTGCCGGCAGATTCCGTGTCGAAGCCGGGGTCCACGTGGACCGCGACGAGTTCGTAGTGGATGGGAGCCCTTGCGAGCCGCTCGCGCAGGAGCCAGAGAAGGAGCATGCTGTCCTTCCCGCCCGAAACGGCCACGACGATCCGGTCCCCGTCCTCGATGAGCCGGTACTGATGCAGAGCCTTGCCGACGAGCCGGCGTACTTCCTGATCGATATAAGCCATGGTGTGCACAGGTCCTGGAAAAGACGGACACGCACGCCCCGCTTCCAGTGGCCGGGAGGCGGGGCGAAACGATACGAAAGATTCCGAGGGCCGGTTTCACCTGCCGTCGAAATCCTTCCCCCTCATGTTCAGATAGGCCACGGCGTTTTTGATCCCGGCAAGATTGAGTTCCTCCATCTGGAAGATGCTCCCGATCTGCCGGACCGTGGGGCTCTCGCGCAGCCACTGCTCCTGCGGCAGCGGGTTCAACCACACGCTCGCGGGAAAGGCGCTTCGCAATTCCATCAGCCATTCGCGCCCGGGCTTGCGTTCGGAATTGTTCAGGTCGAGCGATCCGTAGGAGGCCATGAGCTCGGCCGGAGCCATGTTTGCGTCGCCGATGATGACGAGGCGCGTGCTCCGGTTCTCGCCGAGGAATTTCTCCCACTCCACCGGGCACGTCCGCCGCGGGTCCTTGTAGACGGTGCCGTAGATGCAGTTGTGGAAGTAGTAGAAGTCGACGTCCCGGACAACTCCCCGGATCTTGTTGAATACGGTCTTCACCAGCTCCAGGTGGGGCCACATGGAATAGCCCCCGTTGTCCAGCAGGACGACGAGCCGGAGGCGGTCCCGGAGTTCCCGCCTGAAGACGAGTTCGATTTCCCCGCCGTTCCTGGCGGTGCGCGCGATGGTTTCGTCGACGTCCAGGTCCGATTCGGGGCCGCAGGGCCGGAGACTCTTGAGGGCCGTCAGTGCCTGTCCCAGGTTTTCGGCAGCCAGGGCGGATTTCTCGCTGTAGTTGAGGAACTGCCGGTTGCCGATCACTTTCCGAGCCGTCCCGTGAAGGCTTTCGCCGTAGACGCGAATGCCCCCCGCGCTTGCCCCGTTATGGCCGAAGGGGGACTTCCCGCGCGTGCCGACCCACCTGTTGCCCCCCTGGTGCCTGCCCTTCTGGGCCAGCACCGTCTCCCAGAAGCGGGCGAGCAACTCCTCGCTGCCGAGCCTGTGAAGTTCCTCCGGGGTGAGCCTGCCGCTTTCGGCCTGCTCCTGGAGCCATTTGCGAAACGGCTTTCCGGCCACCATGTCTTCCAGATCGTCAAACGGCGCCCGCATGTCCCTGCCCAGAAAAAAAACGGCGAAAGCCTGCTCGAAGGCATCGTAGTATTCGACCTTCTTGACGAAGACGAGACGGGCAAGCAGAAACAGCCGGTCCAGGTCCGTCGCCATGCCCCGCTGCAGAGCCCTGTAAAATTCGATCACGTATTGCACGCTCACCGGCACGCCGGCATCGCGCAGCGCATAAATAAAGCCGATCATGGTTCTCTCCCGGTCGCGCCCTGGGTCGGATCAGGGGATCAGAAACGCAACGGCCCGCGGACCCCTTTGAACTTCAGCAGGTCCTGGGTGCGCTTGAGAAGCGTTCCGATGTTCGGGATGGACCGTCCCGCGCCGGGCGCCTTAATGTCCGCCGCCCGCATGGACCCGATCCAATCGAGGAGTTCCGCAGTTGCCGGCGGTTTTTCGAAGCTTTCTTCCCGCAGCTTGTAGAAGGTCGTAAGGGATGCGTCGAGAAAAGGCTCCGGAACGTCCGGATAGTGGAGCCGGACGATCTTCGACATTTCCTCCATTTCAGGAAACGGAATGTGATGGCAGAAGCAGCGCCGCAGGAAGGGATCCGAAAGCTCCCTCTTGGCGTTGCTGGTAATTATGATGATCGGTTTTACCCGGGCGGACACCTTGTGGTTGATCTCGCGAATGACGAACGAGCCGTCTTCGAGCATGTCCAGGAGGTTGTCCTGGGTATCGGAGTCGGTCTTGTCGATTTCGTCGAGCAGGAGCACGCGGCGGTCTTCGGATCGGAACGCGCGGCCGATGGGGCCGAAGTTCAGGTAATCCCAGATATTGTCCACATCCCTGCCCGACTTGCCGCTGCCGAAGCGCGAATCGTTCAGACGGAGCACGGTGTCGTAGTTGTAGCAGAGTTCTTCGCCCTTGAAAGTGGACTTGCAGCGAGCCTCTTCCATGGCCAGGCCGAGGGCGCGGGAGACTTCGAAGGCGAGCTGCGTCTTGCCTGTTCCGGCTTCACCGGTCAGGAGCAGGGGTTTTTCCATGCTGATGGCGATATGGACGATTTCACGGAGTTCAGGGTTCAGGTAATAGTTCCCGGTTCCTTCAAAAGACATTGTCGATCTCTCCTCCCAGCATGCCCGGGGCACACGGACGACCATAGCGGGAATGGGCGCAATCTTCGCTGCACCCCGTTCAGACGATCATAACATAGTCAAAAGACACTCCTTTGGCAATGCGATTGAGCCCGTGACGCGCGGCGACGGACCTTGGGGACCAGGCTGGCTCATTCCGCGTTGCGGCGCTCGGAGCCCCTCCCATTGCCGGTGTACCCGGGTCGCCGCGCGATATGGCCTCACATCCTGGCCTCGGAAAGAATCGGCTCTGGAGCCGTTTGCCGAGGGCAGTTGCAATTCACGGGCATGTCTGCTATAAGGGCAGAGTATTTCAAGATTTCTTGGAAATGGAAGGAAACACCGCCGCGCGCCCGTAGCTCAGTTGGATAGAGCGTCGGACTTCGAATCCGCCCTCAAACCCTCCACAATCCCTTACCACAAGCCAATCTAACTAAAAGGTAGCAAAGGTTCTGCTACCCTATTGCTACCCTGGAGCCTCATTTCTACCCTACGCCATCTCCGAAATGTACCTACGCAAATCACCCAAACGATACCTTATCCGTCTGCCTATCCTGATGAAGGGCGGCTTCTTGTGTCCACCGTTACCCCGCACAGTTCGCCATGCGCGAAGGGTGTCTTCCGGGATCTGGAGCATAGTGGCGGCTTGCTCACAGGTCAAGAGTTGGTCATTTCCGGCAAAGGCACAAAAATCCATCATTTCCCTTGCATCGGTCTGGGAACCCCTCGGAATCATACTGCCGCCTCAGTGGTCAGTTCAACTGATGGCTCAGCCTCTGCTTGCCTCTTCTGCCTCACATAGATAAAGGTCTCGGTGCCATCGGGAAGGCGAAGGGTGAGCTGCCTCCAGGTGCTCCCCTCCCAGTACTTCTCCATCTCCTCCGTTGCCTTCTTGCCTTCCTTGGTATTGAGGAGAAGTTCACGGGAGACATAGGTGTGGTCGTACTTCTCAAGGGAGGACCCCATCTCACAGCGCAACTCTCCGACGTTCTCGTTGAAAAGCATGCGGGTAAGGACGGAAGCCTCATCTATCTCGATTTCCAGCAGGGTTTTCCAGTCCTCAATCTCCTGTTTCAGCTGCCCAACCTGCCTCTCCAGTTCTTTGGCTCGGAGTTCGGCTTGTACTTCGGGGCAGGAGAGCATCAGTTCATCATCCAGCCGCTC
>JAJFUA010000101.1 GCA_021372635.1 Desulfobacteraceae bacterium | reverse complement strand
CCAGGTGAGCTTCACCGTCGAAGAAGGGCAGATCGTCGGTCTGATCGGCCCGAACGGCGCGGGCAAATCCACGGTCTTCAACTGCATCGCCGGCGTCTATCCGCCGTCCGAAGGGGAGGTCCGCTTCGCGGGACAGAAGATCAGCGGACAGCGTCCATGGAACCTGGCCAAGAAGGGAATCTCCAGGACCTTCCAGATCGTCAAGCCCTTTTCTTCGCGGAGTGTCCTCTACAACGTCATGGTCGGCAGCTTCGCCGTCACCGACAGCCGCTCCACCGCCGAGCGGAAATCCCTGGAGATCCTCGATTTCCTCCATCTTGGAGACAAGAGGGACATAAAGTCGGGGAACCTGACCATTGCGGACCGCAAGCGGCTGGAAATCGCGAGGGCTCTCGCCACCGAACCGCGACTCCTGCTGCTCGACGAGGTCATGGCGGGCCTGAGGCCGACCGAAGTGGACGAAGTGGTCGGCATCATCAGGAGCCTTCGCGATCGCGGCATCACGGTGCTCATCATCGAACACATCATGCGGGCGATCATGGCCCTGTCCGATCAGATCATCGTGATTCACTTCGGCAGTGAAATCGCCCGGGGCAAACCCGCACAGGTGGCCTCCGACACGAACGTCATCAAAGCTTACCTGGGGGACGACTATGCCTCTGCTTGAAGTCAAGGATATCGACGTGTTCTACGGGGACGTCCAGGTCATTTTCGATCTCTCCCTGGAAATCAACGAGGGAGAGGTCGTGAGCATCATAGGGGGCAACGGCGCGGGCAAGTCCACCCTGCTGCGGACCATCTCCGGCCTGCTCCATCCCAGGAAGGGGCAGATCCTCTTCGAGGGGGTCTGCCTGCACGACTCCCCCCCGGAAGCGATCGTAGAGACGGGCATCGTGCACATCCCGGAAGGACGCCGCCTTTTCAAGCTCATGGACGTGAAGGACAACCTCATCATCGGCGCGTACAACAGCCGCGCCAGAGCCCATGTAGACCAGACGATCCAGCGCGTTTACGAGCTTTTTCCGAGACTTCTCGAACGGGAGTCCCAACTGGCCATGACTCTCTCGGGCGGAGAGCAGCAGATGGTCGCCATCGGAAGGGGCATGATGGCCATACCGAAACTGCTGATGCTCGACGAACCGTCTCTCGGGCTGTCCCCGCTCCTGTCGCGGACCATCTTCGACACCGTCCGGAAAATCGCCGACAGCGGCACGACGGTACTCCTCGTGGAACAGGACGTCATGCACTCGCTGGAACTGAGCGACCGAGGCTACGTGCTGGAAAACGGGCGGACGATCATGGAGGGCCCGGCGAAGTCGCTGGTGAACGATCCGCACGTCAAGACGGCCTATCTCGGCCTGTAAGGCGGCCAAACCGGGGAATGACCGTTGCCGGCGGGAGACGATCGGTATAAGAGAGCGACAAAAGGAGTTCCTCATGCACGGCTTTTACGGACGTATTCTCGTGGCGGACCTTACCGGACGCACGTTTCGCATCGAACCCGTTTCGGACGAGTTTCTCGCAGCCAGCCTCGGCGGGAAGGGCCTGGCCACACGACTGCTTCTGGAGATGAACCCGCCCGGCATCGACCCGCTTGCCCCGGAAAACCATCTCATCTTTGCCACCGGCCCTTTCACCCAGAGCCGCATATGGGGGACAAGCCGCTACGGGGTGTATTCCAAGTCGCCCCTGACGCGTTTCTACGTGGAATCCTACGCCGGGGGAAAGGCCCCCGAAGCCGTAGACTCCGCCGGCTTCGACGCCGTGGTCTTCACCGGCAGGTCGCCCCGGCCGACCGCAGCTTCCGTGTACCCCGACGGAATTCGCTTCTTCGACGCGGGGGACCTCTGGGGAGCCGACACGTTCACGGCGGAGGAAGAGTCCGTCAGGCGGTTCGCCATCCCGGGGGAAGGCTACCGGAAACCGGGCGCGGTGGTGATCGGGCCGGCAGGGGAAAGACTGCTGCGTTTCGCCGTCATAGAAAACGACAAGTGGCGCTCCGCGGGCCGTGGGGGAGTCGGCGCCGTCATGGGGTCCAAGCTTCTCAAATCCGTGGTCTTCCAGGGAAACCGAAAGCGCGCCGTCCACGATCCCGAAGGGCTGGCCGGGTATGCGAAAGAATTTTCCAGGAAGAACGTCGAGCATCCCGGGGTCAAGGCATACAAGGCGCTGGGCACCACCATGATGGTGGCGGTGATGAACAAGGCCCAGGCGTTTCCGACGCGCTACTGGACGGCGGGAACCTGCGATCACTGGGAAAAGATCAGCGGGCAGACGTTCCACCAGGAAAACGACGTCCGGCCCAATGCGTGCGCCAGGTGCTTCATGGCGTGCGGGCGCCTGGCCACCATCAAAAGAGGACGCCACGCGGGGCTTGTGATCGAGGGGCCGGAATACGAGACGATCTACGCCTTCGGCGGGCTGTGCCTGGTGGACGAAATCGAAGAAATCGCCTACTTGAACGACATCTGCGACCGGCTGGGCATGGACACGATCACGGCGGGGAATCTGTGCGCCTTCACCATCGAGGCCTCGCGGCGCGGCAGGATCGACTACGCCATCGACTACGGGGATGCGGACGGGATCGCCGCACTGCTGGTGCAGATAGCCAACCGGCAGGGCATCGGGGACGTTCTGGCCGAAGGAATCGTCCACGCATCAAAGGCATGGGGCCTCGAGGACCTGGCCATTCACGTCAAGGGGATGGAACCCGCAGGCTACGATCCCAGGACTCTCAAAGGCATGGGACTTTCCTACGGCACTTCGGATCGCGGGGCATGCCACCTGCGCACGACCTTCTACAAACCGGAGCTTTCCGGGATGATCCCCGCCGACGCCGTGGAGGGCAAGGCGGAGATGCTCACCGACTTCGAAGACCGCCTCACCATCTTCGACACCCTGATCCTTTGCCGGTTCTATCGCGATCTCTACACCTGGGAGGAACTCGAAAAGACCGTGCGCCTCGTGACGGGGCTGCCCGCAACGAAGGAAGACCTGCGCGGGATCGCCTCCGCCATCGCCACGATGACCCGGAAGTTCAACCTGCGCGAAGGGATGACCATCGAGCAGGACCGTCTGCCCATGCGCATTCACCGCGAAGCCCTTCCGACGGGGCAGAGCCTTTCCCGGGAAGAAATGGATCGAATGCTCCAGGACTATTACCGGTTGCGGGGCTGGGACGAGCGGGGCGTTCCCGCCTGAGACGATCCGCCCTGAGAGGATGGATGAAATACGCTGCAGGCCAACCGACGGTTCTCCGACGCTCACGCCCAAAACCGCCATGAAGCCGCGGTTTCCAGGCCGTCAGCCGTAATCGCCGGATTCCGGCCTTCCATGATTCCCCACCCAGCCTCACCGCTCGGAAGAACGGGGCTCCGGTTGTGAAGAAGCAGCCTCCGCGGGGGCTCGCATGGCATCCGTCACGGCGTAGAATCTCGTGATGAACGGTTCATGCACGCGCCATCCCCAGTGTTCGTCCCTGAGGATACCGACCGCACCGAGTTTGTCCCCCGTTTCGATGCATTCGATCAGGCGTGCGTGTTCCTGCATGTTCCTGTATTCCCAGTCCTTCCAGTAGACCCGCTGGGGAATGTCGTAAAGCCGCTGCTTCAGGGGCACGACCATGCGGCGCATGGTCGCATTGGCCGACAGCTTCAGAAAAACATCGTGGAACCCCAGGTTCAGCCTGTAGTATCGATCGCAGTCCCCGCTCTCCAGTGCGTCTTTCTGTTCCGCGTTCGACTGCTTCATCTCCCTGACGTGGGTATCGGACAGCCGGTCGAAAACATCCAGCAGGACGGATGATTCCAGGGAACCGATAATTTCGTAGTAGTCCTTGATTTCCTGGTAGGTCAGCTTCTTGATCAAAACGCCGCGGCGCGGCTGAATTTCCAGGAACCCTTCGCATTCCAGCTGAAGGATGGCTTCTTTGAGAGGAGTTTTGCTGATTCCCAGTGCACCGGCCAGATTTTCAAGTTTCACGGACGTACCGGGGACAAGCACTCCCTTCTGGATGGCACTTCGAAGGTATTGATAGACCTGTTCGCGCAAAGAGATCACATTCAGCATTCCAGGCACCCCGTCGCTATGGCATTACCCTCCTTTCTCTCCCTCAGTCATGCAGAGCGGCAGCAATTCGGATTCATCCGGGCAAGGCAAAGTGGACTCTTTCACATAATGCACATGAGATTCAATATACCAGACCCTCCGACAAAGCAACCCCCCGGCGGCCATATCCGGCCACACCCTCCGCCATTCTTTACTGCGCCGCAGGGAGGCGGCTCCCTTCTCACGCCTGCGGCATCGCGTTCGAAGTGGTGAGAAACGATCCGAAACGTCTCCGGAAGAGGGTCGCCGAGTATTTCTCCAGCTTCCAGCCGGGAATTCGGCAGGCTTCGCACGGTTTCACGAACATCTTGTTCCGCAGTTGCCGGGCTGCGCGGCTGTTCCGGGAATTGCGCACCAGGAACGTCTTGTTGCAGTGGGTCGTGATCCGGGCCGCACCGCCGATCGTCTCCACCGACCGAATTCCGTGCAGAATCCCCTTTCGCGATGGCCAGAGCTTTATCCGGTCGAGAAGGCGGAAGAGTTCCACTCGCTTTCTGTAAAAGCGCCCGGCCGTCTTTCCGTTTTCTCCCGAATTCATGGCGAAGCAGCCTCCCCTCCCGCTGCATCCATCAGCATAGCCGCCACTCCCAGGCAAAGCGGGTCGTAGAGCAGTCTTTCCCCCAGCAGCGCCGCGGCCTCGGTCGTCACGCCGCAGGGAACCCCGGGCGCTGCCACCAGCGTACGGTCATCGATCACATCCCCGGATATGAACCCGCCGGAAGGCGTGGCGTCGAGAAGATATTGATGCGATGAAAGGGCAGCCCGCAGGCTTTCGGCCGCCATGACCGGAGCGCCCGAAATCCGCCGAAGTCGCAAAACCAGTTCCCGGCTCCGTGAGATTTCTGGATCGAACACGGTCACGGAAGCACCGCAGCCGGCCAGGGCTTCCGCCGCGGAACGGCCCACCGGCCCGCAGCCCAGTACGAGCGCTCCGCGGCGGCGCAGTCCGCCCGCCATGAGATCGAGCGCCGTCGCAAACGCCCGACCCGTCAGTTGCGAATTGTCCGATACCCTGCGCGTGACCAGGTTGATCGCAACGAAACGCTCGTCATCGGCAAGCATGACGATTTCCGCTCCCGATTCGTACGCTTCGGCCAGCCCCGCCGCATCGGCCGCACGCGTGACGAAAGCGTCCGCCCCAAGAAAATCGGCGACGGCCGCAACCGCTTCCGCAAAGCCATCCAGTGCCCCTTCCCCTCCGGTGAGCGTAACCGCGGCGACCCGCGTTTTCCCTGCCGTTCCCCCCGCAGGCCACTCCGTTACTCCCGCAGCATGGACGGCAAGGTCTTTCAAACCCAGCCCCGTCTGACGCCTCAGACGAAGATCGAATTCGGGCAGCATACCGGGAATGTGTTTATAGTCGTCGGCCACCAGGCGTGTCACTCTGCATTCTCCTGAAAAAGTGGAAAAACCGCCCTCAGAACGACGGGAACGTATCGACGATCTCATCCAGGCAGGCAAACTTGCGTATACTCTCCAGGGTTTTCCACCTTCTGACGAGGACCTCTTCGGGGGAAGGCCCGGAAAAGATGAGAGTCGCCACCCAGTCGGAAGCGCCTTCCCGATGGCTGGTGATTGCTTCGTCGGCCCCGAAAAAACCGCTCGCGAGCCGCAACGGCCCTGCCCCGCTCATGATGTGCTCCCCGGCGATCTCCATGGATTCCTCCATGACGCGGACATGTTCGTAAAGGACGGACCGGGGCTGCGCGGAATTCGGCGCGGAAACGGGCATCCCCGGGGCAAACAGCCCTCCCAGCAGTTCCACCATGTTGATCCCCGTCGACCAGTACACAACGGTCGGCGTCTGGCTGGGGAGGCGGGCGTCGATTTCCAGGATCTTGAGTCGGCCGTCGTGGAGGATGACCTCGAGGTCCATCACTCCCTTCAGTCGAAGGGCTTCCGCCACGGCAACAGCCATTCGCTCGAATTCCTCGACCAGTTCCCCGGGCAGGACAGAAGGCGCGCTCACCCGTTTGCAGTCGCACCCGGCATCCATGTGGAGGTCGGTCACCTGGAGAGGGACGTAGCGGCCGGGTTCTCCGGTCACTTCAATGGAAAAGGAAGGACCGGCCAGATATTCCTCCACCACGGGAGGCGCCTGCTCCCCGGACTGTTCCAAAACCGCGTGAAGCTGCCCCAGCGTGGAGACGATCCGCACGCCGCGGCTGCCGCTGCCCCGGTCTGGTTTCACCACTACCGGGAGACGGCATTCGGGCCAGCGCCTGGGGGCCGGAAGCCCCAGCCGGGCAAACAGCCGGTTGGATTCGAGCTTGGAGGAGGACAGGGCGTACGCCGCCGGATCGAAAGCCATGGGCACACGCGCGGTTCTCGACCATTCTTCCAGGGCGGCGAGGGCCTCGGCGTTTTCCAGGGCGGGGAGAATCCAGTCGACGCCTTCGAGCAGTCGCGCGGTTCCGGCATCCCGCGTCACATCCACCTGCGCGAACCGGCTGCAGAGGCCGGAGGCGGGCACGTCGGCGTCACGGTCCAAAAGGAGCACCTCCCAGCCTGCCTTGCGGGCCAGGTACGCGGCCTCGACTCCCTGCAGGTTTCCTCCGACCACCGCTACCCGCATGTCGACTCCACCGCGGGAGCATCGTGCCCCTGCCCCCGCCTTCGCTTCATCCACTCGAGATAATCCCGCAGACCGGCGGCATGAAGCCCGCACCCGGCCAATACCGGCGCGATCGCCTCAGGGGTGCGCCGCGCGTCCCCGATATCGAGGCTCGCATTGGCGACCCCACCCAGCCCGCGGCCGGGAGGGACAAGGGAGGTCACGACGTTGGCCCCGGCCGCCAGCCGAGGTCCCAGGCCCGCCAGTCCTTCGACGTCCAGCGAGGCGGGGATCAGGCGGTCGGGAAACACGAGCCGCAGGACCGCAAGCAACTGCAGCTCCCGCCGCCTGTCGCTGCCCGAAGGCCTCGGCAGAACGGTCCCCCGCTGGGGAACGTACGTCATCGCCCGCACCTGGTCCGGGTCCAGTGGGCGCATGGCGCATACGGAGGCGGCCAGTTCCCCCGAGGTCTCACCGGCACCGCAGAGAAGCCCTTCCTCCACCAGGAGGCCGAAAGCCCGGGCCGTCCGCTTTGCGGCAAGCCGTTCCCCGAAGGACTGACCATGCCTCAAGCCGTCGAAAAGGACCCGGCTGTAGGTTTCCTGGTAGCAGGCATACCAGTCGGCCCCGGCCGCGGCGAGGCGCTCTGCGGCGCGTTCATGGATCACGCCCGGGGAGATCATCACCGGAAGGCCGGTTTCCAGGCGGACGTTTCGGACCAGTCCCGCCAGTTCCGCGAGGCCGTCTTCGCCCCGTTCGAGGTAGAAGGGGTCCTCCCCCATGGTCAGGTCGATCAGGTGCACTCCCGATCCGGCGATCAGGCGGGCTGTCGAAACGGTTTCGGCCGGCGTTTTTCTGCTTCTCTCCAGCGCGGCGTTGTCTCTGCGGAACTGGCAGAAAAGGCAGTTGTTGCGGCAGTGGGTGCTGAAGTACAGGAAACCGTAGAGGAACACCCGGTCGCCGAAATATCGCCCGCGCAGCTGCCGGGCGGTCTGAAAGAGCCGTCCGATATCGCCGGGATCGGTCAGTTCCAGTAAGAACCGGAGTTCCCCTTCGCCCGGAAGTTCGCCGTCCAGGGAACGGCCCAGTATCGTATCGAGCTGAAAGCCGCTCTTCAATCCGATCCCTTTCATCCGATGCGCCGTCTCCGCCCGTTCCCGCCTAGAGGTTCAGGCGGATCCCGTCCAGGTAAGCGAGGCTCCGTCCCCATCTGCCCAGCGTGCCGCCGCCCTGCGCGACCATGACCAGTCGCTCCAGGCCGAAGCCGAGCCCCACCCACGTGTCGGTGACGCGCCAGGCGGCGTCCAGCGGGTGAGGGCCCATGGCCCCCGAAGCGATTTCGACCCCCTCTTCGCCCGCCACCACGTCGAGGGTGTCTCCATAGACTTCCGACGATTCCCTTTCAAAGCGGTAATCCGTGATTCCCGCCGCTTCCGCGACAGTCCCGCCGAGTTCCCTGAGCCGGTCGAGTCTCGCCTCCGGAGGCAGGCCCATTTCGACAAGGTTGAGCATGGTGAACTCGCTGCTGTGCCGCGCCCCGTAGGATTCCTTCCGAAAGCACGGGCCGATTTCGAAGAAGCGGACGGGCCGCTCGGCCACCCTGCCGAGATCGACCATCAGGCTGTAGAGATTGGGCGCCAGCATGGGCCGCAGGCACCGCCGCCCGTCGATCCAGAAAACCTGCCGGGAAAGAGGGTGGGCGTCGTCTATGGACATCCGGGCGAGATGCGCCCCGGAGATGACGATGGGCGTCACAACCTGGGCGAAACCCAGTCGGTTCAGGGTCTCGACCAGGAGGGTTTCCAGGAGGCACAGACGTGGCCGCAGGCCGGTGGCGAGAAAAGCCCCGAGACGCCCGCGCGCCTGCCTCTTCAGCCTCGTTTCCACCGCGAGAAACGCCCGGTTGCGGGCTTCGGCGGTGTCGAAACGGGCGTCGATATCCTCCGGCCCGGCATCCAACTCTTTCAACCTCCGCCTTTGAATGTCGGTCCACCCATGGGCTTCCGGCATGGAGCTTCCTTTCGGCCTGCCCGCACCCGCCAGGGCTGGCGGAGAGTCCGGGAGTCGCACCCGGCTGCGAGGATTTAGAATCCGCGCGATCACATCCGATCCACCCTCCGCGAAGGCGGCACACCCGGGCGCGCCGTCAAAGACTTCGGACGGGAGCGACGCGCAGGCGGTCGGCTTCCTCAAGAGGAAAGCAACTGCTTTACCTTGCCGACTCCATCCTGCGCATCCTCGGCGTAGGCGTCGGCGCCTATCCTCGCGGCCCAACGGGGGGTCACCGGGGCGCCGCCGACGATGGTCTTGAAGCGGCCCTTGAGCCCATGAGACTTCAGGGCCTCCTCGAGCGTCTTCTGATGCGTCATCGTCGTGGTCAGAAGGGCGCTGGTGCCGATGACATCGGCGTTCACGTCCAGAGCCTTCTCCAGGATGGCGTCGGTGGCGACGTCCCGCCCCAGGTCGTGGACGGTGAAGCCGTTCGCCCTCATCAGGGAGACGACGATGCACTTGCCGATGTCGTGAACGTCACCCTTCACCGTGGCGATCACGACGGTTCCGGCCTTTTGCGCGCTTCGCGAGGTTCCGGCCAGAGCTTCGTTCACGATGTCCGTGGCCGCCTTCATGACGTCGGCCGCCAGCATCAGTTCCGGCAGGAACAGTTGTCCTCGGCCGAAAAGGTCTCCAACTTCGTTGATCCCCGGAATGAAGGCCCGGCTCATGAGTTCCAGGGGGTCTCCGCCCGCCGCGATGACTCTGCGGGCAATCTCGACGGCCCTGTCCCTGTTCTGGGCTACGAGCACACTTTTTGCCTCATCGATTGTAGCCTGGTCGATCATGAATCCCTTCTCCTTCGAACGATGCCGCAACGAGAGCCGCATTACAGCGATGCCCGCTCCCTGAAACGTTTCACACAGTTGATGTCGATGTCCAGCACCCTGGCGATGTTGAACTTGGCTTCGATCCCCTTGGGACAGCCCGGCAGAGGAGTGATCTGGCCGAGCTTCAAATCCTGGCGCACCTCGGTCATGATGACCGGGTCCGTCAACTGCGATACCGAAATGCCGAGTTTTTTCGCCACGTACGCCTTGGCCTCAGCGATTCGCACGCCCCTGGACATTTGCACTCGGGCCACCAGATCTCCGGCGCCCCGCATTCCGCCCATGCCTGAAGCGTGCGCGTGGGTGATCGCCATGGAAAGGGGATCACCCACG
>JAJFUA010000031.1 GCA_021372635.1 Desulfobacteraceae bacterium | reverse complement strand
GGGGTACTGGCACTTGGACGGATCGTCGATGACCCGCACGCCGGCCGCCTTCGAAAGGAGTTCCCGCACCTTTTCCGCGGTGATGGGCTTTCTCGTTTCGATGTTCACCGATTCGGAATGGCCGTAGAAGACCGGCACGCGCACCGTTGTGGCGCAGACGGCGATATCCGGGTCGGAGAAAATCTTGCGGGTCTCGTTGACCATCTTCATCTCTTCTTCGGTGTAGCCGGTATCGAGAAAGGACCCGATGTGCGGCAGGCAGTTGAAGGCGATCTGATGGGGATAGACTTCGTGGCGCATGGCGCAGCCGCCCACATGGTCCGTAACCTGGAGGCGCAGTTCTTCGATGGCCCGCTTGCCTGTGCCGGAAACCGCCTGGAAGGTCGTGACCACGATTCTCTTGATCCCCACCGCGTCCTGGATCGGCTTCAGGGCCACCACCATCTGGATGGTAGAGCAGTTGGGATTTGCAATGATCCCGGGCCCCGGCTTCAAGGCGTCCGGATTGACTTCGGGGACGACGAGCGGAATGGCGGGGTCCATGCGAAACGCACTCGAATTGTCGATGACGACACATCCCGCCTTCGCCGCGATCGGCGCAAACTTGCGGCTCACGCTCCCGCCGGCGGAAAACAGAGCGACGTCGATTCCCTTGAAGGAATCTTCCTTAAGCTCTTCGACCTGAATCTGCTCTCCCTTGAAGGGGATCGTCTTGCCAAGCGAGCGGGCCGAAGCCAGGCACCGCAGCCCCTTCACGGGAAAGCCACGCTCCTCCAACACTTGCACCATGAGATTGCCGACGGCACCCGTCGCCCCAACAACAGCCACCTGAAAGGATTTCTGTCCCATTTCCATTCCGCCTTTCCATTTTCATCTGCCAAACACCGGACAAAATGCCGTGCAAAGGCAACGCCGCATGCCCGCGGAAACCTTCACCGGCAGTTCGCCATCCGTCAACTCACATACTTCGCCACCAGGTCGCCGACCTCACTGGTGGAGTATCCCATCGCACCTGCAGACAGGCTTTTGATATCCTGCGCCACGACTTTCCGGATGCCGTCTTCGACCCTCTTCGCCGCGTCGTATTCCTCCATATGGTCCAGCATCATCTGGACCGCCGCGATGGCCGCCAGCGGATTGATGATGTTCTTCCCCGTATACTTGGGCGCCGAACCTCCGATGGGTTCGAACATGGAAACGCCCGCCGGGTTGATGTTCCCTCCCGCGGCGATTCCCATTCCCCCCTGGATCATGGCCCCCAGGTCCGTGATGATATCCCCGAACATGTTGTCCGTGACGATCGTGTCGAACCATTCCGGGTTCTTCACCATCCACATGCAGATGGCGTCCACGTTCGCGTAATCGGTCCCTATGCCCGGATACTCCGCGGCCACCTCGTCGAACGTACGCTGCCAGAGATCGGAGGCGTAGGTCAAGACGTTCGTCTTGCCGCAAAGCGTCAGTTTCTTTTTCTGGTTGCGGCGGCGGCAGCAGTCGAAGGCGTACCGCACGCACCGCTCCACCCCCATTCTCGTGTTCACCGATTCCTGTACGGCGACCTCGAAGGGCGTGCCCTTGCGCAGGAATCCCCCCGCGCCGGCGTAGAGCCCCTCGGTGTTTTCCCGGACGATGACGAAATTGACGTCGTCGGGTCCCTTGTCCTTCAACGGCGTATCGACGCCCGGATAGAGAATGACGGGGCGCAGATTGATGTACTGGTCGAGCTGGAATCTCAGTTCCAGGAGCAGCCCCTTCTCCAGGATCCCCGGCTTGACCCCGGGATGCCCGATGGCGCCCAGCAGGATGGCGTCGAAGGCCGTCAGTTCCTCCACCGTGCCGGGGGGAAGCACCTCGCCGGTGCGCAGGTAGCGCTCCCCGCCCAGGTCGAAATGGACGCACTCCATATGGAGGCTTTCCGTCGGGGCGACGGCATGCAGCACCTTCAGGGCCTCCCGGATCACTTCGGGCCCCGTTCCGTCCCCCGGTATGACCGCAATTTGATAGCTCTTACTCATAACAGCCTCATTCCGTATGGTTCCCGAAAAAAAGAACCCGGGCGCCCCGTCCTTCCGCGGCATCCTTCGGGAAGCCGGATGCCGGACGGCGGCCGCCTTCGGACGATTCCCGTCAGACCGCCTTCAGCCCCATCTGTTCCGAAACGTAAGGGATCAACCCTCCCGCGCTCAGAAGCTTTTGCATGAAGGGAGGCACGGGCTGCGCCCGGAAACTCTGGTTGCGCGTAAGGTTGACCACGATCCCGCTGTCGAAGTCCACCTCCACCTCGTCTCCCGTGGCGATGGACTCCGCGGCCTCTGGACATTCCATGATGGCGAGGCCCATATTGAACGAATTCCGGTAGAAAATCCGCGCGAAACTGTGCGCGATCACGCAGCTCACCCCGGCGGCCTTGATGGATATGGGAGCGTGCTCGCGGGACGAACCGCAGCCGAAATTCTTGCCCGCGACGATGATATCGCCCTCCGCCACCTTCCGGGCGAAGTCCGGATCGGCGTCCTCCATGCAGTGCCCGGCCAGTTCCCGGGGGTCCGTGGTGTTCAGATAGCGAGCCGGGATGATGGCGTCCGTATCCACATCATCGCCGAACTTCCATGCCTTGCCTTTGGTTTTCATCTTTCGACCTCGCATGCCGGCATCCGCCGGCCGAAACCCGGCCGCTCCGGGAGATCCCCGGGCCCGCCGAACGCCCTCTTCCCTCCGGGCTTCCTAAAGGTTACCGGGATGAACGATCCGCCCTGCAACGGCAGATGCGGCCGCAACGGCCGGATTGCTCAGATAGACCTCGCTCTCCACGTGCCCCATCCGTCCGACGAAGTTCCTGTTCGTGGTCGCGACGGCCTTCTCTCCCGGGGCAAGGATGCCCATGTGCCCTCCGAGGCAGGGACCGCAGGTGGGAGTGCTCACGGCGGCTTCGGCTTCCAGGAAGATCTCGAACAGCCCTTCCCGCATCGCCTGCCGGTAGATCTGCTGGGTTGCGGGAATGATGATGCAGCGCACCCCGCGGGCGACTTTCCTGCCCTTGAGAACCCTGGCCGCCTGGCGCAGGTCCTCCAGCCGCCCGTTGGTACAGGAACCGATCACCGCCTGGTCGATGCGTATCTCCGGAAGCTCCGTGACCGGCCGGACGTTTTCCGGCGAATGGGGCAGGGCCACCTGGGGTTCCAGGCCGGAGACATCCCAGTCGAAAACGGATTCGTAGACCGCGTCCGGATCGCTGGCGAAAAACTCGTAGGGTCTCCTGGCCCGCCCCTCCACAAAGGCCCTCGTGATCGCGTCCGGGGGGATGATGCCGACCTTGGCCCCCGCCTCGATGGCCATGTTGCTCATCGAAAGACGCCCCTCCATGGGGAGCGATTCGATCGCCTCTCCCGTGAATTCCATCGCCCGGTACCGGGCGCCGTCGACACCGATCCTGCCGATGGTGTACAGGATGAGGTCCTTTCCTCCCGCCCACGGGCCGGGTTTTCCCCGGAAGATGAACTTGAGCGAGTGCGGGACCTTGAACCAGACTTTTCCCGTGATCATCACGGCGGCCAGATCCGTGCTGCCCACTCCCGTGGCGAAAGCGCCCAGCGCCCCGTAGGTGCAGGTATGGCTGTCCGCCCCGATGACGACATCGCCGGGAAGCACCAGGCCCTGTTCGGGCAGCAGCGCGTGCTCGACTCCCATCCGCCCGACCTCGAAGTACCAAGTGAGGCCATGCTCTTGCGCGAAGTCCCGCAGGGTCTTCGCCTGCACGGCGGACGCGATGTCCTTGTTGGGAATGAAGTGATCGGGCACCAGCGCGATCCGCTCGGGGTCGAAGACTTTTTTCGCACCGGCCCGCCGGAACGCCTCGATGGCCAACGGAGCCGTGATGTCGTTGCCGAGGGCGAAATCGACCCTCGCCTCGATGAGTTCATCGGGCTTCACTTCGGCTCTGTCGGCGTGCTTCGCCAGGATTTTCTCACTGATCGTCATCGACATGTTTCAACCTTTCAAAAACCAGGGGACGAAAAGGGACTCACGGCTGTTCGCGCCCGTCCCGTTCGGTCTCCGCGGGTTGCTGTCCGGCCTGGTCGCGAACCGGCCCCTCAACGGCGGGCGGGCAGGGAGCCTCCGCCGGGGAAGGATTCTGAACTCCCCGGACATGCCGGACCACGTACACCACCGGGCCGGACAGGATGTAGAGCAGCATGAGCGCGAAAAGCATCTCCGTCGGGTTCATGGCGATGATGGACACCATCACCACGACCGCAAACAGGATAGGCAGCGGCTTCGCCTTGACGAACTCCAGGTCCTTGAAGCTGTAGTAGGGCAGCGTGCTGACCATCAGGAACCCGAGGACATAGGTCATCAGGAGAAGCGGCATGGTGGACATCGTGGCGAACGCCGGTTTCCAGTAGGTGAGAAACAGCACCGTGGTGGCCACCATACCGGCGCCGCCCGGGATGGGCAGGCCGACGAAGTACGTCTTGCTGACCGTTTCCACCTGGACGTTGAACCGGGCGAGACGCAGCGCCCCGCAGGCCATGAACACGAAGGCGGCGAGCCATCCGAGCCGCCCGTAGGGTTTCAGCGCCCAGAGGTACATCAGGAGCCCCGGTCCCACCCCGAACGCGACGAGATCGGCCAGCGAATCGTATTCCACGCCGAATCGGCTTGTCGCCCGTGTGAGGCGGGCCACCTTGCCGTCGAGTATATCGAACACGCAGGAAAAGATGATCGCCAGTGCGGCCACTTCAAACTGCCCGCCGATGGCGTTCACGATTCCGAAAAAGCCGCTGAAGAGGTTCGCCGTCGTG
>JAJFUA010000008.1 GCA_021372635.1 Desulfobacteraceae bacterium | reverse complement strand
CAGGATCGTCAGGCAGCAGGCGGGGTGCGTCATGATCGTCTTCGGTCCCAGCGCCTTCAGAATGAAGCGGTAGGCGATCGGCAATCCGCACCCGGCGCACGTGCGCGTGCCCGGCAGGATATATTCTTCTTGGGGGAGATCCAGAATAGCGGTTGACATGGGCTCTTGCTGTTTCCTTTCTTCTGATTGACTCAAGCACAATGCCGTTGAGTCGAGCAGGCGGTTTCCTTCTCGCTCGATCGTCCCGGTTCCTTTGGAGCTAAATCCCGGCGCCTATCCATGTGGGGTGTTTCTGGGCGGCCCCCGTCTCGATGCCCTGGAGCAGTTCGCGGGCTGCTTGCAGAAGATCGGTCGGCTTGACGTCTTTGCCGCCGAGTCCGGTAATGTAGTTGAAGACCGTGGGACGATGGCCGTCGCAGCAGTAGAGGGCGGCTTTGAGTTCCGTGGCCAGTGCCCCCTCGTAACCGTAGCTGATCGCTTTCTCCACCACCGCGATGCCGCGCTTCCCGGCCAGGGCTTTCGAAAGCGCTTCGGAGGGAAAAGGCCTGAAGACCCTCAACCCGACGACCCCGGCCCGGATGCCTTCCTCGCGCAGCAGGTCCGCCGTTTCGCTCGCCTCGCTCGCAAGGGACCCCATGGTGACGAACAGAATGTCCGCGTCGTCGGCCCGATAGCGATAGAGGGGATCCCCGTAGGATCTTCCGAAAGAGTCGCCGAAGGCGCCTCCGGCTTCGGCGATCACCGACAGGGCGTTTTCGAAGGAGCCCTGCAGCCGGTGGCGGAATCCCATGTAGCTCGGGCAAAGTTCCCCGTCGGGGCCGGGAAGCGGATCGGTCAAAACCACGGGGTTGATGTTGACGGGGTTTTCCGGGCTCAGGGTGTAGGGGCACTTGTATGCGGGGAGATACGCGTCGATTGCCTCCCGTCCGGGAACGGATACGGGCATCACGGTATGGGAGAGCCTGAAGCCGTCGAAGCAGACCATGGTGGGAATCATGAGCTGCTCGGCGACCTTGTACGCGAGGATGACCATGTCCAGCACTTCCTGGTTGTTCATGCAGTAGAACTGCAGCCAGCCCGTGTCTCTCTGGGCGATCGTGTCCTGCATGTCGTTGAGGATCGTCCAGGGTGCGCCCAGGCCCCGGTTGGCAACGGGCATCACTATGGGCAGGCGCGCACCGGCGGCCCAGTGCAGTTGTTCGTGCATGTAGGCCAGGCCGTTTGAGGCCGTAGCGGTAAAGACCCTGGCTCCCACAATGGATGCGGAAATGCAGACTCCCATAGCCGTATGCTCGCTCTCGACCCGCACGAACTCCGCCTCCAGTTCTCCCCGTTCGACATACTCGGAAAGCACCTCGGGAATCTTGGACTGGGGCGTGATTGGATAAGCGGCGATGACCTGTACCCGGCACAATTTGGCCGCGAGGGCCGCCGCCTGGGTTCCCGTTAAAATGAGCGTTTCTCCCACAGCGATGTCATCCTTTCTCATAGTCCTTCAATGCCGTTGATTATACTTACCGCAAAGCGGTCTATACCGTCATGCGAAGGCGGCCGTGCATCCGGGTTCCGGGATCAAGCGAGGACGGCTGCCGGCCGGAGCGCAAAATATCCCATAGCGATGGATATAATGGATGTCAAATAAAAAGAAAAGGAGACGGCAGCCTCGCGGGCGGCTTGCGGCAGGAGGGGAACCGGCGCGGAGAGGGATCAGATGGTGAGAGCAAACGGAGCGTTCCATAACAGGGGGACCACACAACTTGCTCTCACGAACCGTCCCTGAGTTATTTCCGCTTGGTTGCGCGCTTGGAAGCCTTGAGGGGGTTGATCTTCTGCTGAGCCTGAGCCTCAGTCTTCGCATGGGTTGCGAAATTGCAGTGGTTGGTCTTCCACTTGACGGAAGGATTGGGATAGCTGGAGCAGTATTTGCCCTGAGCCACTTCCATCACCTTCTGGCACCCTTCGCACTGTTCCACGATCGGGTGGCAAAACCCCCCATTGTACCCACAACCAGCCTTGGTCATAAAGCCGCATTCGGCTCCCTGCTTCACGGTCTCACAAATCATGACAAAAACCTCCAAAAGTGGTAATGTAAAAATCTCTCCCGGAAAAATTGTAGCGAATAATAACCGGGATTTTCCCGCTGTCAAGAATTTTTGATTCGTTTTCCGGCACGCTCATACTACACTTTCCCATTCGTGTGAGCTACGGAAAACATGCTCATGTCGGGGGAATTCCCGGAGGTTGGAAATGAGAAGCCGGTGTATTCCGATAGGATGGCTCGAAAGAGGTAGGTGCTGGTGGCCAAGAAAATAGGAGAGCTTCTTTTCCAGGAAGGTCTCATCAACCAGGAACAGCTGAACCGTGCCTTAGAGGAACAGAAGAACGGCGGCGAGCGCATCGGAGCCATTCTGATCAAGCTGGGGTTCGTCAGCGAGGAACAGTTGATGGAGTTCATCGCAAGGCAGTTTCACGTGCCGCAGGTGAACCTGGGAAAGCTGACCATTCCCAAAGACGTCATAGGGATGATTCCATCCGACATTGCGGTGAAATACCAGGCAGTGCCTTTCGGCCTCATGGGAAACACTCTCAACGTGGCCATGTCCGATCCTGGCAATCTTTTCATGATCGACGACATGCGTTTCCTGACGCGCAAGAACATCCAGGTGCACGTGGCTTCGGAAACCGCGATCAAGAAGATGATCGGGCAGCAGCAGGGTCATGGGAACGTTGCCGACGAGAACCTTGACGACGTGCTGGGGATGCTCAAGGAGGACGTGGACGTCGACGTCGTGGAATCGTCCGAGGAGATGGATCTTTCCTTCCTGGAAGATGCCGCGGAACAGGCGCCCGTCGTCAAACTGGTCAACTTCATCCTCATGGACGCGATACGCAAGCAGGCGAGCGATATCCACATAGAAGTCTATGAAAAATCGATGCGCGTCCGTTTCCGGATCGACGGCGTGCTCTACGAAGTGATGCGTCCGCCGATGGCGCTGCGCAATGCCATCATCTCCCGCCTGAAGATCATGAGCCGCCTGGATATCGCCGAGCGGCGGCTTCCGCAGGATGGCCGCATCAAGCTGAAGGCAAAGGGGCGTGAGATGGATTTCCGCGTTTCCGTCATGCCCACGCTTTTCGGGGAGAAGGTGGTCCTCCGCCTCCTGGACAAATCCGGACTCCAGCTGGACATGACCAAGCTCGGCTTCGAGGAGTCCCAGTACAAGAATTTCAGAGAGGCCATCTATCTCCCTTTCGGCATGGTCCTGGTTACGGGCCCGACGGGAAGCGGGAAGACGACGACACTCTACAGCGCGCTGTCCGATCTGAACAAGGCCAGCCACAATATTTCGACGTGCGAAGACCCCGTGGAATACAACCTGCTCGGCATCAACCAGGTGCAGATTCACGAGGCGATTGGACTGAATTTTGCAGCAGCACTTCGATCGTTCCTGCGGCAGGATCCCGATATCATCATGGTCGGTGAAATCCGGGAC
>JAJFUA010000454.1 GCA_021372635.1 Desulfobacteraceae bacterium | reverse complement strand
TTAAGCCCCCTCAGGATAAATGCCGCGATGAGCCACTCCATGGAACGGCTGTAGAGAAGCGCCAGGGGAAACAGGGTGAAGAAGACAAACGTCATGAGGACGAAGGGTTTCTTGGCGCCTCGATCCGCAAGGTAGGCCACGGGGATGTAAATGAGCACCGCCGTTGTCATCTCGATCGTCGTGAGAAGACCGAACTGGAAGGCTGAAACCGGCTCCGCGATGGTCTTCATGCACCATATGACCACGAAAGCATACGGGATCTGCTCGCAGAACCGGATGAGAATGTCCGTTGCAAGCAGCCCTTTCATTGCAGGGCTCATCAGTTCGAGCAATCTGAGGGGATTCTTCTCCGGAGTGTGAGAACCTGCAGCCGGGCAGGATCTTGCATCCATGGTATCATCTTCGATCATGCGCTGCTGTAAAACGAGAGCCAGCAGCGCCATGGCGAGAGCCGCCCCGAAAGCGATCCTGACTCCTTCCCGCTCGCCCCAGAAGCTGATGAAAAGGCCACCGGCCAGGGGGCCGAGGGCCATGGGAATGCGGCGCACCAGTGAGTGCATGCTTACACCCATGGTGCGTTTGTTTTTGGGGAGCACTTTGTACATGAGGCTCATGGTGGCCGGAAGTGAGATGGCGGACCAGGAGATGAAAAGCACCGCTCCTGCCAGCACCGCCTGCCATGCGGGAATAATGATCACCAGGGCGAAACCGGCCATCGCCACAAGGTTGAAGACCATAAGGGACTTCTTCGTGCCGATGCGGTCGGCGAGATAGCCGCCGGGAAAGCTGTAGAGGGCCGAAAGAAGGTTGTCCATGGCTTGCAGGAGGCCAATGGAAAGGGCTCCGCCGCCCAGCGCCATCATGTAAATGGGCAGGAATCGCTCGGCCATCCGCTCGCCCATGCCCACGAGAATCACCATGAAGAGCACCCCGACGGTGCTTCTCTGTAGGCCGAGAAAATTCGAGATTCCCGTCACGCGGGTGGTCAGGGCGTCTTGAAGTCCCATAGCTTATCCTTTACCGCCCGCCGCTCCCGGCCACATCCAAACGGCACCGGGCATGGAGGACGTCATAGACTTCAAACTGTTTTTCGATGTTTTTCAGGTCGTGTTCTTGACGATCGCATCAAAGGTTCACATCTCTTCCCGGTGATCCTCTCCTCTGCCGGTGCCTGTGTTCACCGACCGCGGCGGAGTGCTGCTCCTCCTTATGTTCCTGGAAATAGGCAAAAAGGTTTTCGAACAATCGAAGCCCTTCCTCCATGCGCTCCTCATCCTCTGGATGGGACGCCACCATGCCGGCCAGGAGGGCATGGAAGCCCGCCGTTTCCTCCCGGTTGTATCTGGAGTCTTTAAGGTCAATGTCGTGGATGACTTCGGCCATGCGCGCAAGCGCCGGGTCCGGGAGCCGCATGTGCCGGAGCATTACCTCGAAGGTGCACCGGTCCCCTTCGTGAGTGAATTCTCCCTCGAACATATCGAACCGGACCTCGTACGGTTCCGGGACGTACTGGCGGCTCTGCACGAATCTGAAGGCCGCCTTTTCGTCCACGAAACGCCTGACCAGCCAGCCGCAGGCAATGCGATCCACGAAGACGTTCTTCCGTGTCACCCAGGTCTTTCCTTCCAGGCTGCCAAGGACTTCTGTGGCGGCGCAGGCGACCGGCGGCTGATGAGACATTCGGGAAGCGAGTTCTTTGAGCACGGTCTCAGCGGTTTCCCTTTCAGGAGCCTGGAAGAAATCAATGGCTGAAACCTCGCTCAGTCGCTGGCGCAGTTTGTAGACATGGGTGCGGTTCCTTGCCGCCGGATCGGGAGGGGAGTCCTCACGCGAGGGCCAGTTGCCGAGCAACTGTTTCCCTTCCCGGATGATCTTTTCGTAATCCGACTTGCGCGCGTTACGGAAAAGGTCGATGACCTGCGCATCGGTAAGTCCTTCCAGGAAACGCGCCTCCGAAATGGACCCGTCTCCGCCGCCCTCGACGATTTCCTTGAGTATCCAGCTCAAGTCTTCCCGCGACTGTTCGGAAAAAGGCATGGCATAGACCGACTGTTTGACTGCCACGGCTCCCACGTGCTGGAGCCGCCTCCAGATTTTCACCCGAAGCGCGTTGGGCTTCGGGGGGATCTGGTGGATCAGGAGCAACCATTTTTCAGAGTCACTTTCCGCCATTCCGCTCTCCCATTCATTTGTTACCGAATAATGAATCAATTGTTACATAAAGGCAAGGGGTGTCCACAGAGTTCCGCCGAGTCGTCCATCCCCGATCATGCAAATCCACCCCGGCGGGAATCGGGAGCATGGACAACCCCCACCGTATCCCGTTCGATCACAAGCCCTCGATAAGGCCCTTTGAACCGGCTGTCGGTCTTTCGGGCACTGCCGGCGGACTCGTGCGGCAGGCTTTCGCATTGCTTCATCTCCTTTCGGGGAAAGAAAGCGCTTTCAGTTCATGATGGGTAGTCCGCAGAGCCGCACGGGAATTCCGCGGGATTCGATCCTTCCCATGGAGTCGTTGTACCCGACGGTCATCAACAAAACCTGTTCGATTCCCCTGGCAAGGAGGTGCCACCATCCGGTTATGGCTTCCTCCATGGAGACCGCCACGCAAATCGCGGTTACCCCCAGAGACCGGGACGTCTCGATCAACTCTTCCGCCGAGAGAATGGGGACGGCTTCTTCTCCCTGCCTGACAAACAGGATCATGCCCTTTTGCATTGCGAACCTCCGTTGTGTGTGAGCTTGAATGCCGGGAAGCTGAACGGCTTCCGGGCCTTGTGGAAAGGTTTGGTTGAGAATTCGACAGCGTGGAGGGCTTCGGGAGCAGGGCGTCAGGCCAAAAAAAAAATCCCCAGAGCAAATACGCCCTGGGGATTGCACCCTGATTCGCTTGGTCCCTGGCTGGCCTGCCCGATATTTCCACGTACCGGCACACCGAACGGCATCAGGCAGGTCTTCTGACTTGCGGATCGCTCTACTCTCCGAGCCTTCCCATCCCGCTTACGCGAGAAAGTGGCGCGATCGGATTTCGTCCCCGTTTACAGCGGCGGGACCGTTCCCGAATTTCACGGGATTCCCTTTTGAACTCGAAAGTACCCG
>JAJFUA010000238.1 GCA_021372635.1 Desulfobacteraceae bacterium | reverse complement strand
CACGGAAAGCGGGTCCCCGAGTTCCTTGATCATGATCGTGTCGGGCCAGAAGCTGTAGACGATCATGTCTTCGTGCTCCTCCCCCATCTGGCGAAGCTGAATGCGGGTCATCATCAGGCGGAGTTCCTTTTCCTGATCGCTGAGCCCTTCCCAGCTCTCCGGGTATTCATAGGCCCGGATCAGATAGACGTCCCGCTTGGGAGTCCCCAAAGGAGGGTTTTTGGGAATCTTGATGGTGATCCTGTACTTGGTCATGAAGCCGATGTTCATCATGAACTGGTCCAACCGCTTCAAACCGTCGTTGGTAAAGATACCCGACAGGATCGGCGAGGCTTTCAAATCCTCAAAGGGTCCCCCCAGGTCGCTCAGGAAAAGGCCGACACCGGAACCGTCATGACCTTCACGCATCACGTCGAGAGCCTGGATGGCCATGATGGGAGACTGGGGCTCCTCACTTGTCACCGCGAATAATCGACACATTGCACTCTTATCTCCTTATTCCTGACTGGACACAGCCTTCCATGCTCCGACAATCCCTCGCGGGACCACCGGGCATGGAAGGATACCCGAACCTCTTCGGCCAATTCGAGGCCGATGTCCGCCGATCCACCACTACCCTGCATGACGCCGTCATGAGAAAGGAAGGAGTGTACCAGTGCAAAAACACCGATGGCAGTTTTCCGTCCTCGTCTGCTGATTCCACAGGACTTTATCAATAAAAAAGATTATATTTTATATAAACAGCCCTGTAAACCAGCAAAATGGCCCGCATAGACTGATAGAACAAAAAGACAAGTTATTATAAACAATTGTGGCGCAAAAGAGAATCCTGTTTAATTCGACATTTGCCACAATATAATAGAATACTTCAAAAGAAAACCGAAAGCAAACCATAATTGCCCCCATCCCATGGCGCCGGAGGGCCGCAGAGGCCGAATTCGCCGGACTCGGTCCGGACACCCGAAAACCGCTTGAAAGAGCCATGCAGGAACCAGTTGCAAACGCCTGGATGTTTTGCTATCGATTACAACGTCTTTCCGGCCAGCGCCCTGCCCTCTCCGCGGTTGCCGCGCTGCGTCGGCGGGCGCTCACACGGTCTTTATATCAGCGGATCGATTCGCCGCAAGACACGCTCGACGGGAGATTGCTCCACCATGACGGAGTCTCGAAAGATATACCTGGACGACAAAGGGGAAGGGATCATCATCTGCCCGGAATGCGGCAGGAAAAAGACGGTCGTCGGCACCAGGTACGCGGGCGCCGCCGAACCCGTGCGGGTGAAGTGCCCGTGCGGCTCCGCATTTACGGTCACTTTCGAAAACAGGAAATATTACAGGAAAAAAGTCCAGCTGCACGGCGAATACGCCCGGCAGGACCCCCCGAGGGAAGTCGGCGGGATGGTCGTCCTGGACATTTCCCAGACGGGTGTCGGATTCAGGACGAACTTGAAGCACAATATCCAGCCCGGGGACGTTCTCAAGGTCACCTTCAAGCTGGACGACGCCGCCAAATCGTTGATCAGCAGAAACGTGGCCGTCAAACGGGTCGTTGACCGCCAGATCGGCGCGGAATTCTGCGATTCCGCCCTGAACAGAAACCTGGCCTTCTATCTCCTGCCTTGATTCCCCAGGCTTCCACGCTGCCCTCCGGGACAATCATGCCACTCGATGCACGTCCTCGAAAGACTCCACGCTTCCTGCAAGCCACTCTCCCAAGCCGTTCCGGGCCTGGCTTTCACTAAATCGCCGAAGCGCGTACGAGGCCCACCCGTACGCGCTCGAGCCGGTTCCATCCGCCGGTTTTCCCGCCGCACCGATGCAGCGGCGGGAATCAGGCCGCTCTTCTGAATTTGTCCCCTTCGTGATAGATGGGCTGACCGAACTGGTTCATCGGGAAGTTGTTGAAAATACGGATGCCGTCCGCATCCACGACCCGCAGGTCATCCGTCTGCTTGAGGTCGCGCAGGGTGATCGAAAAGAGCTGCCCGTATTTTTCTCTCACCAGATCGACGGGGATTTCGTAAGCGATGAACTTCCTGATGCCTTTGGCCGATAGCTGCGTCACTATTCTGGGATCTTCCAGCGAATCGCAGGCCGTCAATACGACAATCGGCCCGGTTCCTGTGAAAATAATACCTGCCTTCATCATCAACCGCCTTTCTAACACTTGCCTGGTGTCCAAACAGGTACCTTGTCCGACAACGGTTATTGAGAACCCCTCGGTCAATTCTGCTGAGATAACATGCAATTTCCCGTTCGAGCCGTCTTCTCGACTCATCCCCCCCCGAGAAACATCCATCCCCTCTCGAGGGGACAGGGGTGTGTTTTCACTTAAAATCCCATCTGTTATAATGGCACATCCGCTTGCGCTGCGCGCACTGACGACGAATTTCTCCGTTTTTCCCGGGAATTTCCGCGAACATGGTCCCCGGTCCTCGTCTCAACAGATTCACTCCTCTGTACCGCGGGGTTAAATCTCCATTATTACTTAAATAAATTAAGGAGATGAACCATCGCGGTCAAGGCGGTCGGCGGGCTTTCCGGAGGAGCGGCATCGCCGGTCCCGGCCTTCCTTCCCGGGACGGGACAATCCGTGACGTTCCCTTTTCCTGGAAAGGCGTCCCAACTGGTCCCGGTGCGGTCCCCCGAATGGTTTTCGTTTGATTTGTGGCACCTTTTGTGATGTATGTAGCTTAAGGCATCCGGCCATGCGGCAGGTGCCCGCTCTGCCGGTCCGGCCGGCGTTACAGCCGTTCAACCACAGGAAGCCGAGAATCCGGATATGTGCCGAAAACCCGTCACCATACGCCTGGGATATTCCCCGTGCCCGAACGATACCTTCATCTTCTTCGCCCTTGCCGAGGGGCGGATCGATGCGGCCCCATACCGTTTCGAAACGCTGCTCGCCGACGTGGAGGCACTCAACCAAAAAGCCAGGCGGGGCGAACTCGACGTGACCAAGGTTTCCGCACACGCCATCGCTCACCTGCTGGACGAATACTGCCTGCTCCGCTCCGGCGGCGCCATCGGGCGGGGTTGCGGCCCACTGATCGTGGCCCGGGACGATTTCTCGATGGACGATCTTCGGAACAAGCGCATGGCCATACCCGGAAGGCTGACCACGGCCAACCTTCTTCTCCGGATCCAGGGCATCCACAAAGGCGGGAGCATCGAGATGCCCTTTGACAGGATCATGGACGCGGTGGCTTCCGGTGAGGTCGACGCGGGAGTCATCATCCACGAAGGACGTTTCACCTACCCGTCCCGCGGGCTGAAACTCGTATGCGACCTGGGGGAGTGGTGGGAAGGTCATACCGGACTGCCCCTGCCTCTGGGAGGGATTCTCGTCAGGCGGGACCTTGGCGGCAGCGCCGCCCGCACGATAGAGGACGGGATCCGGCGGAGCCTGCTCTACGCATGGAACAGGCCGGAAGAGGCATGGCCCTGCGTCCGGAGCCACGCCCAGGAGATGGATCCGGAGGTCATGCGGCGGCACATCGATATGTTCGTCAACGACTTCAGCGCAGACGTGGGCGACGAGGGGGAGAGGGCCATACGGTACATGGTGGAAGCCGCGTGCGGTCTCGACGGCCTCCCGCTCCCGCAGCGTCCGGTCTTTCGCGACGAGTGAGGCTCGGGCGGAACCGCGGCCCGCGGCATCCGGTAAACAGGGCAGGAACCGCATCGGGCGGCAGGCGGCGTTCGGGCACCGATCGCCGGAACTGCCCGCTGCTGCACAATAACCGGATATTCCGGACAAACACATGTGAACGAAGAGGATGCAATGGGACAGAGCGCACCGGATTATTTTCTTTTTCCCCATACCACGCTTTCTGAAGAGGACTGCAGACGCCTTTCCATTCTGGTCCCCTCCGTTTCGCTGCTCCAGGTCGTGCGCCCCCCGGCCGTTCCGGAATGGGCCGGGGACGTTTTCCCCGGTTGGCCCGTTCTTCTCTCGGACGACGAGGTCAAGCAGGTCTCGCTCTATCTCAGATCCTGCAAGGATTTCGCCGAACTCCACGGGGAAGACGGCATCCTGGCCTGCATGGGCCGCGACTGGACGGAAGCGTTCGAGGAGACCCGCATCCAGATTCAGAGCGAACTGAAGGGGAAGACTCCCCAGTCCCCCGACCGGCGCCAGGGTCTCGTACTTGAGGCTTCGGCCTTTCTCGAAATGGCCCGGGAACTTGATGAGCGGGAAATGGAGATCGATACGGGGCTTGCCAGGCTGGGAGGCCTCGAGGAGGAATTTCGAAAGATCCTCGGAATCGAGGACGATGACGATCTGGCCGAAGCCGCCGGCGCGCTCAGTTCGCGGCTGGTCCCGGACCAGGCCGGCCTGAGATTCATGCTCTCCAGGCGGGCCGCCTGCTGGCTCCGCCTCTTTGCCAGTCGTCAGGCACAGGAGTCCCCGGTGCTGATCGCCGTCGCGGGCGACATCGCGCAGGAAATCGTGGAGCCTGCCCGGGCGGCGCGTGCGCGAAACGGCGAAGGCCACGGGGTGCTGCATAGGCAACTCGCCACGATCCCCGATCCTTTCGCATTGTCGCCTGAAGCTTTTCAGGAGTTGCGGCTGGAATTGGCCCGGGAGGGAATCGCCTCCTCCTTTCAAAGGGCTCTCCAATCGGTCCTTGCCGATCCATCGGACTCTTCCCGGCTGGATAAACTCGCAAGCGACGCCGGTCTCCTGCAGGCGGCCATCGACCGCATCCAGGCGAAAACGGGCGCGTACAGCCCCCGTACGATCGTCCTGTCCCTCTATCGAATCGACGGCTTCGGGATTTCGGACCTGTGGAGATGTATAGACAGGGCCGGCATCCAGGCATGGGAACCGGACGGGCGGGAAGCCCGGGGTCCCCTTTTGCTGCTGTACTTGGGCCGCGGCGAATGAAAGGCTTCACCGGCCCGCACGGCCGGAACGCCATCGCGCCCGCTCAAGGGACGGGCGCGATGGACATGCGCGTCTTTTCCCCTCCCGACCGGCCGCTCTTTCCCGCGCCACGTGCCCGTCAGCGCGGGAAGGAAAGCAAAGACGACATCTCCCCGTAAAACTGCTTTTCCGCAGGCCGAAAATCTGCTAATATGCATTTATACATTTCATGCCTTTTTGTTATAGATTTGCAGGTTCATGTTTATAGACCCGTCATGAGCGGCAATAAAAGGATGTTCATGCGCCCCGGTCGAAAGTCGATACCTGCATGCCGAAGAAAGACGAGCGTGTCCGGCTCCCCCGGCAACCGCCGCTCTGCGAGCAAAGCGCTCCCCCCTACCTACGAACTGCACGGGAGGATCATCGAGTTCCTTCCGGACGCCACCTTCGTCATCGACCGCACCGGAGCGGTCATCGCCTGGAACCGCGCCATTGAGGAAATGACTCGGATCAGGAAAAAAGATATCCTGAGTCAATCGGGGTATGCTTACGCCCTGCCGTTCTACGGGGAGAGGAGGCCGATCCTGATCGACCTGGTGCTGGTGGGCGACCCGCGTTTCGAACAGACGTACGATTTCACGAGCCGGGAGGAGAACACACTGGTCGCGGAAGTCTTCTCCTCTGCGGTCCATGGGGGCCGGGGAGCCTACCTCTGGGGAAAGGCCTCGCCCCTTTTCGACGACGAGGGCGACATCGTCGGGGCAATCGAATCCATTCGCGACATTACCGAACGCAAGCATGCCGAGTTCGAACTGAAGAGTTCCCGCCAACGGCTGGAAATCCTCTTCGAGTACGCTCCGGACGCCATGTTCCTGACCGACGCCCGAGGAGCACTGGTCGCCGCAAACCGGGCCGCGGAGGCCATGACGGGCTACAGCAGGGCAGATGTTGCCGGAAAGAGCATCCTCGAACTCCGCTTCCTGCTGCCCGAAGAACTGCCGAAGGCCGTGGATATTCTGGCGAGCAACTCCCTCGGCTGGCACACGGGGCCCAACGAGTTTGAGCTGGTCCGCAAGGACGGCAGCCGGATCATGGTGGAGTTGAGGACCTTTCCGACCCGAATCGAAGGTCAGACTCTGCTTTTGGGCTCGGCACGGGACATTTCCGGGCACAAAAAGAACGAAGCGGCGCTGAGGGAATCGGAGCGCCAGCTCAAGCTCCTTTCCTCCAAACTGCTCGTCGCCCAGGAGGAAGAGCGCAAGAGGATCGCCGCGGACCTCCACGACAGCATCGGATCGTACCTGACCGGCATCAAGCTGGGCCTGGAAAACCTCGTGGTCCATGCGGAGTCGAACGGCCTTCCGCACAATTCCCTGAAATCCCTGGTTGGGGTCACCCAGGGGGCACTGGAAGAAACCCGGCGGATCATGACCGATCTGCGCCCATCCATCCTGGACGACCTGGGAATCGTCGCCACGATCGGGTGGTTCTGCAGGCAGTGCCGCACGCTCTATCCCGACCTCGCCATCGACGAACGCATAACCATCGAGGAGAAAGACGTCCCCGAAAACCTGAAGATCACCATTTTCAGGATCATCCAGGAAGCAGTCAACAACGCCGCCAAGTACAGCGGGTCGGACCTCCTGGATCTCTCCCTGGAGAGCACGGGAAAGACCATCCGGCTCATCGTCGAGGATTACGGCGAAGGGTTCGACGTGGAGGCAACCACGTCGAAATGCGGCACACACAGAGGAATGGGGCTCGCGGGCATGAAGGAACGCGTGGAGCTGTCCTCCGGCGTCATTTCCATTCGATCGGTCCCGGGGATGGGGACCCGGATTTGCGCCTCCTGGGAATTGAAGCCGTCAGACCGGTTAGGGGAGTCGGATGGCAATTCTTCCGGCAAGGATCCCCCGCGCTGACGCTGCAGCGATCGCATCCCGCACAGGTCGGCGGAACGGTTCACTCCGGATGCGGCATGGCGTTGCGCCGGGGCTTCCCGCCCGCTCAGAGCCTTCCCGAGCGGAGGATGGAGATAACGAGCCATATTCCGAGGATCGTCGCGACGATGTAGCCGAAAAGGCCGAAGACGGAGGTGAGGGAGATCGTCTGCAGGCCGAATAGATTCACCGTGAATTCGATCACTTTCTGTGACGAATTCAAAACCAGGGCCGCCCCGATGATCGATGCGGCGACGACCAGGCCCACCGTAAGCCGGTTCACCCCCTTTTCCAGTTGCGAGCCCATCTCCTCGAAACCGCCGTGCCGCAGTTCGAGCCTCTGCTTCCCCCTGGCCGTCTGCTTCAGTATCTCGTTCACGAGCTTCGGCATGGCCTTCGCGTAGCCCGCCACGCTGCGGGAGTCCCTGCCGACATTTCTGAGCAGCTTCCGGGCATCGTAGCCCTTCTTGAGTAATTCACGCGCGTAGGGCCTCGTGACCTCGAGGAGACTCGCATCGCTCCCGAGTATCTTTCCCAGTGCCTCCGTCTGGATGAAGGTCTTCAGAAGGAGCAGGAGGTTTCGGGGCAGCCTGACATGATACTTCAGCACCAGTTGCATTACCTGGTCGTAGACTTCCCTGACGGATATGTTCCGGAGAGAACGGCCGTAGAACGATTCGCTCATGTCCTTGAGATCCGTCCTGAAATCCACCAGATCCATCGTTTCCTCTTTCAGCAGGCCCGCCTCCGTGAGCGCCTCCATCACCATGTCGTAGTCGTGTTCGGCGTAGCCGAGGAAAAGATTGGCGATCTGGCGCATCGTCTCGTCGTCCAGATAGCCGGTGATCCCGAAATCGACCAGGCTGACCCGTCCGTCGTACATCACGATCGTATTCCCCGGGTGAGGGTCCGCATGGAAGAAACCGAACTCCATCAACTGTTTCGAAAACGAGCGCAGCCCGATCATGGCGATTTCCCGGGGATCGATTCCTTTCGCCCGCATGGCCCCTACGTCGTCCATTTTGATCCCGTCGATGTGCTCCATCACCAGGACGGATTTCGTCGTATGGTCCCAATAGACCTTCGGGATGTAAATCTCGTCGACTTCCTTGAAATTGGTCGAAAACTTCTCGATGCTCCCGGCCTCGATCAGCATGTCCAATTCCCGGAAAATGATTCGTTCGAACTCTCTCACCAGGTTCACGGCCCCGAGGATGCGGCCGATTTCGAAGGACTTTTCGATCCTTTCCGCGAGGGAGTACATCAGGCCGATGTCTTCGCGGATCTTTCTCTCGATGCCGGGCCGGATTACCTTGACGGCCACCTTTTCCCCGGTGAACAGCCTGCCCGTGTGAACCTGGCCGACAGAGGCGGCCGCCAGGGAGACCGGGGCGAACTCGGCAAAGGCGGCTTCGAGCGGGCGCCCGAGTTCCCGTTCGATCACAGTTCGGACATCATGGAAAGGTATCGGCGGCACGCGGTCCTGGAGTTTCTTGAACTCGTCGATGTATTCGGGGGGAAAGAGATCCGCGCGGGTGCTCATCAACTGGCCCAGCTTGACGAAACTGGGCCCCAGTTCCTCGAGCACCAGCCTGATGCGGCGGGGGGACGGGAAGCCCGACCGAAACAGAAACTCCTCGCTGTACGCCCCCTTCACCTTTTCGGCCCCGTGGCTGAAGAGATGCTCGACCACATCTCCGAACCCGTGCCGCAGCAGCACCCCGGTGATGACACCGAATCGCCTGAGTTTCTTCATTCCGTAAACACTACGCCTTCGATTCATCGGCACCCTTCTCCGGAACGGGACCCCTGTTCTGTTTGACCGGACGCGACATCATCGTTAAGAAAATATCATAAGCTCCGGCAAGTCAATACCCCCGGAACATCTCCCGCTTCGACGTCCATTCGATTATGCCTCCATTGAAATTCCCGCCTCCGTGTTTAGTATTGCTCCTATGGATCGGCACGTCGCAGGAATTCCGTCTTTTCATCACCCCAAAGGAGTACCGGCATGGAAACGCAAACAATCCCCCCTCGTTCGCTCTCCCCCCGGTGGAGATACGGCCTCGTCCTGACCATTTTTTTCGGAATGGCCGTTCTGATCTTCATCTCGGCAAGAGCATACCAGGACGCTCCGCCCATCCCCGACGGGATTGTCGATCCTTCGGGGAAAATGGTGTTCACCGGGCAGGACGTTCTCGCGGGCCAGCAGGTTTTTCTCAAATACGGTCTCATGTCCAACGGCACGCTTCTCGGCCACGGGGCCTACCTGGGCCCCGACTTCTCCGCGGAATATCTCCACACGCTGGGGCTGGACGCAAGTGCAATCATTGCGCGAAAGGTTTACGGCCGCGACCTGGCGGGGCTCACGGAAACGGAGCGCGGCGCCGTGGACGCCGAAGTGCGCTACCTGCTCAAGGCAAACCGCTACGATCCCGGGGCAAAGACGCTGGTCTTCAGCGAACCGGAGGCCGTTTCCTTCGAGAGGCAGGTCCAAAGGTGGACCGAATATTTCACGGGTCCAACCATAAACGGCGGGCTTCCGTCGAGCTATATCACCGATCCCGTCGAACTTCGGAACCTTACGGCCTTTTTCGCCTGGGCGGCCTGGGCCTCCGTTGCCAACCGTCCGGGCCTGCCCTATTCCTACACGAACAATTTCCCCTATGATCCCTCCGTCGGCAACACGGCCACGGCCGACGCCCTCCTCTGGAGCATGCTGAGCATCATTACGCTTCTTGCGGGAACCGCCATCGTTCTGTTCGTCAACGGGAAATACGACTATCTCGGGTGGAAGGGGGAAGGCCCTTACGTACACCCCGGCATGATTCCGGGGATCGCCACCGGAAGTCAGAGGGCGACCGTCAAGTACTTCCTCGTCGTCACCCTGCTCTTCCTGGCCCAGACCCTGGTGGGCGGGGCCATCGCGCATTTTCGCGCGGAACCCGGCAGCTTTTACGGGTTCGACCTCGCCAGGTACCTGCCGAGCAACATTCTGCGCACATGGCACCTGCAACTGGCCATATTCTGGATCGCCACGGCCTACGTCGCCGGCGGACTGCTGCTGGCCCCCGCCCTGGGAGGAAAGGACCCCGGCAGGCAATCCATGGGCGTCACAGCCCTCTTCTGGGCGCTGGTTCTGGTCGTGGGCGGCAGCCTTCTTGGGGAGCTGCTCGGAATTCGACAGTTGCTCGGAAACCTGTGGTTCTGGTTCGGGCACCAGGGCTGGGAGTTTCTCGAACTGGGCCGGTTCTGGCAGATCCTCCTGGTCGCCGGCCTCGTGTTCTGGCTCTTCCTGCTGTACCGAAGCGCGGGCCCGGCCATGGCAGACCCGAACCGGCGCGAACTGTCCCTGCTGTTTCTCGCGGGGGCCCTCAGCATTCCCTTTTTCTACCTGCCCGCCTTCTTTTTCGACAGCGTATCCAACTATTCCGTCGTGGACATGTGGCGTTTCTGGATCATCCACCTGTGGGTCGAGGGCTTCTTCGAAATCTTCGTCACGATGATGGTCGCGGTGCTTTTCGTACAGCTCGGAATGGTCGCCTACGCGACCGCCGTGCGCATCATCTACCTGGACGCCATCATTTTCCTCGGAGGCGGCATCATCGGCACGGCGCATCACTGGTACTGGACCGGGCAGTCGAGCATCGCCATGGCCTTTGCGGCGCTGTATTCCGCCCTGGAGGTGGTCCCCCTGACCCTGCTGACCCTGGAGGCCTCCGGGTTCATTCAGCTCACCGGGGCGAAGTGCGACACCTGCGGAACCCCCATCGCCTCCCCTCACAAGTGGGCGTTTTATTTCCTTCTCGCCGTCGGGTTCTGGAATTTCGTAGGGGCCGGGATCTTCGGTTTTCTGATCAATCTGCCCATCGTGAGCTACTACGAGGTCGGCACGATGCTCACGCCGAACCACGGCCACTCCGCCCTCATGGGCGCCTTCGGGATGCTGGCGATGGCCCTCGTCGTCATCGGACTGCGGCAACCCCTTACGCAGGAAGAGTGGAAAAGGCCCGAACGGTTCATCCGCATCTCTTTCTGGGGCTTGAACATCGGCCTGGGCCTGATGATCCTGTTGAACCTGTTCCCCGGGGGCGTTCTGCAGCTCAGGGACGTCCTGGAAAACGGGTACTGGCATGCGCGAAGCCTCGGGTATCTCAACCAGAGATTCATCCGCCTGATCGAATGGTTCCGCATGCCGGGCGACGTCATCTTCATCCTGGCCGGAGTGGTCCCGGCGGTGATCGCCGCCGCTCAAAGCTACCTGGCCATGCGGAAACGGCCTGTGGTCCAGGGGTAGGAAAAGCACAACCCCCCTTGCCGGAGCAACGCTCCGGCAAGGGGGGTCAACAAACAACGGCGAAGTCGTCCATACTCCACCGACGCGGCCGCCTGCGGGGTCGCGCACAACTTCTCCACTGCGCGACCCTTCGGCGAGCCTATCTCCCCTGCAGCTTGTCCACCTGCGGGTATCGTATCCTACTTGTTGAAAAATCTGCTGAACAGGTGCTGTACGGAAGCCCAGCCCATTTTCCGGCGAAGGATACCCAGCTGATCCTGTAAAGGAATGTCCTTGGGACAGGCGTCTTCGCAGCCCAGAAGGCCCAGGCATCCGAAGATTCCTTCGTCCGTCCCGACGACTTCATAGTATTCGTTCATTGTGCGCTTGTCGCGAGGATCCATCATGAACCGGGCGATGCGGTTGAACGCCGTTGCTCCCATGAAATCTTCCCTCATGTTGGCCTTGCCGCAGGCGGCCACGCAGCATCCGCATTCGATGCACCGCTCGAGTTCATAGATTTCTTCCGCAAGCTGGTTCGTCATCGGCTCTTCCTGCGCAGCCGGCTCGAACACCCTGTCGGTATGAATCCAGGACTGGACTTTTTCGTTCATGGCCCGGAACCACTTGCCGGTATCCACCGAGAGGTCCCCGATCAGCTTGAAGACGGGGAGCGGCATCAGGGTGATTTCTTCCGGCAGGTTCGCGGTCTTCGTATGGCAAGCCAGGTCGGGCTTCCCGTTGATCAGCATGGCGCAGGATCCGCAGATGCCGGCACGACACACGAAATCGAACATGAGCGTCGAGTCCTGCTCCTCCCTGATTCGGTTAAGAGCGATAAAGAGCGTCATTGCATCGGTTTCCTCCAGATGGAACGTGTCCATGTGGGGAACAGACGCTTGGTCCTGGGGATTGTATCGGAATATATTGAACTTTAAAGGTCTGCCCACTGTTCTACCTCTCATTCGTTGTGTTCAGGCACCGTTTTGAGTCCGCATACAACGGGATCTTCAGAACATATGATTTTGGAGACTCCATAGCCTCGTTCACCCGGTGGCAGTTCCCAGACCTTTGAATTGATCTCGTAGTCCAGGTTGGGCAGGTTCTCGCCTTCCGTCCATGTAGCGAGCGTGCGCTTGAGCCAGTCGCGGTCGTTTCTTTCCGGATGGTCTTCGCGCGTATGCGCCCCGCGGCTTTCGGTCCGCTGCAGGGCACCGTAGGCGACGCACAGAGCCAGGCGTACCTGTCCCTTGAACCGCATGGCCACGGCCAGTTCGGGGTTCGCGCCGGCGCACATGGAATGGAGTCCGACATGCTGCGCCCGCTCGTAAACCTCCTGGAGGATATCCACGGACTTCTGGAGGTCCGTGCCGTTGCGGAAGATGCCCACGTAGTCCATGAGGGCATCCTGCATGACCTTGCGCAGTTCGTAGACATTTTCCTTGCCGTCCCGGCCCTGGACGATCGCCGCAATGCGCTCGTCTTCCTTCGCCACGGCGTCGCGCACCAGGCCCGTGTTGAACTCGACCTGGTAGCCGTCCAGGAAGTCGGCGATCTTGTCACCGACGATTCTGCCCGCAACGATCGTCTCCGCGAGAGAGTTCCCGCCGAGGCGGTTGAATCCGTGCATATCCCAGCAGGCAGCCTCGCCCGCCGCGTAAAGGCCCTTCAGCCCGTAAGCGGCTCCGTCCTTGTTGGTCCGCACCCCGCCCATGCTGTAGTGCTGGGCCGGCCGTACGGGGATCATCTGCGTCACGGGATCGACCCCCAGGAACTCGGTGCAGATCTCGTCGACTTCACGCAGTTTCGTCTTGATGTGCTTTTCGCCGAGATGGCGGATGTCCAGCCACAGATGGTCGCCGTAGGGGCTCTTGACGCCCTTGCCCTGGCGGATGTGGTGCGTCATCCAGCGGGAGACGACGTCGCGGGACGCCAGTTCCTGCTTGCCCGGCTCATAGATGTGCATGAAGCGCTCGCCGTTCACGTCCTTCAGGGTACCGCCGTCGCCGCGGCAACCTTCGGTCACCAGGATGTTCGTGGGCACGATCCCCGTGGGATGGAACTGCACCGCCTCCATGTTGCCGAGAGGAACGACCCCCGTGTTCAGCGCCAGGATGGCCCCGTTTCCGTCGCAGATCACCGCGTTGGTCGTTTCGCGGTAGATGCGGCCGTAACCGCCGGTGGCGATCAACGTGGCCTTGGCCAGGTAGACCTTGAGCTTGCCGGTCTTGAGGCAGCGGGCCACCGCGCCGTAGCAGGTCGTTCCGTCATGGATGAGGGAAACGGCCTCGGTCCTGTCGTGGACCGTGATGCCGAGCTTCACGACCTCGTTGTCCATGGTGAACAGGAGGGTATGTCCCGTGCCGTCCGACGTGTAGCAGGTACGCCATTTGGCCGTGCCCCCGAAGTCGCGGGCGGTGATCAGGTGTTCCTTCTCCTTGAGTTCGGTCTTCTCGTATTCCTTTCCGCCCTTGTAATAGGTGCTCTTTCCGGCGATGACGCGGTTCCAGGGGATCCCCCAGTGAGCCATTTCACGGACGGCGACAGGAGCGGTCTCGGCAAACTGGCGGGCAACCTCCTGGTCGCACCCCCAGTCGGAACCCTTGACCGTATCGGCGAAATGGACGTCCGGGCAATCGCCTTCCCCCTTGATACAGTTGCCAAGAGAGGCCTGCATACCGCCCTGGGCAGCAGACGAATGGGAACGCCTGGGCGGGACCAGGCTCAATATGATGGTCTCATGTCCCCGAGAAGCCGCCTCTACAGCCACCCGTTCGCCAGCCAGGCCTGCCCCGATGCATAACAGATCGGTATAGAAGGTTTCCAATTTCAGCTCCTTGCAGCAGAGATAAAGAAGAAGAAAGTGACCAGTGTGATCAAGCCGATCGCCATGAAGCCGAGTGTCAGCTTGTTCTCAATGCCCTTGAAATAGGTGCGGTTCGCCCGGGTGATGAATCCCCATTTGACGCCGAGGCGGTAGAAGCCGATCCCGACATGCAGTTCCGCCATGGGCAGCAGAATGAGGTAGAAAAGGAGCCACCATCCACCCTGGATACGCGCGGCACTCTTGGCTGCAGAAATCGGAAGATCCGTCAGTACGGTCCACATGTGAATGGACCCCATGATCAGGATGATCATGGCGGTTATGGCCTGGACGAGCCACAGCCAGGTGTCAAGATGATTGAATCGCACAGTGTGCAACCACATCTTCGCCTGTTCCGGATTGCGAAAGGGGATCTTCCGGGCGGCCATGACGAAGTGGACCAGGAAAAGGAAGAAGATGGCCGGACCACCCGTCTGGGCCAGGTAAGTATGCTCCAGAAAGGCGGCAATCCAGTTCATCACCCCCGGTCCAAGGTTGACACTCGCTACCAGAATCATATGGCTCCACATGAACAATATGAGAGCGACTCCGGTAAGCATCTCCAAGACGTCCAAAAAGCCCTCAGTTCGAACAGGTTCTCTCGCGCTCGCTACAGTTTGGTTGTACATCATACTCCCTCTAATCATCTGGAAAAACGGTTAGGAAACAGGGTTTGCTCTTCGAAGCACTCGGGCCCAC
>JAJFUA010000452.1 GCA_021372635.1 Desulfobacteraceae bacterium | reverse complement strand
GAACAGGGAAGTGAGGAAAAAGGCCGCGGAACTGGGACTGAGCGTTTCGGACGAAGAACTGCAGGAATTCTGCGACAATTACAGGAGCATTCGCGGGCTTTCCACCAGGCGGGCGACCCTGGACTTTTTCCGATCGGCCGGAATAACGGAAGACGATTTCGAAGCGCACTGCGAAGCCGTTCTTCTCGCTTCGGCTCTCAAGGAGAACCTCGCCGGCCCCGAACGGATCGAACAGTACTTCCTGGAGAACCGCGGCGAATTCGACCGGGCCAGGGTTTCCCTGATCCGGGTGCAGGACGAAAATCTTGCCAACGAAATCTACCTCCAGGCGACGGAAGACGGAGAGGATTTTCACGCACTGGCCCGCAGGTTCTCCATCGACGCCCCCACCAGGGACGCCGGCGGCTACCTGGGCGAGGTCACCCGCAGCGCCTTCTCCGCGCCGATCGCGGCGAAAATATTCAACGCCTCCGCGGGCGACGTGCTGGGACCCTTCCAGGGGGGCGGATTCTTCACCCTGCTCGCCGTCGAGGAAGTCACCAGGGCGGAACTGACCGAACTGGTGCGGCTGACGATCAAGGACCGGATCTTCGACGAATGGATCGGGCAGTTCCTGCGCGGAGGAATCGTCGTCAATCCATAAAAGAGAAAAAAGCGGGCGGAATTCCATGGACAGGGAAGACAGGAAGGAAAAGCGCAACCGGATCGTCATCGAGGACCTCGACGTCGTGACGGCGACGGATGCAAAAAACAAGTTCGGGGAACTGCTGCACCGGGTATGCTACGATAAGAGACCGGTGCTCGTGGAAAAGAGCGGCCGCCCCATGGCGGTCATGCTCGACTACGGCGAGTACCTGAAACTCCGCAGGCAGGCCGAGGAGAACAAGCCGGTGAACGGACTGTAGACTCCGCCACGCCGGTCCGCATCGCACGTCCCCCACCCCCGCCGGAAGGCCCCGGGCTGCCCCGGAACGGGGGGCGCGCCGCAGTCTTCGGGCGCAGCACGCGTTTTCGATATCCTACAGGAGGAAACACGGTTATGATGAAGGTTCAAATCAACATGGACGATGTTTTGAACTTCATGCGCGTCAGGGGAGATCTGTCCGCCATCGCGCGGGAGGTACTGGTGCGCAGGGCGACGGCCCTGGCCGCCAAGTCGAAGGGGATAGAAGTCACCGACGACGAAATCCAGAAGGCCGCCGACGCGTTCCGCATGGTCAACGGGCTGCAGAGCGCCGCCAGCACGACCGAATGGTTCGCGAACGCCGGCATCACGCTGGACCATTTCGAAGAATACCTGGAGACCAACATCCTCATCAAGAAGTTCAAGGAAAGCTTCCGGGACGAGGACGGTTTCAACAGGGTCCTCCATTCCGACCGGGTCAAGTCGGCGGTGTGCGACATACTGTTCGACGAGTGGCTGAAAAAGGAACTGGCCGAATAGGCCCGGCCCTCGTGCGGGGCCCGCGTCCGCGGGCCGCGCCGCACCTCCCCGTATTCTCCGTTCGGCTTTCCCCTTCGACGATCCACTGCGCCCAGGCGGCGGTTTTCCTTTTTAAAACGCAATGTTTTCTTCCACCCTCCCGGGACTGTACCTGCATGTCCCCTTTTACATCCGCACCGGCTGCCCCGCCGAAACCAAATGTTATTTTATTCACATTTAGAATAATATTTTATTATAAAAGTATGAAAATTTATAGTTTGACTTGTTAGCATGATTTTTGGTAATACTCTCCTCGAAAGCGAACGGTGCCTCCCAGAGTGAGGGGCGCCAGAGAAAAAAGAAACACCGGAACGATGTTCGACAACGAACGGGGCTTCGGCCCAAACACAAAAAAAGGAGATTGTCATGAAAGGACTGCAGATGTTTTTCAAAGTAATCGATCCCAACCGGTTCTCAAGGTCCATCCTGAACCTTCGGCTCGCTTCGGCCGGAGAAATCTGCGACCCCGAAGATCGCATCGCCGAACGCTACGGAGACCTTTCCTTCGAAATGCTGGACGAGACCCTTGGACAGTGGCTTGCCACTCATAATCCTCCCATGAACCCTCTTTCCGCAAGGAACAGATAGGAGCGGCGCATGCACTTACCCTCGCTCCACCGCGGCCGCGGTTGTTTCGGCCCCCCCCCGGAAATGCCGGGACCGGGCCGGATGAGAGGGGAGGAATTCCCCCCTCGGACCGCAGGCCACGGGAACACGCGAGAATCCCCGGAAACTCCCGGAACCAGCGGACACATCTCCTCCTCATACTCTCCTGACCCTCAACAACGCATCCCCCCGTCACAATCCCGGAGCTCCGGCGCCGGAAACATATCCCAAACACCCGAGTCCGGCCTGTTCCGTACCGGTCCGTGACCTCATTCGGTATTTCAGCGAAAAGCACGGGATTCCCGACCCGGAACCGCACAGGAATCGTTCGCACGCATGCCGCGCGGAACAGGCACTTCGGCCCTGAAGCCTCCCGAAGAAGCTCCGGCGCCGCCGGAAATCGAAATTCATGCGAAATACTTATACCCTGACGGCATGGCGGCGATCATGCTTTCGTACGGTGCGCGCCTCCCGAAGAAGGAAATGTGCGGGAGTGCGTGGGAGACCGATGCCTGAACCCGTAAAATCTCGAGGATCAAGGGGCCGCTGGGGTAGCCAAACGCTCCCCCTGCCCCAGACAATTCGGAGAACCGACGGCCATGATTACCGTTCTTCGTCAGGTTCCGCCCATCCCCCGGAACGGGGATATCACGCGTCGGCGGGACTCTGGGGCACCGGTCCGGGCGGCTTCCTTCCGAACAGCCGTCCAAGATACCCGAAAACCTTCCTGTTCCAACGCCACAACCTCGGAAGCAACCAAATCATGAACGCGACGAAAACAACCAGGAGAGCCAGGAACAGCCAGGGATGCGAGAGGGCCATCCAGAGTCCGCCGATCACCATGAGATCTTCCAGCACGGAAGCCGTCCAGTTCGTGAACGGCTCCGGGGACGTATTGATGACGACCCGCGTGCCGGCCTTCACGGCATGAACCCCGGCAGTCAGCCCGCATCCGACGATCGCGGCGGCCAGCACCAGCGCGGGGTTCACGTCCCCCACGGCCCGGGCGGCCAGGAACGCTCCCGCAGGAATCCGGATGAAGGTGTGCAGGGCATCCCAGCCGGAATCCACTCCGGGTATCTTGTCGGCGAAGAACTCGAGAAAATACATGAAACCGGCCGCGGCAATGACGACGGGATCTGCGAGAATCCGCAGATCGGGTGGCAGGACGATGTTGCCCGTGGCCCCCAGGATGCCGAGCACCAGGATGGACGCGTAAAGATTGATCCCGCTGGCCCATGCGATGCCCATGGTGAGCGCGATCACGGCTGCGATATGGTTCAGTTCGGCCATCGTATTCTCTCCTCTCTCTCGAAAGGGACACCACGGCAGGAAGCATGTTCCGTTTGCGGGCATTCTAGCATGAAACATCCGCCCGCGTCACCCCCCCGCCCGGGCGCCGGCGGAGTCGGCGTGGCCCGTGCCGCATGTGCCGGGCGGATGCCTCCGACGGCCCGACGGGGTGCTTTTCACCGGGGAAGCCGCTTCGAACCGGGACCGGAACACGGCCGGGAGGAAAAGAAAAGGCAGGCATGGAAACCGACGATGGAAAAATATGGAATCGAAACGGACGAAAGAAACGGGAGAAGAAGAGGATTGAAGGGGAGGTGGAGGCTCCCCTTCAAAGGAACGTAGGTGGACGGCTACGTTAAGAGGAGTCCGGCCGAGAATTCAGCACGGAACTTGTGAAAAGCCTAACGTTATTTGGAGACAAAGTCAAATAATCTTTTCAGTC
>JAJFUA010000234.1 GCA_021372635.1 Desulfobacteraceae bacterium | reverse complement strand
GATCTTGCGGTAATCGCCGGTGTGCTTGGAGGCATCGGCACGGGTGGACAGCTTGCCCTCCACCGCCGCCCTGGCCAGCATGTTGGCGTCGGCCACGAGTTCATTCACCGCATCGATGCAGTTGTTCAGGTTGTTCTTGACTTGGTTGAAGTCGCCGTTGTAGGAATCCGCGATCTTCGGAGGAATGTCCCCTCTGCTGATGCGGTCCACGTAGTCGGCGGCCACGTTCAGAGGTCCGATCACGGCGTCGAGGGTATGGTTGACCCCTTCCACGATCTTTCCAAAATCCCCCGGATGCCTCCCTGCGTCCGCGCGAGTCGCGAGTTTTCCCTGCACCGCCGCACGGGCCAGCATTTCGGCATCGGCAACCAGTCCATTGACGTTCGTGATGCAACTGTTGAGGCTGTTCTTGATCTTGTTGAAATCTCCCGAGTACTCTTCCGTGATCTTGGGAGGAATGTCCCCTCTGCCGATGCGGTCCATATAGTCGGCTGTCACGTTCATCGGAACGACAAAAGCTTCGACCAGGCGATTCACCCCTCCGACCAGGTCTCCCCACGCTCCCTGGTACCGGGCGGCGTCGCCCCGAACCTCCAGGCGACCTTCCCGGATCGCCCCGATGAGGCGGTCGTTCTCCCCAATCAGGCCCTTCACCATCTTCAGCATCGACTGCAGGCTCTTTCCCAGCAGATCCCGCTCGGATCTCACCTGGACCTCCAGGTTCAGATCCCCTGCGGCGATACTCCCCACCGAGGCCGAAACGCTCTTGATATTTTCGATCATATTGCCGAAAGCCTGCGAAAGCATGCCGACTTCATCCCTGGAACGGACCGCCACGCTCACCGATACATCACCGCCCGAGACCTTGTCCACGGCGGCCGAAAGATCCTTCAACGGCCTGCTGATCGTCCGCGACAGGAAAAAGCCGAGAAGCAGGGCGAAAGCCACGCCGGCGATGCTGACGGCATAGATGAAGCCTACTGACGCGTGCGTTTCGGCGGTGTTCGTATCCGACTGCCTGGCGGCATAGGCGATCCTGTCCTCCATGAGAGCCCCGATGGATTTCCTGATGATCGACGCGTGGGCGAGCGCCTCTTTCCTCAATACATCCAATGCCTCATCATTCTTGAGTTCCAGGAGGAGAGACAGAATCCGATCCTTCGCCGTTTCGAACCGGGAAAGGGCGGTGTTCAGTGCTTCGAACTCCTTGCGTATTTCCCTGACGGCGGAGCTTTTCCCGAGTCTGGCAAGGCTTTCCTTCAGCATCTTGTCGATGTGCTTCAACTCGTCGATATGAGCGCGTATTTCCTGCTGGTCTTTGTCCAGGATCACGTCTTGAAGCACGGACTGTATTTCCTGAAAGGCAACGGCTGTTTTGCCGATTTCGCCCAGGGGCATGGTGGTGTTCTCGATCAGAACGCTGTAGTTCGCGTCGATCTGGCGCAACTTTACCGAGCCCTCGAAACTTGTCAGAGCGCCGATAAGAGCTATGAATGCAAAGGACAACAAAAGCTTCGTGCCGATTTTTAGATCATGAAACCATTTCATTGATTATCCCTCTCCCCTTTTTTCGAATCATGAAACATTTCATCAATTATCCATTCCCCTTACGTTTCACGCGCTGCGGGACTCGGGCATACCTCACCCGTTCCTGCAAGGCATCGATTCAGCCCCCCGCTGAACTGATGCGCACTACAAAGCTGAAGTCTTATGCGGCCACATTCAATGGAAGGACCGCCGGAAAAACGGAGAATCGGTCAGGACACGGCGGGGAGAAGTCTGCCTCCGCCGCTGAAGTTCCCGACGGCCGCCTGGACGAGCTTTTCTCGATATCGTTCGGGGATCGAAGATCCCTGGTGGAATTGTGCGGCAATGGCGATTGCCCGGGCCGCGGAAAGGGGGCGAAGTCGATCCATAATGTCCGGATAGCCGTTCCGCAATGCGGTTCCGACTATCGTATACACGCTTCGCAATGGTACACCCCGGTTGTTGCTCATTTTGAAAGGATCGATTACGACAGAGCCTTCGAGGGCTTTTATTACAAGGGCTATGCCAAAAGAAACAGGTCCGTTCCGCCGTTCCTCCTGAGCCATCGCCGCCGCCTGGAGCACGGTTTGAAGGCATCCACCCGTTCCGGCTGCCCTCATGGGGGAACATCAAGGATAGATTCGTGCTCAATCACATGAATTATCAGGAAAATACCTGGCAGACCCCCTTTCCGGAAAGGACCCAGGTGTTCTCTTCGGTGGGAACCGGATGCTCTCGCGGCGGGAACAGATTGCCCCCTCGGAGGGATTGAGACGTTTGCCCTGGGAAGATCCCGCACCGGCCCACCGGAAAGCATCGCCCCCTGGATGAGTCCGGCACTGCCGGAATCGTCTGAATCCTTTCCGGCGAAACCGGAATCGGCCATGCAGATGGAGCGGGGTTGCAGGTAAGGTTCTTATCGGCGTCGCATCATTGGCGGCGTGGCATGGAGCACGCGGCGGGTCCCACGGCAAGCGGCGTTCCGGCGGCAGGTTCGAAGTTGTCGCACAGACAAGCCAGGGCAGTCCCGAGGGGATAAAGCAGAGGTCCGCCGGTCAAGCCTGACGGGATGAAACGTGCCGCCCGGGCAGGCGGCCGTCTTTCCTCCCGGGGAAGTAACGTCCGCTTCTATAAGGAAACCGGCCGTCTTCCCCTCGCAGGTTGTCAGTTCTGGGCCTTCTTTTGCAGCACCTGAGTATCGATCGTGAAATACATTGCCACCGCGCCGGCAAGAAGGGTGACCATGCAGAATATGAACGCCATCTGGTAGGCCTCGACGGGAAACTTGTCGTTCACCTTCCCGTAAAAGTCGAGAATGACGCCCATCACGGCCTGGTACAGGGCGCCGCCGACGAAGTACCAGATGTTGAGCATTCCGTTGGCCGTGGCGATGAAGCTATGGGGCTGTCCTTCGGCGATGTGAGCATAATTGGGCACGTAGGCGCCGCAGAAGAAGCCCATGACGAACAGCAGCGGATAGAAGACCTGCACCGGGATGGACGCGGGCCACATGACGACGGGGATCCAGGTGAACACGTAGATGATCATGCCGTAGAGAGACGCTTTCCGGCGGGACTTGAGCAGCCGGTCGGAAGCCCAGCCTATGCTGAAGCAGCCGATGGCCATTCCTATCGGCCAGAACATGAGCATATTGGCGGCTTCCTGTTTCGGCAGTCCATAGATATGCTGCACATAGGGAATGAACCACAGGCCCTGGAATCCCATGACCGTTCCATAGATCACGAAAGCGTAGATGGCGATGAGCCAGTAGTTCCTCATCCCGAAAAGCTTCTTGACGTTTTCTGAAAAGGGAACCTTTACGGCCGCCGAGGTCGAGTAATAGTCGACCCCGTCGATTTCGGAAACGGTCGGGTAATTCTTGTCCTGGGGCTTGTTCCTCAGGATGATGAAATTGAGGGCCGCGATCAGCAGCATGAACCCGCCGAGCCAGAAGAACGAAGGACGCCATCCGACGAGGCCCACGAGGAACGCCAGGGGCGCGGAGGCGAGGACCGCGCCGGCATTGCCGATGGTGAGCATCGTGCCGGTAAGGGTCGAGAACTCGTTCGGCCGAAACCAGTTCGCCAGGATTCTCATGCACGGAATCCAGACGACGGCCACGCCGACTCCCATCAGAAACCTTCCGAAAATGATCGTGCCGAAAGATTGTGCAAGGCCGAAGAGGGCCGTACCGATCGCGGCGATGATGAAGAAGGTGCCGACGGAAAACCTCGGCCCGAGGTAGTCGGAAAGGATTCCCGAGGGAATTTGCATCGCGGCGTAGGGATAAAAGTACATCGAGGACAGAATGCCGAGGCTGGTCGCCGTCAGGCCGAATTCCTTCATGAGTTCCGGGGCAACCACCGCAGGAGCCACCCTGTCGAAATAAACGAAGATGTAGGTCAACAGAAGCATTCCGTAGCAAAGCCATCGATAGCGAAGCATCGCCATCGCCGCGTCCGTGAATTTATCCTTGGTTTCTGGCAATTCTATACTGATTTCACTCATTGATCTTGCCCTCCCCAAATAGGTGTTCTCTGGTGGTTCAACCCAGGCCGAGAAGCCCCCCAGGCCCTCGCGCAGGATTGGATTTCATGGAAACCATCTGGGAGCAAAAGCGTTTTTCTCTATTTCTCCTCCTCGTCTTCGGTGAATTCCGGTGCAGAACTCAAAAAAGAAGCTCTGCGATTCATGGACGCCGACTTTCGCGAGGCACCGCCGGGACAGTGATTCGCTGCAACAGGGAGCACGAAACGGAAACTGGCACGGGGCAATACTGTTGCGCTAAGCGGTGCATCCCCCCTCATGCGGCAATTTCCATTCCCCCCTGGAGCAATAAGCGCCATTCCCGCCTCGATAGATCTGGATTCCCCCCTCGAGGGGGGCAGGGGGGTGTTTCCTCCAATGCTTCAATCACTTAGAACCACACCCCTCTTGATCCCCCCTCGAAAAAGAGGGGAATTCAGGCCCTTTCCCTCCCTTCGTCGATCCCCTGGAGAGGCATGGCTTCCATTGCCCTTCGAAGGGGGCTGAAAATCCTCGACGCAACCGTATTGCCGCCTTGGGGAAATCGATCGATACAAAGCGGCCACCGTCCGGTTCGTCTTCGCCCGGCTTCAGCCGTACCGGAACTGAACGCCGAATCCGCCCCTCGGGTAGGACCACTCAAGAGCTTTCCCCGACTGTGGACACACGACCCGGCATGTTCCGCATTCGAGACAGCCGGCATGGTCGAAACTCAACTCGCCTTCCTTCAGGGTATAGAGGCCCGCGGGGCAGGCGTTGACGCAGGGCTTGCCTTGGCAGGAGCGGCACACTTCCCTCTTCGCCGCTATGTGCGCGTGATCGTCGTCGACAAGGAACTTGTCCAACCCGAGGAGCTGTTCGGTGCTCAGCCTTTTCAGAGCCATGCAATTCCTTTCCATCCGTCGGCAGCCAGGCTGGACAGGCTGACCCGGTTCCTGCGAACATGGTCGAAGATCTTTGTATAAAGGTGAACCGGGGGGGCGCCGTCGACGGCGAACAACCGGCTGGCGAAAGAGGTCACGAGGTCCGGATAGGTCTCGAAGAGCCTCCGGGTCTCCATGAACTCCGGGGCCCGCTTGTAGGCCTCGAGATCGCGGAGCACGAAGCTTTCCGAAAGCAGCTTCCGGTAATGGGCCAGGCCGGCCGCGGAAAAATCCCCGAGGGCCTTCGCGTTCATGACCGCCCTGGCGGCGGCTTCCCCGGAGGCAACGGCGAAATCCATGCCCCGGACCACGTAACCGAGGTTGAGCACCAGTCCCGCGGCGTCTCCGGCGACGAGGATTCCGTCGCCGGAGAGCTGCGGCATCATCCCGAGGCCCGCTTCCGGTATCAGGTGCGCCGAGTATTCCACCACGGTGCCGCCTTCGATGAGGGGCGCCACGGCGGGATTGTTTTTGAAATTTTCCATCAGGTCCGGCAGCCGGACCCGGCTCTTTTGAAGGTCCCCGGCATTCACGACCAATCCCAGCGAAAGGCTGCCCCTGTTCGTGTATAAAAACCCGCCTCCCTGCATCCCCCCGGAGCAGTCCCCCACGAACAGTTGTGCCGCGCCGTTTCCGTTTTCGAGCTGGAACCTCTGGTCGATGGCCTCCGGGGCCAGTTCTATAACCTGCTTCACCCCGGCGGCAACCTGCTGCGGCGCGAACATCTTCGCAAGGCCCGCCTTCTGGGCCAGGACCGAATTCACTCCGTCGGCGGCTATCACCACATCGGCGAACATCTCGTCTTCGCCCGCGCGAATGCCCACAACCCGGCCGTTTTCCTTCAGGACGTCATCGACGCAGATGTTGCAGACCAGCATGGCACCGGCCTCTTCGGCTTTGGCGGCGAGCCACGCGTCGAATTCGGCCCGAAGAAGCGTAAAGGAATGAACCGGAGGCTTCACCCACTCCATATCCTGGCAGACGACCGACGTACTGCGCTCCCCGGCTAGAAAAGTGATGATCTCCCTGGCAACCGGGCGCTCCACGGGCGCCTCCTCCCAGAACCCCGGCATGACCCGGTTGAGCGCGTGAGCGTACATCCTTCCACCGAACATGTTCTTGGAACCCGGCGCCGCCCCTCGCTCGATGAGGAGCACTTCGTGGCCTTCCCGCGCGAGCAGGAGTGCGGCGGTGCTTCCCGCCGGGCCGGCACCGACGACGATTGCGGTGAACCTGTCTTCGGACATATTCCCACCATCACATCTTTAGGGCCGCTTTGAGTTCCTCTACCAGCTTCGGTACGACCTGGTAGAGATCCCCGACGATCCCGTAGTCCGCCGCCTCGAAAATCGGCGCGTTCTCGTCCCGGTTGACGGCAAAGATCACCCGGCTGTCCCGTATGCCGGTGACGTGCTGAATCTGCCCGGACACCCCGAGGCCGATATAGAGTTCGGGCTTTGCCTTCTTGCCCGAAATCCCGAGATACAACTCCTCCGGCATCCAGTTCAGTTCCTCGGCCACCGGCCTGGAGCAGCCCACTTCGCCGCCGAGGACGTCGGCCAGCCCCCTTGCCAGTTGAATATCTTCGCGTTTTTCGAAGCCCCGGCCGACGCAGACGATGATTTTCGCAGCGGCGAGATCCACCGAACCGCGTTGCCTGGGCGCTCTGCCGATTACCCTGACCGCGGAGCAGGGGGAAATCTCCAGTTCCGTGATCTTTCCCTGCCTGCCCTCTTCCGGCGCGGCCGGCTCGAACGTGCGCAGAGGAACGGTGGCCATCGCCGGGCGCGTCGTGCAGCGGACCTGCTGGATCGCAGCCCCCCCGTAGGCCATCCTCTCCATTTCCGGAACTCCTCCGCCTCCGTCCAGCCCGATGCCCGTGCACCCGCTGCAAAGCCCAGTGTCAAGCCTGACGGCAAGCCTTGCGGCGATTTCCTTGCCCCTGGGCGTGGCCGCGATCAGGAACACGTCGGGGTCTTCCCTACGGGCCGCCTCGTACAGGACCGGGACATATGCCTCGAGAGGCTGGTCCGGCGTCAGCCGGGGCAGCAGGAAGACCTCGTCCGCCCCGCAGCGGATGCACTCCCGGGCAAGATCCCCATCCCGTGCAAACGCGGCGAGCGTTGTCCCCATTTTCCCGGCCAGTTCCCTTCCCCCGCCGAGAAGTTCCTTCGACTGTTCCAGGTCCTCGGCAAAAACCCAAATTCCGCTCATGGCAGCTCACTCCTTAAGCCAGCACGCCGTCCCTGATCAATGCGTCCACCACCGATCGGATGCCCGCGGCATCGGCCGCGAACCGCATCTTCTTCCGGTCCATCGTCGCGGCCTGCAGACGGTCGGTCTGCAGGCATCCCGGGCAGACCGGCCCGAGAGCATCGATGGTGAGGTCGTGGACCGGTTTCTTCGCAGCCGCGAGAATCTGTTTCAGCGTGGGAATCCTGGGAGAGTTGATATCCGGCAGGATCGTTACGAGAGCGGGAAGCTTTACGGAGACGGTTTCCACGCCGTCGTCGAGCTTGCGGTCCGCAACGATCTCCCCGCCGGAAAAACTCAGCCTGTTCACGTAGGTCACGCAGGGAATTTCGAGCAGCTCGGCGAGAGCCGGCCCGACCTGCTGGCTATAGAGATCGCTCGAACCCTCGCCGCAGACGATGAGGTCGAACGCGATCCCCGTCCTGATTGCCGCGGCGAGCAGCGTCGCGCTCTGCCGCGGAGCGAGGTCGACGAACGCGGGATCGTTCGCGAAATAGACCGTGTCCGGACCTCGCGACAGGGTGTCCTTGAGGCACGCCTTCGAGGTGGGCGGAGCCACGGTGAGGGCCGCGACGGTCCCGCCGTGCAGTTCCTTCAGGCGGACCGCCTCCTCGATGGCGTTGCGGTCATAGGCGTTTATCTTATGGCCCGCACGGTCCAGGATCAGTTTGCGCGAGGCCGCATCGACCCGGATGTCGGCCTCGTCGATCACCCATTTGAAGCACGCGACTATGTTCATCATTCTTGTGGCTCTCATTCAGCGGAGCAGGTTGCCGGAAATGACCATCCTCATGACCTCCGAGGTGCCTTCATAAATCTCGGTGATCTTGGCATCCCGGTAGAGGCGTTCCACCTTGGTTCCCTTGATGTAGCCGATCCCGCCGTGAAGCTGAATGG
>JAJFUA010000425.1 GCA_021372635.1 Desulfobacteraceae bacterium | reverse complement strand
CGCCACTCGGCAACATCCAAAAGACATTGACAAAGGAAAGCGCGAAGGGTACAAGCCGGTATCTGCCCGGATGCGGCCGGAAGATCCTTCCGGCCTGGAAATTCAACCCCTTGCAGCAGGAACCCGTCATGCCCCTGGATGCGACCAGCCCCGTTCCATTGCACGTTCAACTCAAGGAAACCCTCATGAGGGTCATACGAAAGGGCAAGTATCCGGAACGCATTCCCAGCGAGAAAGAATTGATGGAGGCGTTTGCGGTGAGCCGCACGACCGTTCGCGAAGCCGTTTCCGCCCTCGTCCACGAAGGGGTGCTCGAAAAGATCCACGGCAAGGGCACGTTCGTTTCCTCCCCCCGCGTGGACGAATGGCTCGGAACCCTGAGAAGCTTCAAGGAAACCATCGAGAGCATGGGCATGAAGCCGGGGGTCAGGCTGCTGCGGCACGGCGTCCGGAAAAACCCGCGCATCGCGGGGATCCTGGGCGTGAGCGAGTATTACTATGTAGAGAGGCTGCGCTTCGCCGACGATAAGGCCGTTGCGATCGAACGAAGCCATTACCCGGTGGAGATCGGCCGGCAGCTCACCGGCTGCGACCTGAACAGCGTGACGATATACGACGTCCTGGAATCCTCGGGTATTATGCTGCACAGGGCGGAGCAGAAGATTACGGCGGCGATGCCCTCCAGGGCCGACGCCAAAACCCTTGGAATCGCCCCCGGCACGGCGGTACTGGCAGCCGAACGGATTACCTGGGACCCGCAGCACCGGCCGTTGGAATATCTTACCAGCATCTATCGCGCGGACCGCTATGCGTTTTGCGTGAGCATGCGCAGGGAAGGGAAATCATGAGCCGGCCCCCCCTGAGCCGTCACCCGTGGGGCTCTCCGGCTGTGAGACTCATTTCCGCGGTCCGCCCGGGCTCTTCTTCCGCCCCTCTCTTCCGCACCGGATGAGTGCAGGCACTTCGGGCACGCACCTAAAACGTGAGCACCTTGAATTCCGGGTCGCCCATTCTCTCCACCAGCAAGGTACTCGTGGAAACCTGCGATCCGCCGATGAGTTCGTCCGGCGAAACCATGCGCCTTTCGATGCACGCCTTGCAGACGTGGATCGGAGACTTCCTCGCCACCAGCCTTTCCAGCAGTTCTTCCATGTCTTCGCCGGTCGACGTCCGGATACCTTCCGCCATGCCCACCTGCGCCCACACGATGGCATCGTCGATCAGGAACACTTCGACGTGATTGCCCGCTTCGGCCGCCATCGCGGCGAATTGCATCGCCCGTGCCGCGCCTCCCGACTTTTCGAATCCCTTGGACATCAAGAACAACAGCTTTGCCATGCTCCACTCCTCTCGTCTCTCGATCAGATTTCCAGTACGTCGCCGGGTTCCGGCAACAGTGCGAGGAAATTCGAAGCCTCGTTCAGAGCATTCAGTATCTCCTCGCGGCGCTTCTGCCGTTCGTCCCGCTGCAGATGCACGAGCGCCAGGAACGAGGCCCCGGCCTGCCGTGCAAAATCGAGGCAGCGGCGGACCGTGCCGTGCCCTGCGACGGCTTCTTCCAGCGTGAACGCCTCGTGAACGATCAGGGTGCATCCGCGAGCCAGGGCAAGAGTGTCCGCAGTCGGCAGACCGTCTCCACTGTAGAAAAGCGTCCGTTTATCGTCATCCAGGCGCAGGGCCAGGTTCCGCTGTCCGTGGCCGCTCTCCGCGAAGCTCCATGTAAACCCCACGCATTCGATGGACTGGTTCACGTTCACCGGAACGAACTCCAGCGGAAAGCCGAGCTTGTCCAGGAAATTCGGATAGGCCAGGTTCATCGCTTGACGGACGATTTCTTCCACGCGGGTCTGGCCGATGAACATCAGGGGCTTCTTTCGCTTCATTTCCCAGAATTTCAGCAGCAATGGCGGAACGCCGAAGAAATGGTCCCCATGGAAGTGGGAAATCCATACGGCGTCCAGTTCTTCCTTGTCCACATCCTGCCGCCAGTAGACCGAAGGGGCCGTAAAGCCGCAGTCCAGCAAAACGGAGCCCGTGCCGTTCTTTCCCTTCGTGCGCACCCAGATCGAGGTATTGGCCAGATTCTCGTCGAAGGCCTCCCCAACTCCCAGGAAAACGACTTTCATCCAATCCTCCTTTCGACTCGCCTCAAAGGCGCGGCGCAGCCGGGATTTCGGGAAAAAGTCAAAGTCTATGATAAGATCGCCGTGAACCCGGAGCAATGGAAACATATCCGGAAGGATTGTTCCCGGTTGAACGAAAGAAGTGGAATCGGGGTAAGAGATGACTTAATTTATACGACGGCCGCAAAATCCGGGTGGCCCCGCGCCCGGGGGGCGACCGCTTTTGCGGGACGCGCCGCCGGGCAGACCGGTCGAGGTCCCGCGGGCATCCGGTCCGCAGACGCCGAACCGAACGCATATACCCCGTATACCCCGGGGCGATCATCATACACTCGAGCAGATCCACAGGAAAGGACAGTGATGACGAGTGAATTCGAACTGCTGCAAGATCAAGACATAGCGGAGCTGAAAACCCGCGCCCGTCTGTACCGGCACGTCCGCACCGGGGCAGAGGTGCTTTCGCTTTCCAATAACGACGAGAACAAGGTTTTCGGGGCGATTTTCCGCAGTCCCCCGAAGGATTCCACGGGGGTCGCCCACATCCTGGAACACTCCGTTTTGTGCGGTTCCCGTAAATACCCGGTCAAGGAACCTTTCGTGGAACTGTTGAAAGGCTCTCTGAAAACCTTCCTCAACGCGTTCACCTATCCCGACAAGACTTGCTACCCCGTTGCGAGCCAAAACCTGAAAGACTTTTACAACCTCGTGGACGTCTATCTCGATGCCGTGTTCTATCCTCGCATCACCCCCTTCGTGTTTCAGCAGGAGGGCTGGCACCTGGAACTGGAGAGCGTCGGCAGGCCGCTCACCTACAAGGGCGTCGTCTTCAACGAGATGAAAGGGGCCTATTCGTCGCCCGACAATGTCCTTTCTGAATATTCCCAGCATTCCATTTTTCCCGACATCACCTACGGGCTGGATTCCGGGGGAGACCCCGTACAGATCCCCTCTCTCACCTTCGAGGAGTTCAAGGCTTTCCACACCCGCTATTACCACCCGTCCAACGCACGGTTCTACTTCTACGGCGACGACGACCCCGAACGCCGGCTGCAGATCGTTCACGAATACATCAAGGACTTCGACCGGCAAGAGGTGGAATCCTCCGTGCAACTGCAGCCGGTTTTCAGCAGTCCCAGGCGGTTCGTGCGCCCGTTTGCCGCAGGAGATGCCTCCGAAGATCCTTCCGCAAGCCCCAGGGGGATGGTCACCGTCAACTGGCTCCTCTCCGAAACGACCGACCCGGAGAGGAATCTTGCCCTGCAGGTGCTCCAATACATCCTGATCGGCATGCCGGGTTCGCCGCTGCGCAAAGCGCTGATCGACTCAGGCCTGGGTGAGGGACTCGCCGGAAACGGTCTCGAAAACGAATTGCGGCAGATGTACTTTTCGACCGGCCTCAAGGGGATCGACACCGCGAACGCCGACCGCGTCGAATCGATCATCCTCGATACGCTGGGTTCCCTCGCCGACGGCGGCATCGACCCGCAAACGGTGGAGGCGGCCGTCAACACGATCGAGTTCCGTCTGCGCGAGAACAACACCGGGAGCTATCCGCGGGGGCTGGTACTGATGCTGCGCGCGTTGACGACATGGCTCTACGACGCCGATCCCATGTCCCTGCTCGCCTTCGAAGCGCCGCTCTCCGCCTTCAAGTCCAGTCTCACCGCCGACCCGTCGCTGTTCCAGGCGATGATCCGGCACTTCTTCCTCGACAACCCCCATCGCACCACGGTCGTTCTTGAGCCCGATCCCCATCTCGCCGTAAAAACGGAAGAGGAAGAGAGAGAGCGCCTGGCAAAAATCCGTGAAGGGATGAACGAAGAAGAACTCCGCAAAGTGGTCGAAAATACCCTTAAACTGCGCCGTTTGCAGGAAACCCCCGACTCACCGGAGGCCCTCAGGACCATCCCCACTCTCAGCCTTTCGGACCTCGACAGGAGGAACAAGGCCATTCCCCTGGCCGTGACCGACATGGACTCCATGCGGATCCTCTACCACGACATTTTCACGAACGGAATCACCTACCTGGACGTTGGATTCGATCTGCACACCCTCCCGCAGCGGCTTCTGCCTTGCGTTCCGCTCTTCGGCCGATCCCTGGTCGAGATGGGTACCCATGAAGAAGATTTCGTCGCTCTTTCCCAGCGAATCAGCCGGAAAACGGGCGGCATACGCCCTGAGTTCTTCACCTCCTCCATGGCCGGTTCCACCAGGGGGGCGGAATGGCTGTTCCTGCGCGGGAAGAGCATGAGCGGCCTAACGGAAGACTTCCTCGCCATCCTGCGCGATGTCCTTCTCGGGATGCGTCTGGACAACCGAGACAGGTTCCGCCAGCTGGTCTACGAAGAGAAGGCGAGGCAGGAACAGAAGCTCGTCCCGAACGGGCACCTGACGGTCAACCAGCGGCTGCGGGCCCAGTTCTGCGAGGCCGATTGGGTGGCGGAACAGATGAGCGGCGTCAGTTACCTCCAGTTCGTCCGGAAGCTGGCGGCGGACGTCGATTCAAACTGGAACGACGTGCTGGCCGACATGGAGGAAGTGCGTCGAACCCTCATCAACCGGGAAGCCATGCTGTTGAACATCACTCTGGACGAAGCCTCGTGGTCGCGCCTCGAACCGCATGCGGCCGAATTCATCCGGGCACTGCCCTGCCTTCCCCGTTCGGCCCCCGAGTGGCGGCCGGAACTCCCGCAGACATTCGAGGGATTGTCCGTCCCTTCGCAGGTCAATTTCGTCGGCAAGGGCGGCAACCTTTACGATCTCGGCTACGTCTATCACGGCTCCGCCCAGGTCATCTCGGGCTATCTGCGCAATTCCTGGCTCTGGGACAAAATCCGCGTGCAGGGGGGAGCCTACGGCGCGTTCTGCCTCTTCGACCGGCTCTCGGGCATCATGACCTTCGTCTCCTACCGGGACCCCAACCTGAGGAAAACCCTGGACAATTTCGACGGCACGTCGAAATTCCTCCGTAGCGCGGAACTCTCCGACGACGAGATCGCCAAAGCCGTCATCGGTGCCATCGGCTCCATAGACGCCTACCTCCTGCCCGATGCCAGGGGCTACGTGTCACTGCTGCGCTACCTCAGCGGAGATACGGACGAAGCCCGCCAGTTGATGCGCGACCAGGTCCTGGCAACCACGGCGAGCGACTTCAGGGCCTTTTCGCAGGTACTCGAGCGATTTGCCGACGAGGGAATCGTGAAAGTGCTCGGGTCCCAGGGTGCCATCGACGAGGCCGTCAAGGACAGCCCCGGATGGCTCAACACCGTCAAGGTCCTCTAGGGGAAGGCCCGGCGGCGGCCGGGGCCGCCGCCGAATCCGTCCGCTGCCCGGCTGGAGGCGGAATCCCTGCGGGAAGTATGGCGAAAGTGCGGCGATTTACTTTTCTAACCGGATTTGTTAAGTATCCTGCGAGATCTGAACCTACTTTTCCAGGCAGGAGTGCATATGGGCCAGTCCGAAACCCTTCTCGACCTGTTCCAGAAGGAGTTCAACCTTCCCGAAGACCATGTCCGACAACTGAGAACCTCATATTTCATAGAAGGCCTGCCTCTCCTGGAGGCGTTCGAGCAGATAACGATAACGGACGAGCACCGGGTGCTCCGGGTTATTTCTGAAAGCACCGGGCTGCCCCTGCTGGAGCGCGAGGACTACCCCGAAAAGCCCGTTCTGCTCGAAGGCGTCTCCATGTCTTTCCTGCGCAAGCACTCGATCCTGCCCATACACATAGAAAGCGGCCGCGTGCGCGTTGTGGTCAACAACCCGTTCAATCTTCCCCTGCTCAACACCATCGGCAGTTATTTCGCCGACATGGAAGTGAGCCTCTGCCTCGGGCAGCGGGAGGAAATCCGAACCGCCATCGACAGGTTGTACGGGGAAGCGGCCAGGGAAGCCGAAGCGCTTTCGAAAGAAGGCGACGGCATCCTGCAGAACGGCTTCGAAGAAGACCTCGAACACCTGAGGGGACTGGCCCAGGAAGCCCCGATCGTGCGTCTTGTGAACGTGCTGATTTCCAGGGCCCTGGACATGCGCGCCTCCGACATTCATTTCGAACCGTTCGAGCGCTCCTTTCAGGTCCGGGTCCGCGTCGACGGAGTACTGTTCGACCTCGACCAGCCGCCCAAAACCATGCAGGCTGCGATCATCAGCCGCCTGAAACTCATGGCCAACCTGAACATCGCCGAACGCCGACTGCCCCAGGACGGGAAGATCAAACTCAGGTTCGGAAACCGCGAAGTCGACATACGCGTTTCAACTGTCCCCACGATATACGGCGAGAGCATCGTGCTGCGGCTTCTCGCCCAGGAAGCCGTGGAGTACAATCTCGCCACGCTGGGCATGGACCCGGAGCAGTTGGCGTACTTACTGGAACTCATCGAACGGCCCTTCGGCATGATCCTCGTCACCGGCCCCACCGGTTCCGGCAAAACCACAACGCTCTACGGAGTGCTCAAGAAGCTGAACTCCGTAACGCGAAAGATCCTCACGGTGGAAGACCCGGTCGAATACCAGATCAACGGGATCAACCAGATCCAGGTGAAGCCCCAGATCGACCTGACCTTCGCCAACGCCCTGCGCTCTCTCGTGCGCCAGGACCCGGACGTGCTGCTGATCGGCGAAATCCGCGACAAGGAAACCGCGGACATCGCCATAGAATCCGCCCTCACCGGCCATCTCGTCCTTTCCACCCTGCACACCAACGACGCTCCTGGCGCCGTAACCCGCCTTCGGGACATCGGCATCGAATCGTTCCTCATGGCCGACTCGCTCCTGGCCATCCTCGCACAGCGGCTTGTGCGGGTGTTGTGCCCCCATTGCCGGGAACCTTACGAAGCCCGCGAGGCGGACAGAATCCGTCTTCGGGAAGTGCTCACCGATCTTCCCGACTCCGTCACGCTCTATCACAACAGGGGATGCGACAAGTGCAGCCAAACCGGCTACCGGGGACGGCAGGGCATCTACGAAGTCCTGCCGGTGAGCGAAGCGGTGCGATCCGACATCGTTGCCGGCAAGAGCGCGGGCAACATCGCTCAGACCGCTTTTGCACAGGGGTACCGTCCTCTCCTGTACCAGGGCTATAGGAAAGCCCTCGACGGGATCACCACTCTTTCGGAGGTGCTTCGGGTTACCAGTCTTTCCTGAACGCCGGAGGCGCGGGTGTTTCAGGCAGGAGTGTTCCCGGATTCCGCCGTGCCGGCGGATTTTCGGCTTTGGACTCTCAACTTCGACCAATCGAACGGATGAACCCAGAGAATGGCCTATTTTCAATACCAGGCGCGTGACGCACGCGGAGAGATCCAGCGGGGAGTGCTGGAGGCGGCCTCCGAACTGGAAGCCGTCCGGAAGCTCAAGTCCGGCAGGCTTTACCCCACCCGTGTAAAGCCGGTGAAAAACCGCTCGCCCAGGCGGGTTCCCCAGGAGCACATCATCCGTTTTTTCTATGACCTTTCGGACCTGCTCCTGGCCGGCCTGCCCGTGGACCGCGCCCTGGCGCTCATCAGTACCAACCAGACACACAAGGTTTTCCAGCGGGTGGTGCAGGGACTCCTCGAGGAGGTGCAGGGCGGAAGCGACCTGTCGAGCGCCATCGCCAAGTACGGCGACATATTCGGAAACCTGTCGGACCATATGGTCCGCGCGGGCGAAGCCAGCGGTACGCTCGGTCCCATCCTGAAACGTTTCGCCTTTTACATGGAGCAGCGGCAGGCATTCCGGCAGGCGCTCGTCTCCTCCATGATCTATCCTTGCATCCTTTTGGTCACCAGCCTCATTTCGATGGTCGTGCTCATGGTTTACGTCATCCCGAAGTTTGCCCAGATCTTTCACGATCTGAATCAGAAAGTGCCTTTCCTGACCAACATCATGCTCCAGGTCGGTCTTTTCCTGGAGGAGTACGGCTGGATCATTCCCGTGCTTCTCGGCGTGGGGTTCTACGGCGGCCGCTATCTCTACCGGAAGCCGCCGGTCCGCCGCGTCATCGACCGCCTCCTGTTCTATTTTCCATTCTCGCGCTACCTGGTCCTGCACAGCGAATTGACCCGTTTCTGCCGCACCATGGGCACCATGATCCAGTCGGGCGTTCCCCTGCTTCGCGCCATCAGCCTGGGAGAGGAACTGCTCACGAACACCGTACTGAAGCAGGCGGTCGGCCCGCTGCACAGGGAGATCAAGGCGGGGCATTCCATGAGCAACTTTTTCAGGTCCTCGTCCGCTTTCCCTCCCCGGGTCGGAACCATGCTGCGCATCTCCGAGGAGCAGGGGAACCTGGGCGAGGGACTGCTGAGCCTGGGAGACTTTTTCGACAAGGAACTGAACAGGAGCCTGCAGCGGTTCATGGCCCTGCTGGAACCGGTGATCATCATCGGCACGGGCCTGGTCATGGCCGTGATGGTTCTGAGCATGTTCACGGCCATATTCGGCATCAACGAAATACAGTTTTAGCGGTTCCGGGCCACCGGGTTCCGAGTGCCGGGAAGCCTTCAACCATCAGCATGAAAAGAAACGGCATGGCGGCATCGCCTCACAGGAATGCATCGGGCTTCACCATATTCGAACTGATCATCGTGTTGATCATCATGTCGATCGCCGCGGCTACGCTTGCCCCGCGCATCGGGGCCGGCATCAGGCGCATGGAGGACCGTGAGTTTCTCCAGGAATTCACCCGGACCCTCAAACGCGCTCACGTGCGCGCCATGAACACAGGGGAAATCGTCGCCTTCCGTATCAGCGGCGCCGACAAGACCTACGACATTCAACTGCCGATGAGATACGCGATCCCTCCGAACGTGGATATCTACGCGGACAACCTGGAAGTCGATCCCGAAACGAACGACAGGATGATTCTTTTCTTTCCGGACGGGAGCCTGATCGGGAACGACATCGAAATCGAGTTCGACCGGCAGCGGGCCTTTCGCATCTCCCTCCACCCTCTTTTCAGCTCCGTCCGGCTGACAGCCGTGGATCCAAGATGAGCGCCGGCGCGACGCACGGGAAGCGATCTCAGGGCGGCTTCACTCTGCTGGAAGTCATCGTGGCCCTCGTAATCGGCGTGGTCGTCATCGGCGGCGTCATGGGCCTCATTTCCTCCGCGCTCCATTACAGTCACCGGTTGAAAGACAAGAGCATGGTTCAGCCGATCCTGGAGGCGGCGGCCCAGGAAATCCTCGCGGACCCGCACAAGGCCGGGGAGGGGCAACTGGTATTGGGAAACGCCGCAGGCAGCCCACGGGTTGAAATTGCGCTCACACAGGTGCAACTGCCCGGGAGCGGAGGTGTGAAGAACCGGATGGGGCAACTCCATCGAGTGCTTTTGCGGTACAGAGGCGAGGTTTTGGAATTCAGCATTCTGATTCCCGAGGAGACCGGACGTTGAACCGACCGAATCCCATCAGGAAAAGCGGTGCGGCGGCGGGAAGGGGAATGAACATCCTGCACGACCGCTCCGGCTTTACGCTTATCGAACTGGTGCTGGCCACCTTCATCTCTTCGCTGGTCATCGGCATCATGGCGATCTGCCTCAGCTTTACGCTTCGTTCCTGGGAGCGCGAGCAGAACCGCACCTACAGTGATATGCCGGCCCTGATCCAACTGCTGAAACTTCAGCTCGCCTGTTTCGATCCCATGCCCGTGACCATCGATGGACAGAAGGGAATCTTCTTCGAGGGAGACGAACGCTCCCTCGCGTTTTGCACGGACCACTCCGTCAGGGCCATCACCAGGGGGGCGCCGGTAATCGCGCGGTATGTGTTTTTCCCGGAGGAGAAGAAACTCTACTACGCCGAAATACCGGCAGATCCCTACCACTCTGAATCCGTAACGGAATTCCTTCAAATGGAGCCGCGAAAAGCCGAAAAAAGCGGACTGAGGTTCCATGCCGTCGACGTTGCGAATTTCGAACTCACTTATGCGGGCGAGGAAAAGGGCGCCGTCGGAGGGGCATGGTCGGACCTCCTCTCGATTCCGAAGTCCGTGGTGGTCAACTGGGTGACGGGAGACGGAAGCGCTCCTTATTCTACGTTTCTCATCCCCAATTGCCTGTTCTCCCGGTCCATGCCGAAGCTGCCCGGGATGCTCCAGGCTCCGGGGCTCAAGCAGCACCAGAAGAAGAAAGGATCGTAGCATGGCGGTCCGGCGCGATCGAAGCACCGATACGGGCAGGAGCGGCCCGTGCAACCCTCTTCGTTCCGAAAAGGGCGTGATCATCATCGCCGTTCTCTGGATTTGCGCCCTGATCATGTGGTTCGCCCTTCAGATCAGCTCGGGCGTCCGCCTCCGGGGCGAGGAGCAGGCGCACATCATGCGGAGGTCCCAGTCGCTGCACCTGGCCATCGGCGGCTCTTTCGAGGCCATCGCGAGGATGGGGCAAACGAGCGTAGCGGGCCTGGACGAGGCCGCCGAGGACCACTGGCAGCCCGACGGGACGCCCCGGGTGGTAAACTTTCTCACGGGACAGGCAGTGGTGATCGTCGAAGACGAGCAGACCAAGGTGAACATCAACATCGCAAATCCACAGCAGATCAAGGCGGTGCTCGAGAGAACCGGAGTGGAAGGCCCCGCGGCTGAAAACCTTGCCGACGCGATCGCCGATTTCATCGACAGGGACGACCTTATCCGAAGCCACGGTCTGGAAAAGGAAGGCTATGCCAGGCTGGGCCTGCACTACGGGCCGTTCAACGGCCCGCTCCTCAGCCTCGATCAACTGCTTCTCATCCCCGGAGTGACGCACCGGATGTTCTTCGGATACGGCATGAAGCGGGGCGACGCGGCCGAAAACGAATCCGGGATCGTTCAGCAGCCATGGATGCCCGGACAAGATTCCTTGTTTCAGCTCTGTACGGTTTATGGTAAAAATAGTTTGCTGAAGGAAGAGGGTCTTGAAAGGGAAGTGCAAAGGAAAACGGTTCCTTGGCGGAATTCGGGAGTATACCGGATTCTTTCCTGCGGGAAGACCGCCGGCGATGCCTCCCCTGTCGTTCTTTGGCTTGTTGTCCGCCTGGCCCCGGAAACCGATAGCGGCTACGAAGTGCTGTATCGCAGGATTCTTTAACCCTTTCACGGAAGGCTGGAAGTAGAAGAGAATGCTGAAGGACCTGATCAGGCATCGCCCCAGGCACCTGCTTGCCGTATATGTGGAACCCGGGCAAATCGAAGTGCTCCACGCGCACAGGCATTGGCGCACCTGGCAGCTCGAAGAGAGCGAACAGATCACCCTGCCGGGAGGCGAAACCGTATACGAAGGGCTGGAGCGGCTCAGCTTGAAATCCCGAGGTCACAAGGGAACCGCACTGCTCCTTTTCCTTCCCCGAACCCTTTACAGTTTTCACCGCGAACATTACCCCATCGCCCTCCGGGAACAGCTTGAAGAGGCGCTGCACTTCGACTGGCAGGAGAACATCTTCCACGAGCAGGACCGGTCGGTCCATTTTTTCGGCCCCGCCACACCGTTGGATCAGCACCTCTCCGTACCGATTTTCTCCCTGCAGGCGGAGGTATACGAGAAATTCCACCAGGTTCTGAGCGCGGAGGCTTTTCAAAGCTTCACAGTCATCCCCAGCGCCCTGGTTTACAAGTCCTTCCTGTCTTCTCTCCCGGTCGAGGAAGACCACCTCCCGCTGGAAATCATCGCGCGCGTCATCGACTCCAATCACATGGAAATCCACAGGTTTTACAACGACCGGTTGCTGGATACCATGGTCATCGGGAGACAGAAGGATCATCTGAGGCTCTTTCGCGAAAACCTTTATTGCATCGACGACGGCGAATGCCAGGGCACTCTGCACATGCACCTCCTGTGCACCAGCAGCGAATGCGCCGAAGCCGCGGACTTCGGAAACGACTGGAAAGAGGATGGTTTGCCGCTCCGCATACACGTCCCCGAGGAATCCATCCTCACGCAGTGGGTCAAGTATCTTCTGGAGCAGGACCAGATCCAGACATTCGACGCAGAACTCCTCCTCAAGCCCTGGAAGGTACCACGCGTCGCCTGGGCCATGCTCGTTTTATTCGGATTATATTCGGCTTTCGCAGCTTTCCAGAGTTATTCCCTGGCTCGTGAACGGGAGCAAAGCCGCATCATCAGGAAGCAGATCCAGCAGCTCGACACGCAATGGAAACCCATCGAACAGCTGCAGACCAAAGTCTCAAAGTTTCAGGAGGACCGCAAGACCATCACGGAGTTCACCCGGGCCGGCTACCCGCTCCGGGATATCCTCATCATGCTCACGATGATGACCCCCGAAGACACCTCACTGAATTACCTTTCCCTCAGGAAAGATCAGCTTGTGCTTCGCGGGGACAGCAAATCCGCCATCCGGTATCTGTCGGAGCTGACCAAGGTGGAGGGGTTCAGCGACGTCCGGTTCGCTTCCCCGGTCACGCGGAACCCGAATTCGGACCAGGAGCGGTTCAACGTCCAGATGCAGGTGGATGTCGAGAAGCTGAAAAAGAGCTTCGAAACGCTGGGGGTCGCAAAAGAGGAAGAAGCGGAAGAGAAGGGCGCAGAGGAGAAGAACCTGGAAGCGGAATCGCCCGTGCCGCCTTCCGTTGACCAGGCCACAGAGGACGAGGCGGCTTCCGACGAGGAGTCCCCCCCCGAAGATATGCCGCCGGAAGAAGAACCGGTCCAGGCGGGAGACTAGGAAAAAGGGCGGATCATGCAGATGAAACTGGAAAAGCCCACCTGGGCGGAAATGAAAAAGCAGCGAATCACTTTCGCCGCCGTCGGCGTCGCGATCGTCTGCCTTCTCCTGGTTCACTTTCTCTGGCTCGCCCCCTTGATGGCGCAGCAGGAAGAAATCGCGCTCAAAGTGAAGCAGCAAAACGAACTGGTCCAAAAATACAAGGAAAAGCTCGACAAAGCGCAGAGCATCCGGGAAAACCTGGTAAAGCAGCAACAGGAAATGGAAACTATGCAGAAGCGGCTCTTCCGGGGCAACGACCCCTATCAGCTCGCCGCCTCGCTCAGCGAATCCCTGTCGTCGAAGAGCGCAGAAAAATTGGACATGAAAACTTACCAGGTACTTGCCAGCAAGGAATATGGGCTTTATCAGGAAGTTCATCTGCGTTTCAATTTCATGACGACCATCGGGGGACTCAAGCTCTTTCTGGACCGTCTCAAGAACTTTCAGACCACCGTACTCGTTCAGGAGATCAACATACAGAAGATCCAGCGAAAGGGAGGACCGGACCTGGTCGTAAATATCGTGATTGCCGCACTGATGGAAAAGGGGGAGAAGTCTTAGGGGCAGGGTAAAGCTGCTTTGCAGGGTCTGTGCATTACTGAGTGTTACGGATAGACAAGTCAGGATCGGACCAAGGGGGGGGGTGCACCTGATGCATCGTTTTTCGGGCTTCCTCGAGTTCTCCGGACCCATTTCCGGATGGCCGATCGAGAATTCTTTCTTCGATTCGTTGTGACTGGATTGAACCAGAAGGGGCTTAACAATGAAGATGCGTCAGGCCATACTGTTTTTCTCACTGGCCGTCATACTTGCAGCTTGCAGCACCTACGGAGAACTACGGCAGGATACCCGCTCCCGCTCCCAGGCCTACCCCCCTCCCAACCCCGTGCAGGCTGCCCAGGGCACCTCCGCCATGGACCCGGCCTCCCAGGCGGAGACCGCAGGTCCCGACGAGAAGATTACAAAACCCGCCAGCACGCCCTCCGGGGAAACCGCATCGAAACCCGTGCTTCCCAGCCTTCAGGGAAGGCTTCCCACCGGTCTTCTGGCGCCTCCTTCACAGGCCAGGCAGGAGAAATCCCCTTTTCCGGAGAAAGATAAACAAAGGGTGGTGCTGAACTTCGACAAGGCCGACGCGGCCGAAGTCACCGGCCAGATTTTCGGCGACTACCTGAAGCTCAATTACGTGCTCGACCCCACCGTTCAGGGTCGCATCAGCCTCTACATAGAAGGCGATTTCACCCGTGACGAACTCTTCCAGATGATCACCAGGGCCTATGCGGCCAACAACATTTCCATCACGCCGCGTAAAGGCATCTACAGCATCCAGCCCGCCCAGAAGAGCGCGAGCAGCAGTCTTCCCATTGCCGATTCCATCACGCTCCAGGATGGCAAGAACGGCTCGAAGCCGGTCATCGTCATCTATCGTCTCCGGTTCCTGGACGTCAAGCAGGCCATCAACACCATCCGGTTCTTTCTCACTCCCGGCAGGCCCATCACCTCGGACACCCTCACGAACAGCGTGATCTTCGTCGAGGACACCGACAACGCCCGCACCATGGTGGACGTGCTCAAGGCCCTGGACGTCAACATTCTCCAGGAAGTGAGCATGGAGATCATTCCCGTCCAGGCCATTTCCCCCCAGGAAGCCGTTCAGAGCATGGAAACCCTGATGAACAAGCTGAACGTCTTCAAGGACAGCACCATCAAAAACGGCCTCGCCTTCATCCCGCTCCTCAATTTCGGCGGGGTTCTCGTCCTGGCGCAAAACCCGGAACTGATGAAAACCGCAAAGTACTGGCTGACGGCCCTGGACGTACACAGCAAGGAAACCGGTGAGCAGATCTACGTTTATTTCGTTCAGAACGGCCTCGCGAGGGATATAGCGGATATCCTCACATCGGTTTACGGGATATCGGGCCAGACAGCCGGCTCGCGGCCGCAGCAGCAGATCGTCCAGTCGAGCCAGCGAACCGGAACGTTCGGATCGCGCGGGTTCGGTTCCTCCGGAAGCACGTTCGGATCGTCCTCGGGCGGTTCCTTCGGATCTTCCTCCGGCCTGGGATCTTCCTCCAGCATGAGTTCCTCCTCCTCGCTCGGGAGCGGTTCGGGAAGCACCGGCACCCCGCTCGGGGGCACCGGGTCCAGCTTCGGCCGGGGAGGCATCTCGTCGACCCAGCAGAGGCGAACTGCTGCCGGCGGAATGCCCCGCGCGGGGCAGACTCTCACCGGGGAGGTGGTGATCATCGCGGACGAGGTGAACAACGCCGTCGTCATCCGGGCCAATGCAGCCGACTACTCGAAGATCAAGAAGACCATGGAAACCCTGGACATCATACCCCGGGCGGTCCTGATCGACGTGACTGTCGCAGAGGTGAGGCTGACCAAGGAACTGCAGTACGGGGTGAACTGGTTCTTCCAGAACATCGGAATCTTCGGGCACCAGGGCCAGTTCGATGCCTCCTCGGGGGGCGGCTCCATTCAGCCGGGAAAGACTTCCGGTTCCACCGATTCCCTCAACGTCAAGAATCCCGTCACCACTTTCGCATCGCCAAGCACCATAGCGTCCGCAGCCGGGCCGACGTTTTTCTGGGGAAGCGTCAATCAGAAGATATCCACCCTGTTGCAGCTTCTCGCTACAAAGACGGACGTAAACGTTCTCTCCAACCCGACGCTCCTCGCCACGGACAACAAGGAAGCATCCATAACGGTGGGCGGGCGCACGCCGGTTCCCGTGGGCTCCGCCATCGGGACGACGTCGGACGCCGTCGTCAGCTCCATACAATACGAGGAGACGGGCGTCATTCTCAACGTGATCCCGCACATCAACGCCGGCGGACTCGTGCGCCTGGAACTCGAACAAACCATTCGCGACGTGGACAAGCAGGCCGTCACCGTCGGGAACAACAGCACCGCCCCCAGTTTTTCGGAGCGCAACATCAAGACCACGGTTCTCGCCCAGAACGGATCGACCATCGTCATCGGCGGGATCATCTTGAACAACCTCAAGAAAAACAAGAGCGGGCTGCCGGTTTTGCAGGATATTCCGGTGCTCGGTCCACTCTTCACGACCAGCGCGGACAACACGGCCAACCGGACGGAACTCATCATCGCCCTCACTCCGCACGTCGTCGAGCACAAGGAAAGCACGGTGACGCGCGAGTTCCTGGACAAGCTGATGCAGCTGAAAAAGCAGGTCAGTCAGTAAGGGGACGGTGCTTCGCCGGGGACCCGCCGGATCTCACGAGGATTCGGCGGGGAACAGCCGTTCGATTTCTTCGAGGAGCCCGGAAAAATCGGGGGGTGGCGGTGCGGTGAAAGACAGTTCTTCATGTGTTCGCGGATGATGGAACGAGAGCCGCCTGGCGTGGAGCATCTGCCTTTCCACCCGGAGCAGCAGGTCCCGAAGGCCCGGAAATCTCACGGAACGCGCACGGCGCTTCCCGCCTCCGTAAGTTTCATCCCCCACGACCGGGTGCTGCAGGTGACTGCAATGCACCCGTATCTGGTGCGTTCTCCCGGTTTCGATGGCCACATTCAGGAGCGAAAGCTCCTGCCATTCCCTCTCCACCTTCCACCGGGACACTGCCTCGCGTCCCCTGTTCTCCACGACGGCCATCTTCTTGCGGTCGGCGGGATGCCGGTCTATAAGGGTCCGGATTTCCCCCGTCCGCTGCGGCATGTGGCCGTATACAAGGGCGAGGTACTCCTTTTCCACTTCATGCCCTTTGAACTGCTCGATCAGGTCCAGGTAGGCCAGATCACTCTTCGCGACGACAAGAGCGCCCGAAGTGTCGCGGTCCAGCCGGTGGACGATACCGGGCCGCCTGGGGGCCCCCTGAGACGCCAGCCGCGGGCAGTGGGCCAGCATTCCGTGCACGAGAGTCCCCTCTTCACGACCGGCGCCGGGATGGACCACAATCCCGGGCGCCTTGGAGACGACCAGGATGTCCTCGTCTTCGTAGAGGATATCCAGCGGCATGGGCTGAGGCGTCAGCAGGTCCGGGGTCGCCTCTTCCACGGGTTCGGTCACCGAGACGCGGTCCCCGAACCGTAATTCGTAGGAGGCCTTCACCGGGCGGCCGTTGACGAGTACGTGCCCTTCCTGGATCAGCTTCTTGAAGTGGCTTCGGGAGCGGTCGGGGCAGAGGCGGCCGAGAAACGTGTCCAGGCGCTCGTCGACTCCATCGTTTCGGATGGTGCACGACAGTCCGGAGAAATACCCGTCTTCGTCTTCCATCAGGCAGTCCCCGCCGTAAGCAACGGGCGGGGATGCCCCGGATTTGCCGTTCTTTTCGCTCTCTCGCTCCGCTGTCATCACTTTTCCCAGTGCGGCACAATTCCAACTCGAAGGCGTCCGGCCGAGGCTTCCCCGCGGCACGTTCCTTTGGCCTGCAGCAAAACGGGCCAGGGTCCCGAACCGGATTTCCCGGCCGAATCCCCTGGCCCGCCTTCGTCCTCGAACCCGGTGTCAGTGCCTCCCGTGGTCGCTTTCCTTCAGTGTGGTAAAGATCAGGCGTCCCGCAGTCGTCTGGAGAATGCTGGTCACGGAAACGTCGACCTCCTTCCCCAGGTGCCTGCTGGCGTTTTCCACCACGACCATCGTTCCGTCTTCCAGGTAGGCGATCCCCTGCCCCTGTTCCTTGCCCTCCTTGAGGATGAGCAGGCGCAGGATCTCGCCCGGCAGTACGACGGGCTTCAGGGCGTTCGCCAGCTGGTTGATGTTGAGGATCTTGATGCCCTGGACTTCGGCCACCTTCGAGAGGTTGTAATCGTTGGTGACGATCTTCGCATTCAGCCTCAGGGCAAGCGCCACCAGCTTTGCATCGACTTCGTTGAGGTTTTCAAAATCCTGGCGGTCTATCCGGATTTCTACGATCTTCTCCTGCTGAAGCCTCTTGATGATGTCCAGCCCCCGCCTGCCCCGAACGCGCCGCGTCG
>JAJFUA010000419.1 GCA_021372635.1 Desulfobacteraceae bacterium | reverse complement strand
TTCCCGTTTCTCCTTATCCATACATTCCCGATGCTCTTAGGAGTCCGAATTCGATCTGGAAGGGGATTTACGATGTTCTTCGGCCCGTTCGTAGGCCATGATAATATCCTGGACCAGGCGGTGCCTGACGACATCCTTGTTTGAAAAGAATACGAAGCGAATCCCTTGAATGCCCTCGAGCAGTTCCTTCGCTTCGATCAGGCCCGACAGTTTGTTGTCGGGAAGGTCGATCTGGGTGATATCGCCGGTGATGACGGCCTTGGACCCGTGGCCCAGGCGTGTGAGAAACATTTTCATCTGCTCGGACGTCGTGTTCTGCGCTTCGTCCAGGATTACGAAGGCGTCGTTGAGCGTCCGGCCGCGCATGAACGCCAGAGGGGCGACTTCGATGGCACCGCGCTGGATGAGGGCGCTCGCCTTTTCAAAATCCATCATGTCGTGCAGCGCATCGTACAGAGGGCGCAGGTAAGGGTTGACCTTCTCTGCGAGATCTCCGGGAAGGAACCCCAGCTTTTCACCCGCTTCCACCGCCGGGCGCACCAGGACGATGCGCCGTACCGTTTCCCTGGTCATTGCGGCCACGGCCATCGCCATGGCGAGATAAGTCTTTCCCGTTCCCGCGGGGCCTATCCCGAACACGATGTCGTAGCGGCGGATCGCCTCGATGTATTCCTTCTGCCGGACGCTCTTGGGAGAGATCATCCGCTTGTTGGAGGCAATGAACACCTGGTCGAGGAAAATATCTTTGAGATTCCGGCGGTCGGTGCCGCTCAGAATCCGAATAGCGTAGGTAATGTCACTCCCGTAGACGGGATACCCCGATTGGATGAGTTCCGTCAGCTGCACGAGAAGCTGGCGGGTGAGTTCGACATGGGGACGATCTCCGGAAATCGTGAATTGATTCCCTCTCAAGTGAATCCGGACGTCGAGCTGCCTTTCGATGATCTTGAGATGGGTGTTCTGTTCCCCCGTCAGCTGCTGTACCAGGGCGTTATCGTCAAAGGAGATCTGTACCGAGTCTTCCTTGGTTCCATTTTCAATGTTATGGGTTTGCGTCAAAGCTATACTTGTCCTCTCGCCATTTTTCCAGTATTTCCCTACACCTTACACCACATTTTATCATACGATATTATTATCATGTGTTCTCCGCCCTGACAACAGTTGCTTTGAGAAGCGGGAAAAAGGCGTTCGGGGTTTTGCCTCCCTGTCGCTTTCCCTTGTTTCACAGGGGGAAACCAACCCGCCGCACGATGCGCGGAAGGGGATGAACGGCCGCTCTGCGGGTCTGTTCCGCCTTGCTGCACCGCAATTATGGAATTTGAGGATCGCAGAGAAAGTGGTATAATATAAACTTCTTGTTTATAGGCAAGCCATTTTCCGTGTGGGGCTTGCATGCTACGAGCAAGGGCGGCGAAATCGTTGCCGTCTCATTTTCCGGGCGGAGGCCATTCATGAATGCTCTCGACTGGGTTCTGCTGGCGATCGGACTTTTCTGCCTCGGTCGGGGACTGATGAGGGGGGCGGTTTCCCAGATTTTCGGCATTGCGGGAATCCTGGCCGGGTTCGTTCTGGCTTCCCATTACTACGATCCGCTCGGGGCGCAGCTTGCCCGTTCGTTCCCGAGCCTGTCGGGGCCGCAGGTCGTGAGCTTCATCGTCCTGTTTTTCCTGACGTGGTTTTGCGTCGGGGTGGTCGGATTCATGATTTCCAGGCTGCTGCACCGGACCGGCCTGGGATGCCTGGACCGGGTCTGGGGGGGAGCGATCGGACTGGGAAAAGCCGTGGTTCTGGCCATGTGCATCATCTCCGTGCTGACGTTCTTCCTTTCTGTTCAGAATCCCGTGCTGCGCGATTCTGTGCTGGCCCCTTACGTGCAGGGAATCGCCCTCGTTGCCATGAAGGCCACGCCCACAAAGGTGCAGACAATCTTCGAACAGAAACAGGGCGAACTCAAGCGTTACTGGACGGAACACGGCGGCGATGCCCTGGCCCCGAAAAGTCTTCCGCCCGCAAAGAAGGAACGGACAACCGATAATGACAAACGATCAAAATGAACGATGGGACAAGGTACGCTCCGTATGGGAGATCATTGGCCGGCTGAGGGGCGAAGGAGGGTGTCCCTGGGACAGAAAGCAGACGCCGGAGAGCTTGCAGACCTACCTGATCGAAGAGGCCCATGAAGCGGCGGTCGCGGTCCGCTCGGGGCGTATTGGCGAAGTGTCCGAGGAACTCGGCGACCTTCTTTTCATGGTCTTCTTCGTTACCCGCCTTTACGAAGAGCGCGGGGACTTTAAACTGGAAGAGGTTTGCGAGCAGGTCCACGAAAAGATGGTCCGCCGCCACCCGCACGTTTTCGGGGACGTTACGGTCCATTCGACCCGTGAAGTCCTGGATAACTGGGAAAAGATCAAGGCGGGGGAAAAAAATGGCCACGTAAAACCTTCAGACAGCATTCCCGAGTCCCTCCCGGCCCTGATGCGCGCCTACCGGCTGCTGGCCCGTGTAGCTCCGAAGAACGGCTCCGGCTGGAACGACCGCTCCGCCAGGGCGGAGGAATATGTCGAAAAGAGCGGCAAGCTCGGCCGGGACATGCTCGACGGCGGGCAGGTGACTCCAGGGGCGTTCGGCGAGGTTCTGCTGGAAATCGCCAACCTTGCCCGGCTGCACGGGTATCGTCCGGAAGACTGCCTGCACGATGCCCTGCGCTCCCTGGATGAGTGAAACAGTCTGATAACCCTGGAAAAAGCCGGCCGCCCGGAATTCGCACGAACCGGAACCTGGAGGGAGCGGCAGTCATGTTCGAAACACCGGCACACCCGATTCGGGAAGAAATCGCCGCGGCTCGCGCACTTCATGAGAGCCACGGGGCCTTCCTGTCGGCGGACGCTCGCATCGGCTCCCTCCTTGCCGGCTACCGGGAGGCGATACGCCGCAGCGGGGACCTGATGCGCGGAGCGGGAGTCTGTGCCGCATGCGCCCGCTGTGCAGGGGTGGGACAAGGGAGCTGCTGCTTTCCGGGAATAGAAAATGAATACGATTGCGTCGGCCTGCTGATGAACCTGCTGCTCGGCTGCAACGTACCCGGCGAGGCGGCCGTGCCCGGGAGTTGTTTTTTCCTGGGCGAAAAGGGATGCCGGCTTACGGCGCGCTACTATTTCTGCGTTAACTATCTCTGCCCGGACCTCCAGAAGCAAATGGGCGCGGAGAACGTGCGAACCCTGCTCCATGCCGTCGGCGAGGAGCTTTCCAGCGGCTGGGAGCTGGAGCAGTCTCTTCGGCGCATCCCAGGCATCGGGACAGCCGGGAAACGGCCTTGAGTCTGAGGATGAATGCAGCGGACAGCGGAATCCTTCGACTTTGTGGCCCGGGGGAACGGCTTTCCCGGGAACATGGCCGGATGAACGCGGCTGCGAGTGCACGGTGCAATGGGAACTGACCGGCATTCCCGCAAGGAGGTTGCAGTGACTGAAGTGGAGCTTCCGAACCCGGAAGACCTGGAGGAAATCAAGGGAAAGGCGTTCACGAGAAGAGTGGCCCTCATTACCGCTATTTATGCGGTCATGCTGGCCATTACCTCCCTGGGGGGCGGGAATGCCATGAAGGAAATGCTCCTGGCGCAACAGCAGGTGTCGGACCAATGGGCGTATTACCAGGCAAAGGCCGTTCGGGAGCACCTCTATCGCGCCGAACGGGTGCAGTTGGAACTTACCCTGCTGACGGGTGCGGATACGATGAAGCCCGAGGCCAGGAGCGCGCTGGAGGGGGCTCTCAAGAACATGGCCGAAGAGGAGGACCGTTTCAGGAGAGAAAAAAAGGACATAGAGCAGGTGGCCAAGAAACTGGAAGCAGAACGGGATGTGAACCGGTCCAAAGATCCCTATTTCGACTATGCAGAAGTACTCTTGCAGATTGCAATAGTCATGGCGTCCATTTCCATTCTCGCCGTTTCGCCGAGAATCTTTCAATTTTCCCTGGCAATGGCTGTTTTGGGGCCGATACTTTGCACAAACGGCTTTCTACTCTTTTTTCGGATTCCGTTCCTGCACTGAACGCATACTCTGGAATCCTCGCGCCGGCATCAATGTGAGCCAATCCTTATCCTCCAGCCATCATTTGTGAGTAATGACCAGAAGAGAAAACATCGGCCTGCAGGCCATCGTCTTTTCAGTAGTTTGGGCGGCCTTTACCACCATTTACATCACGCAGCCGGTCCTGCCGGTTCTGCAGGTTGAGTTCGGGGTCGACGAAGCAAGTGCTTCGCACACTATTTCCGTTGTGACCCTCGGGATCGCCCTTGCCAATCTGCCGTTCGGAATGCTCGCCGACCGCTTCCGCATCAAACCCATCCTGCTGGCGGGAGGGCTTGTCATTTCGGCTTGCAGCGGTTTCTGCGCGATTGCGGGAAGCCTGACGACGCTCGTTGCGGCCCGCTTCGTCCAGGGGCTCTTCATCCCGTCCCTCACCACCTGCCTCGCGGCGTTTCTGGCGCGAAGCCTGCCCGTCGAGCGGTTGAACGTGGTCATGGGATCCTACGTGTCCGCGACGGTTGCCGGGGGACTCAGCGGCAGGCTGCTCGGCGGCTGGATTCACCCGCCGCTGCACTGGCGTTACGCTTTCGTTTCCGCGTCGATCTTCCTCCTGGTCGCAACATGCGTGGCCGCCAGGTGGCTGCAAGAAGACGTGCCGCCTTCCAAAGCCTCGACGGATTCCGACGGATTCCTCGAATTGCTCGTCCGCCCCCACCTCCTGCGTATCCTTTCGGTGAGTTTCGGAGCTTTCTTTGTCTTTTCCTCTATTTACAATTACCTACCGTTCTACCTGTCCGGTCCGCCCTTCAATGCCCCGACGAACCTCATCACCATGCTCTACCTCTCCTATATCATCGGCATCGTGACGGGCCCCCTGGCGGGAACCCTCAGCAACCGGGTCGGAAACGGACTGGCCATGGTCATCGGGTCGATCGTGTTCGCATCGGCCATCGCCCTCACCCTGGTGAAGTCGCTGGTGGTCGTCGCCTTCAGTCTGACGGCTGTCTGTGCAGGGTTCTTCACCATTCATGCTTCCGCGGCAGGGGCTCTCAACCGAACGCTGACCTCGAGCCGCGGGCGGGCAAACTCGCTGTACGTGCTCTTCTACTACCTGGGCGGCTGTGCGGGCATTACCGTAAGTGGCTGGGCCTACATGCATTCCGGTTGGATCGGCGTGGTTTCGCTGGGCTTCCTGACTCTCTGCCTTCCCTTCGCCGCCGGTTTTGTCGAAATGCGCAACGGCAAGTGACGACGGCCTGTCAGCAATTGCGACAAACTCTCTTCTTCCTGCACGATCCTCACGGTTGAAATTCAGTCGGACGAAGATCTTGATTCACCCTTGCCGCTGTGCCATCATCGCTCCGGATTGGGGGCCGGCCGGTCCCCGGGCAGGATTGGTTATGTGCCAGGATCGAATGAAAGGAGCAAGTGCACTATGCGTGTTTTTTTGCGTTCTGCGTTCGCAGTCGTCGCTGCAACGGCGCTTTGCGCCGGAACGGCTATGGGACAGACCTACAAGGACTCGTACGGCAGCCGGGTGAACAACGGCGTCAACCGGGGATACGTCGGCAGCGACAGCTACTTCAAAAGCCAGATGAGGTCCGCTGCCAACCGGCAGATGATGAAACAGTCGATGCAGAGGTCCAGCGGAAAAAAGGCCGCTGTCCAATCGAAGAAGGTCAAAAAGAAAAATACCGCCCCCAGCACCGCTTACCGGCGTTACTGATCCTGTCGTACGGCCTTTTTGTCTGGCCGCCAACCGCCTTTCGGAAGTATGATTATTCCAATAGCATAACATCATGAAATCAAGGCGGGTCCGGTCCGGGATGGTTCCGTGGGTCCGGGACCGGACCCGCAGCCGTGGATTCCTTTGTCCCGCGGGGAGGATTCCACCGCGGAAGCTATGTTCTGCCGCATCATTTCCAATGCGGTTTCCCAACGGATATGGAAAGGTATTGCCTATGCTGGTAGATGGAGGATTCATCCGGCTTCCCAACAGGGAAAACCATAACTGCTTCGGTTGCAGCCCGACCAACGACGCCGGGCTTCGGCTCCAATTCTATACCGACGGGAGAACGGTCGTTACGAAAGTTAACGTTCCCGGGCACCTGTGCGGATGGGAAAACCTGGTGCACGGCGGAGTCATTTCGACCATCCTCGACGAGGTAATGGGGTGGTCCATGCTCCACATTCTGAAAAAGTTCACCCTGACGAAGTCCATTACGGTGGAATTCCTGAAGCCCGTCTATATTGAGACCGAACTGAGGGCCGAGGCAAGAATCCTGGAGGTGAAGAACGACCGGGAGGCGCTGGCGGAGGGGCTGCTCTTCAACGAAAACGGCGTCCTGTGCGCACGTTCCAGCGGTTCGTTTGCGCTGTTCACGTCTAAGGCCATACAGAGGCTGGGGATCATGAACGCGGACACCATCGAGTGCATGAGACGCATCATCGAGGGGTAATATCCTGTATGCCCCGCCGGGCGGCAAGGACTTGCGACTGAGTCCCCGGCCGTACGGTCCGGTGCGGGATTTTTGCATGAAGGCCCGGCTTGCGGGCGTTACAGAAGACCCCGGTCACGCAGGATGATGGTCGCCCTGATCTCCGTTCTTTCCAGGTAGATGGCGGTGGTGCTCGAGAGGCTGTGCCCCAGCAGGTCCTGGACCACAGTCAGGGGAACTCCGGCCTTGAGGAGTTCGATGGCCCGCGTGTGCCTCAGAATGTGGGGATGGGAGAGTTCTCTCGGAATCTGAGCCTCTTCCGAACGTCTGTAAAACTCCCTGCGGAAGTTGCCCTGGTCCAGGGCGAAAACCTTGCCCTGCATAAGCGGGAATTCCAGGAGATAATCGATCACCCTGGCGAGGACCTCGCCGGGCACAGGCACTATTCTCTGCCCCTGCGCATCGCTGCTGCCCCCCATGAGGCTCACCTCGCCGTGCCGGAAATCGATGTCCACGGTGTCGTCTATTCTCAGCACCTCGCCGATTCTCGCTCCGGTGAACCGGAGCAGCAGGAAGGCGAGCCAGTACCTTCCGCGAACCCTGCGGATATAAGTGCTGGGCGCGGCGTCATTCCATATCCTGAAGGCTTCCGTGAGTTGGTCTATCTGCGATGTGCTCAGGTGGGCAACGGGGGAACCGACGCCCGCCTCGGTCTGCCCGGTCGTGACGACGATCTTTGCCATGGCTGCTCTCCCTGTTCCAGGTCTTTTCCCTTCCTTAGTATCTCAATTCCCGATTTACATCTATCTAATTAGGCACCGTGGAATTAAAAATCAATTTACACGAAAATTCTTTTCTGCGTGTATTGACTGCCCCGTAAGGCGGTCTTATTTTTAACCAGTAAGGCGATAATTACAAGTATAGTAAACAACTTACAATAAGGAGGCGTTTGCCATGGCCATCATTCGTTACCCGAGATTTTCCAGCTTTCCGGATCCCCTTTCCGAAATGGCTAGACTCAAAAGAGAGATGGACCGCCTGTTCTCAGGATCCGCCGGGAGCGGGTCGTATACGGTCACTTCGGGCGTGTTTCCTGCGGTGAACATCGGTGAGAACGGAGACAAGATACTCATCCATGCAGAGATGCCCGGAACCCGCCAGGAAGACCTCGAAATTTCCATCGAAGGCGCCACGGTGACCCTCAGCGGCGAGCGCAAGACCGACGGCGTCGGCAATGTCAGCTACCATCGACGCGAGCGGAGGTCGGGGACTTTCAAAAAGTCCATTACCCTTCCGTACGAGGTCAATGCAGAGGGTGCGGAAGCCCACTTCAAGGACGGCGTGCTCCGCATGGCCATTCCCAAATCCGAGGCGGCGAAGCCGAGGAAAATTGCCATCAAGTCGGAATAGGCGGCTTTTCCGCTCAAACGGCGGACACAAGACCCCTGAGGGGATAAGGGGGATAAGGAGGTTATTACACCATGACGGACAAAGAATTGCAGATTCAGGAAAAGCAGGAGCTTCAGACGGGATCGGAGAGCACCCGAAACGTACCCATTTTCGTTCCGCCGGTGGATATATATGAAACCGAAAACGAACTGACCCTCCTGGCGGATATGCCGGGTGTGCCGATCGACGGTGTGAGCATCGACCTGAACGACGATCAGCTCACCATTCGTGGGGCGGTGGCTCTGGAAAACGGCGACGGCACGGTATTGCTCCGTGAATACTCGACCGGGGATTTCTACCGCCAGTTTACACTTTCGAACAAGATCGATCGCGAGAAGATCGAAGCCTCCATGAAGGACGGTGTTCTGAAGGTGGTTCTTCCCAAATCGGATGTAGCCAAACCAAGGAAAATTGCCGTAAAGACTTCCTAGAGAGCTGAAGAATTCTTTTAAGGCCTCGAGGAGACAAGTGTCTTTTCCCCGGCCTCCCCCGTCAGGGGGGCCGGGGAAAGAATTTTCTAAACGTCCCGCAGGGAATCGCACCATCGAGATCTCCCGCCGGCGTTTCCATCCTTCAGCGGGTTTCCTGGAAGCCTGACTCCAGGCCACTTCCGCAATCCAGCAAGATTACCTCTTCCGCCATGTTTTCATCCAGGCTTTCCGAACCCCAGGGTTCCCCGGGGATGAGGCTGAAAAACCTGACGGTCACCTCTTCCGCGAAAGGATCCAGGCCCACCAGTATCCGGAATTTTTCCGGACGCTCATTCAATCTTTCCCGCATTCTTTGGGCAAAAAGCACCGCCTGGACAATGGATTCAGCCAGATTTCTCGACTGCCCGGCCTCTTCCGGGAAATCGGATATGAGCACCTTGTTGGTGTAAGCCTCGTACCCGGTACGATTGGAAAAAAGGCCTTGGTTGAGTTCCACTCGCAGCAAAGGCAGAAGGACCGTGCCGTAAGCCCAATACTGTTCATTTAAGTATGCGAATCAGGGAGTGAACGACCGTGAATTGCTGTGGCCCTTGCCCCCTTTTGCGGAGATTGTAGCTGCTCATCTTCTTTTTGACGCCGCGCCGATTGTGCCTTCCCCGGCTTGACCCA
>JAJFUA010000405.1 GCA_021372635.1 Desulfobacteraceae bacterium | reverse complement strand
TTCAGCGGAGCAGGTTGCCGGAAATGACCATCCTCATGACCTCCGAGGTGCCTTCATAAATCTCGGTGATCTTGGCATCCCGGTAGAGGCGTTCCACCTTGGTTCCCTTGATGTAGCCGATCCCGCCGTGAAGCTGAATGGCCCGGTCCGTCTGCCTCGACGCGGTTTCCGAGGCGAAGAGCTTGGCCATGGCGGCTTCCTTGCTGTACGGAAGCCCCTGGTCGTAGCACCACGCTGCGTGATAGGTCAGCAGGCGGGAAGCTTCGATATCGGTGGCCATGTTGGCGATCATCCATTGAATCGCCTGGAACGTGCCGATCGGCTTGCCGAACTGCACCCTTTCCTTGGAGTAGCGGACCGACTCGTCCAGCGCCGCCTGCGCAATCCCGAGGGCCTGCGCGGCGATGCCGATCCGGCCCCCGTCGAGGGTCATCATGGCGATCTTGAATCCCTGCCCTTCACCACCGAGCAGGTTTTCTTGGGGAATGCGGCAGTCCTTGAAAAGCACCTCCGCCGTGAGCGCCCCCCGGATGCCCATCTTGTTCAGGTGCTTCCCGATGATGAGACCGGGCGTGCCTGCGGGAACGATGAACGCGCTGATCCCCTTGGTCCCCTTTGACCTGTCGGTCATGGCGAAAACGACGATCACTCCGGCGACCGGCGCGTTCGAAATGAAGATCTTGCTTCCGTTGAGCACATAGCCGTCGCCGTCCTTCACCGCCGTGGTGGTGGCCGCGGCGGCGTCCGTCCCCGCTCCGGGCTCCGTGAGCGCGAAAGCGCCGAGCATTTCGCCCTTGCACAGAGGAAGCAGGTACTTTTGCTTCTGTTCCTCCGTGCCGAACCTGAACAGCGGGAAGCAGGCGAGCGAGGTATGCACTTCGAGGGTGAAGCCGGTCGCGGCGCAGGCTCGGGAAAGCTCCTCCACGACGATCGCATAGCTGAGATAGTCGGAGCCGGCCCCGCCGTACTGCTGCGGATAGGGGATTCCGAGCCAGTCCTGCTCGGCCAGCTTCCTGATATTGTCCGCCGGAAACTTCGCCTCGTCGTCCGTCATCTCGGCGATGGGGTCGACGTACTTTTCACAGAACTCGCGCACTCCCGCGCGAATGAGCCGGTGTTCCTCGGTCAGATTGAAATCCATCTTTTTTCTCCTGTCGATGCGCTCCTGTGAGCCATCCGGAACGAGTCCGGCCACCCTATTTCTTCTTTTTTTCCGGCTCCGGGATTTCTTCCTTGATCCCGGCGATCTTCCTGGCATATTCCGCAAACTGGTCGACGGGGGTGAGCGACCGCACGACCAGCTTGGCCCCGTCGGGGGAACCGCCGCCGTGCATGCATCCCGGGACCCCGGCACCCAGCGTCAGCCACTCCGTCAGCCTCGCGGCGCGCGCCCTGGATTCCGCGGTGAACTTGTCGCTGGCCTTGACCGACTTTTCAATGATGGGGCCGTATTCCGGGTTCTGAAAATCCTGGTAGGACGGGAAGCAGCCCGTCTCCACGATCCCCCCCCCGATGTCCTGGCAGATGCGCTTGGTCTGGTAGGGAAGGGTCGCCACGTGCACCTTGTTGGCGTGGGCCTGGAGGGAATCGGCCACCCACATGCCGCCCGGTCCCCTCTTGCCGAGGGCCATCGCGCCGACGCCCATGGCGTAAGTGGTTTCGTTGTTGACGGCCATGTCCACGATCTTGTTCGCAAACGTGCTGGCGGCAAGGCCGTTGACCCGGGCCATCAGTGCCCCCGCGCCGATCATCACGTCTCCCTGGCCGGCGACGCACGCCCCGATGCAGGCCCGGTAGTTGGCGGTGAAATATTCGATGATCTTGCCGGAATACTTGCATTCCCTGCACATGAACACCCGTTCGTTCGGCACGAAGCAGTCCTGGAACAGCAGGTAGGCCTGGGTGATCCCCGTGCCGGGAATGTCCCAGCCTTCCTCCAGTTCCCTGGAATCGCTCGGGCGGCGGGTCTCCACTATGGTGAGGCCCTCTATGTCGCGCGGGACCACGCAGACCACGGCGTAGTCCTGGTCCTCCTCCCGGTAGCCGCTGCCCGGCAGGATGAATATTTCGTTGGACGCGGCGACGCCGCATATCATCGCCTTGACGCCGCTCACCACGATGCCGTCCGGACGAACCTCCTTGATGTGCACGTTGCTGTCCGGGTTCGACTGCTGCGAAGGCCTCAGGCTGCGGTCGCCCTTGGCGTCGGTGAGCGCGCCCGCCACGACCAGGCTTTTTCCCTGCGCGCCCAGGATCCAGTTCTTCAACCGCTCCTGGTAGTTGGTGCCGTATTCCTTGTCGATGAGGGCGGTCACGTTCCACATGACGTTCTGCGCATTCCATCCGACGCAGAGCCCCCC
>JAJFUA010000374.1 GCA_021372635.1 Desulfobacteraceae bacterium | reverse complement strand
ACATGAGCGGGAAGATCACGCCGGCGCTCGCTCGTCCGTTCGGTCCGCCTCAGAATGTCGTGCACTTTGTCCAGCGGGAAGGCGGCCGCAATAACACCGAGGCTAATGTAATCGGTAAGACGAGCACCCTTGGGCAACTCTGCGAGTGTACGAGCCATTTTGTCCCTCCTCTTCTTTGGGTTCGAGGAGAATATACCACAAAATGGACTCTAAGTGAACAGTATTGGCCGTAAGCCGTCTCCATGAGCGGAGCATCCGCAAGTTTCCTGAGGCCGTCCGAAAGTACCGAATTCTTCAGGAGACTCGAGATCTGCAGATTCTTCCACCTGTCCGTCATGGCATGGTTCATTCGCACGATCTTCTCCTTGAATCCTGAAGCCTTTAGGGGCGCAATCGCAGGATTGCGGGAGTCCGTACCGTCTATCCGCCGGCAGCAAACCTGTGAAACCGGAGCAGGCATGTGGTGCGAGATCCTGGTCGGACGACGATCCCTCCAACGTCATTCACTTTGTATCATCAGACTTTTAGAGCACAGTCCGTGCCAACGGCGAAGAGACGGGCGTAAGGCGGTATGGCATCAAAAAGTGCATCTCCCTCCTGACGATTATTGTCACAAGAGCGACAAATAACGGCAGAAAGGGGCCTTTCGACTTCAAATCGACCCTTTCAGACATCGGCCATGCCGCAGAACGACTGGCCACCTCTTCCGAAGTGATGGCAGCGGCAGGCGTTCCCGGCCAGGGTACGGCCGGCATCAGGACCCGGGTTGGAGGCGTACCTGCCGGGGCTGACGGACCGAAGCCTCTCCAGTGTTTTCGCAGGTGGCTCCACCGAAGAGGCAGTGGTCTGATTTGCGGATTTGCCTGAGTTGTTCGATGAAAAAATCCAGATCGTCGATCTCCAGGGTCGCGTTGAGGGAGACTCGAAGCAGGACCTCCCCGGGTGGGACGGTCGGAGGTCGTACGGCGTAGATGGCTATGCCTCTTTCGTGGAGGAGCCTGCTGACCTCCACGGCGGCTTCAGCCCCGCTGCAATAGACGGCGAGGATATGGGCGCCGCCAGAGGTGCGGAATTCCTCTGCCCGAAGTCCTGCGGAAAGATATGAGGAAAGATTCGCGAGCTTCGCCCGCTCTTCGTCCATTCCCCTTACCAAATCCAGGGCGTCGGCTCCAACCGCGGCATATGACTCGGGGAGAGCGGTCGTGAAAATAAAGGAACGGCACCGGTTGACAAGGAACTCTTGGAGGACGGTCGAACAGAGGATGAAACCGCCAAGGCTTCCGAATGCCTTTCCGAACGTCCCGATGGTGGCATCCACTCCGTGCCCGCGACCGAAGACGAGCTTTCCGGATGGTTCGCAGGCACCGATCGAATGGGCCTCGTCGACAATGAGGAAGCCAAGTCGGGCGGCCTCGTCAATGATCTCGCCGCTGCATACGGCACCGGTCATGCTGAAGAGCGATTCGGTAATGGTTGCGCATCCATCTCCGGATATGTGCCCGGCGAGCCGACGGTAATGGCTCGGATCGTTATGCTTGAAGCTCCGGACATCGGCCTTCCCTCCCATGCCCTGCATGAGACCGTCCACGACGCTCGCATGGACCCGTTTATCGATGAGCACAGTGTCAGCCAGTTCCTTGAGAGCGGAACAGAGGCCGTAGTTGGCCATGAAACCTGACGTGAAGACGAGGGCCGCTTCGTAGCCGAACTGCGCGGCGAGTTTTTCTTCCAGGGCCCGGTGGGCATTCGTCGTTCCGAAAATGAGCCGGGAGCTGGCCCCGCCTGTTGCCATCCGCCCGGCATGTCTTGTGAAAGACGGCCGGAGGAGCCCTCGACGCACAACCCCGAGGTAGTCGTTCGAGGCGAGGTTGACCCGCATGGCCGGGCCGATCTGTTCAATCTTCCTGTAAACGCCGCTGGCCTCCAGGCCACGGCACACTTTCTGTGCCCTTTCTTCCACGATCTTCATCGGTCGTCCCCTGCGCCCTCCTCATGCAACGTCCGTACACTTCCCGAGGAGGCCGTCCAGATAGTTCTTCCAGTATTTCGAGCGAATATCGGTGTTCCCGCCGAGTGCCCGGACTGTACAGACGAGAAGGTCGAAGTGCGCAACAGGGAGGCCTCCTGAAGTCTCGACCTCGCCCGTGTACCGGCTCAATTCACTGCCGTGGGTGATTCGAGCGACGTTGGCGAGCACGCTGGTTTGGACGGACGGAGCATTATGGAAATCAATACGTTTTACCTTCCCAAGGAAGCAGTCCGTTGCGTCCAGGTCCTCAATGCGGCTCATGAGGGCGCAGCTCTGCGCGGCGTATTCGAGAAGCATGGCCGGCAGGCCGTATTCCGCGATCAGTGTTCTCCTTGCGGGGAGTTTACAGCGGGTGACGATGCCTTCTTCCTTCCTGTACCGCACGATCCCGTCTATAAGCCGAAACGGTCCAAACTCCTTCACGGTGCCCACCTCCGGATAATGAGTGTGCTGTTTTGTCCTCCGAACCCGAAGGAATTAGAGAGGATCGTATCGATTTTCTGCGGGCGGCACTCCCGCACGAGATCGATTCCGGCCTCGATCTCCCGGCCCTGCGTATTCACCGTCGGCGTGACGCACTGCCGGTCGAGCATGGCAAGGCAGGCCGCAAATTCAACCGCTCCTGCAGCCGCGGAAAGGTGTCCGAACTGCGACTTGTTCGACGTGACCGGAGGGGAAGTCTTGAAAAGACGCCGAATCGCGGAGGCTTCGGCTGAGTCGTTCATTTGAGTGCCCGTACCGTGTGCGTTGATGAGATCGATGCTGGCGGGGCTGGTCCCAGCCCTTTCAAGGGCCTGCCGCATGGAGCGTTCCATCCCCAGGCCCTCCGGGTCGGGGTCGGTCAGGCGGAAACCATCTGAACTCGATCCGTGGCCTAGTACCTCGGCGAGAATCGGCAGTCCGAGAGTCACGGCGCCCGGGAGATCTATCAGCAGGAAAGCCGCCGCCCCCTCGCCGGGCACGAAACCGTCGCGTTCGGCACACATGGGAAGCACCCTGGGTTCCGGGGAGGTCGAAAGGGCACCGATCATGCGGTAGGCCATGAGTCCTTCGCGACTGATGCGGCTGTCAGCGCCTCCGCAGAGGACCGCATCCGCATGGCCGTCCCGGATCCTGGTGTAGGCCTCCCCAATGGCATGGGACGCCGCAGCGCAGGCGGTGACATAAGTGAGCGCCCCTCCGTGAGTCCCAAGGGCGCAGGAAATGGCGCTTGCGGTCATGTTTGGAAGGTAGAGGAGCATCCATGCCGCGGAGGCTTTCCGTCTCCACGCCGTGGTCCCGGCTTCCTCCCCCCGTTCCGGGTCGGCCGGTGCAAGAACCCCTTCCGGCACGCTGCCCATATCGAAGTTGGGACCCGCACCCCAGAGGATCGAAAGTTTTTCCAGGTCGATTTGCGTCGGCCCTGCGCGGTCCAGGCACTCGAAAACCGCCATCACGGCCATGTCCGTCGCCCGGTTGTAGTAGCGGCGGTACTTGAAGGACCGGCCTCCGCACCTGTAAAACCGGTCAATATTCGAGCTGTCCACCAGTGCGGCCGATGGATAGGGCAGACTTTCGGGAAGAGTTGAGAACCAATCCCGCTCCAAAAAGACATTCTTCCTGAATTCGGGCCATGTTCCTCCGAGGGGAGATACGACGCCGGCGGAAACGACGACCACTCTCCGTTTCATTTTCCGATCACCTTCAAATGCCGGTGAACCCGGACCCGACCTGGTATACTCCGGCCTTCCGACACAGGTTTTCCGAATGCGACAAGGCAGCGCAGCGTGAGATGCTCCGGTGCGGGGCAAATGCGGGCGAACAGCTCCGGGGCAAGTTCGACCACCGCCGAGAGGATACAATGGCCGATGCCGGATTCAGTACAGAGAAGGCCGATATTCTGGAGTACGGCGCCGAGGGAAAGCAGGTTGGCCGCTTCACCTCCCTTGCAGGAGAGAAAGGCATCCAGGATGCTTTCCCTGTCGTTCGTGTAGCAGAGGAGAACAGCACCGGCGTTCCGAACGAACAGGCTGTGGCGCTCATAGTATTCGATGGTCTTCAACCGGGAGGAATCGGCCCTCGCGCTCTCGCGAAGGAGGTCGAAGGCCTCCTCGATTTCCGTTGCGAGGGTGGCCAGCAGTCCCCGGTCCTCAAGCAAGACAAAACAAAAAGGATTCCTTCCCGAAGGGGACGGTGCGTGGAGAGCCACGCAGACGATGCGCTCGATCTCCCCCGGAAGCAGGGCGGCATTGCGCTGGAAAGCTCGCTCGGAATAGCGTTTCTCGATCAGCGATCCGAGCCGGCTCAGAGGAAACGGCTTCCCTTGCTGGCGCGTCATCGGGCACAGTCCCCAGGCCTCTTCCGCTGGTGCTCGATGTAATATGCGAGATGGCTCACATTGAGCACCTTGCCATGAGGCGCCTCGTCAAGAATCCGCTCGATTTCACTCTCCGGCAGGTGAGGATAGGCTTCGGCCAGTCTCTTCAGTACCTGTTCGCGTGCCCCGCCAGTGGCGATCGGACGAAAACCGGACAGGAAAGCGGTCTTTTCGTCCATATCGATCCGGTAGTGCTGTGAGAGTGTCATCGAGAGTTCCAGGAAGTCGATGGATTCAAATCCGAGGTCTTCAACGAGCTTCGCCTCCGAGGTCACTTCACTCTCATCGCAGTTGATCAGTTCGGATATTTTCCTCCTGAGAAACTCCAAGACGGGTTCGGACATATTCTGAGTCTCCATTGCATCCGGTTATGAACGAGTGGTCCAATTATCGTTGTCCTCCCCGGCCTCATTTCACGGCCAGGGAGAGCCCGCCGTCGATGACCACCTCGGAACCCGTGAGATAGCCGCTGTTCGCACCCAGGAAAAGAAGCACCGCCTCGGCCACCTCCTCACGAATACCGGCTCTGCCGACCGGAACCACTTTCCGCAAGTCTCTGCTTTCCAGGTATTCCCTGGAAAAGTCCGTGACGATGTAACCGGGGACGATCCGGTTGCACGTGACCCCCTTGCTTGCCAGTTCTACGGCGCATCCCTTGAGGAATGCCTCCAGCCCGGCCTTGGCTGCCGCATAAACCGACTGGCCGGGGGCCGGAAAGCGCGCCGCCGTGGACGACACGGCTACGATGCGTCCGAATCGCGCGCGCATCATCGGAACGGCAGCCCACTGGATCAGTTTTATGTGAGAGGTCATGTTGACGGCGAGCTGCCTCTCGATGGTTTGGTCTACCTGCTTGAAAACGAGCGCTTCGCAGATTGTCCCGGCAGCACAGATCAGACCGTCCGGGGCGATGCCGCGCTCTTCGAAGTGTTCGATCACCGTTTTCGGCCCCAAATCCGTGTCGGCCAGGTCCGCCGCCACGTGAACGAAGGCGGGATGTTCGTAGCCGGATGGTCGACGGGAGCAGTAGTGGACCTGGACGCCGCATTCGAGGAGTCGCCTGGCTATGGCCAGCCCTATGCCTCGGCTTCCGCCCGTGATCAGCACCCGTGCCAGTTTCTTGTGTAACGTGATCATGCTTTTTCATAGCAGAGCACTGCCGATGCGAGTGCTTCTCCTTCCTGGATCGCCAAGCATGAGAAATGGGCCACGTCGCCGTTACGGCATATGCAGGAGCCGACCTCCACGTCCACCCATCCCGGACGTCCAAAACGGATGAAACGGGCGTTGCGGATGCCCGTGAGCTGCCATGCCGGCCTGGTTGTGGAACTTTCGCACCATTCCGCCGCTCGTTGCATGCAGGCGAGGAGGAGCGAGCCGGGAATAACCGGGTAGTCCGGAAAGTGGTCCGGGAAAACCGGGTTGAGCGGATCGAAAAAAAAGCGAAAAGCAGATTCGCGGCCGGTTCCGGCATGTATTTCGATTGCGGGGGGCGCTCCAAACCCAGAGAACATTTCATCATCCTCCTACAACTTCCCGAATGGAATCGAAGGCTATGTCGGCCAGCCGGTCCATTTCCACTGTATCGATCACCAAGGGGGGCAGGAAGTAAATCACGTCTCCGAGAGGGCGGAGGAGCGCTCCCTTTTCCAATGCTTTCTTGAAGACCTGGAATCCCCTGCGTTCCTCCCATGGGAAGCTTTCCCTGCTTTCGCGGTCTTTCACGAGTTCTACGGCGGCGATCATGCCCATCTGCCGGAATTCGCCGACGCAGGGGAGGGATTCGAAGCGCTCCCTGAACGACGCCATGTGGGCGATCTTCGGCCGAAGCTTCTCGATGAGGGATTCATCCTCGAAGATATTGAGCACTTCCACGGCAAGAGCCGTTGCGAGTGCGTTTCCCGTGTAGCTGTGCGAATGGAGGAATGCCTTGAGGGTTACATAGTCGTCGTAGAACGCCCTGTAGATCCCCTCTCCCACGACCACGGCGGCCAGGGACATGTAGCCTCCCGTTATCCCCTTGGAGATGCACAGAATATCCGGATAGACCCCCGCATGCTCGCTGGCCCACATTTTCCCAGTCCGCCCGAAACCGACCGCAATTTCGTCAGCCACATAGTGAATACGGAAATGGTCGCAGAGAGCCCGAAGCTTCTGCAGGTAAAGGGGCGGATAGATCCTCATGCCCGCCGCGCACTGCACGAGAGGCTCCACGATTGCGGCGGCGATGGAGGCGTGGTGCTTCGAGACGATTCTTTCGACGTGTGAAAAGCATTCAGCATTACAGCTCTCGCGGTGTTTTCCAAAAGCACAGCGATAGCAATCCGGCCCTTCGGCCTGAAACCCCTCGAGAAGAATGGGCCGGTAGATTTGCCTGTAGAGTTCGCACCCGCCCACACTCAGCGCTCCAAGCGTTTCACCGTGATAGGCGCCCGTCAGGGAGAGAAACTTCACTTTTTCCGGGAATCCGCTTTGCTGCCAATACTGGAAGGACATCTTCATTGCCGCCTCGACCGCCGACGATCCATTGTCCGTAAAGAAAACCCTCGAAAGCCCTCCGGGCGTTACGGATGCGAGCTTCGCCGCGAGGGTCGTTGCAGGTTCGTTGGTGAAGTTGGCGAAGATATGATGGGCGATCTTCCGGCTCTGCTCGATGAGAGCGTTGTTGAGCCGCGGATGGTTGTGCCCAAGGTTGTTCACCCACCAGGAGGATATTCCGTCGATGTAGCGCTTTCCGTCCGTATCCACCAGATAGACGCCCTCACCCCGCTCGATGACGATGGGCGGCAACTGCTCGTGATCCTTCATCTGTGTGCACGGATGCCACACATGGAGGGCGTCGAGCGTTCGCAGATTCTGAGTGTTCATGTGGAAACCTCCCTTTCCGATTCGATACAAGGGGTACCATGGGTCGCATATTTCGTCAACCAATATATTGTGCTATGGTTAACCAACTATTGACAACGCACTCCGAATGCGGCTAAACAAACGTGCCGAAGGACATGGCGCGCGGAACGGTGGCCAGCTTTGCACACGGATATCACTTGGAAAAGAAGGGAAATGATACGATGCGGAGAGGGCTTTTCATATCCGGAACGGATACGGATGTGGGTAAGACCTATATCGCCTGTCTCATTGCTTCTGCCCTCAAGACGCGGTTTTCCCGCATAGGCGTGATGAAACCGGCAGAGAGCGGTTGCCTTGACGAGAATGGATTGCTCATGCCCCGGGACGCCCTGCGCCTCAAGGAAGCCGCTGGGTGCCCCCTGCCTCTCGACGTCATCTGCCCTTACCGTCTTCCGCTGCCTCTCGCTCCCGCCGAGGCGGCGCGAAGGGCCGGCACGACGATAGACGTCGCACACATCGAACGCTGTTGCCGCTCGATTTGCGAGTCTTCCGACGCGGTCCTGATCGAAGGCGCGGGAGGGTTGCTTGTGCCACTTTCGGGAAGATACCTTTTTGCGGATCTTGTCAAAGACCTCGGTTTTCCCCTCCTCATTGTCGCAAGGGCGGGACTTGGCACTGTAAACCACTCCCTTCTCACCATCGAGGCGGCGCGGAGCCGGGGAATCGAGGTCCTTGGGGTCGTGATGAACGAGAGCACGCCACCCCCGAAAAACGATCCGAGCTGTGCCGGCAATGCGAAACTGCTGGGATGCCTTTCGGCTGTCCCCGTGTGGGGACCGGTCCCCTTTCAGCAAGAAGACACTTGGTCTCATGAGGACAGGCGAATCCGGTCAATCCTGGACCCGATTCTCCGGGTGGCGTTTGCCTGACGCCTGTCCTGAGCGACCTGCTTCTTTGCGGCATCTTCCTTGATGGGAAACTGGTTTCCGGCCTTGGTGAGGTTGCGGATTTTCCTGGCCGAAGGAGGATGGCAATAAACTGCCGGTGGGGAACGTGGTGGCCCGAAAAACGCGCGTGTGCGTAAAAAGGGGTACTCAGCCATTTGGGGAAAGCGCAAAATCCGTTAGAATGCAAGCCTACAGGGGGACCGCCGATGCGGTCCGCAGAGCCTGGAAGAATTGACGGAATTTTCTGACAGGCTTGCATATTTTACTGATTTCAGTGGAGAGGGACCATGAACAGAATCGAATCGGCTCGTGCGCTTTTTAAAGAAGGCTTTTCCTGTTCCCAGGCCGTGGCGGCTGCCTACAGCGACTTGTACGGACTCGACCGGGAAACCGCCCTCAGGGTGTCAGCGGGCTTTGGGGGTGGGATGGGGCGCATGGCCGGGACCTGCGGGGCCGTTACGGGGGCTTTCATGGTGATCGGCCTCAAGAATGGGGCTACTTCCGCCAGGGACAAGGACAAAAAGGACAAAACCTACCGGCTCGTGAGGGAGCTTGCGGAAAAATTCCAGGCCGTGTACGGCAGTATTGCATGCAAGGACCTGCTCGGTTGCGACATCAGCACCCCGGAAGGAATGGCGCAGTCGAAAGAGAAGAAATTCCACCAGACCGTCTGCCCGAAATTTATTGAGAGCGCAGCCGAAATCCTGGAAGGAATCCTTGAGTGACAAAACCGGCATATTCTGCTGGCCGGAGAGAGCGGGGAGAATCCATAAAAGATATAAAGAGTCTTTCGGGTTAGACGGCGGTCGTAACCGGCGCCAGTTCCCGTATCGGCAGCGCAACGGCAAAAAAACTGGCGCGGGAGGGCGCCGTAGTGGCGCTCCCTGCACGCGCAAGTAGAGACTGGATGCCTTGGCGACAGAAATCTCAAGCCCGGCAGCAGGATTTTTTGAAATAACGGACGAGGCATCTTCTTGGCGGATGCGATGTCAAAAACAGTGAGGGATTGCATAGATAAAGCCAGGAGAGGCATCCGCCGGCCGGATGATTTTTCCCATTGGAATCCTTCCGGCCGTATCGGAGTGGTGGGTTGAACCGGGCCCCTTCACGGGCGTCCTGGAATCGGGGATGACCTTCCGGTGTTCGAGAGCATCTCCGGTTGCTGCTTTTCCTTGTGCTTGAAAGGCCGGTACAGCGGATCCCCGATGAGCACCATGCGCCAGGACAGGAAAGGGGTTGCGATTGCGTAGCATTCAGCAAGGGCGAGGTCCCCTTTGACGAGCGCTGCGAAGAAAACTTCCGGGACGGGAAACGCTTCCACGTAGGGTTCCGCAACGGGTCCTATGGTGGCCGCCGCGCCTTTGTCCAGCATGAGCTTGCACCATACCTTGCTCATGGGCTGGCGAAGAGTCTGGCACTCTGCGCTCGCGATATGGTAGCCGACGGACCCCGGCACCCATTTGAACGCGTCCACGTATGTGGCGAGGCTGTACCAACCGCAATACAAGGCGGCGTCGGGGCAGTCGCCTGCCTGGAACAAGGTGTCCTTCTCGTCGAGGGTCACAGGCATGAGGGCGCTGTCTTTCACCCGGCGCGCAGCCCTGTGAATGGAGGCGTCATAAAAGGCGTAGCCGGTCAGATCCTTGTTTCCGGGTTCCGGCCAGCGCGCATCGAAGTATGCCTTCCCTTTCAGCGATTTTTGTTCCGCAGCGAGGCTGTCGTCGATCATCCTCTTGACGGTTGCAGCGGAGCTGGCGTCGAGCCTGGAAACGAGGAGAGCGCCGGCGGGCATTCCCTTCGGCTTTTTCCCCCGGAACCCCAGATAGTGCGGATTGGGGATCCAGCCGGAAAGTGGGTAGGGTGGCTGGCGTACCAGGGTGAGTTCCGAATCGAGGGAAGCCGATTCATCCTCCCTGGCAAGGTTGGAAAGCCTGGCCTGAACCTCGTCGATTTGCCTCTTCACGTCCTTCTGGTGTTCCTCGCCTTTGCTCTTTCCCTGCCGCTGCTGGAATTGCAGCCTGCGAAGAGCGCTCTCCAGCCTCGTTTTCTCCTTCCGGTCCTCCCGGGGACCCACGACGAGCGGGACACCCCTCATGAGCAGCAGGCAGCGGATGGGCGCCTTCTGCGAATCTCTCTCTTCGAGGCAGGCACGGATGGGCGGGACGATCCTCCTGTCGTATTCTTCCCGGCTGCAATATTCGTTGGTGGTCACGCTGAGATAGACCACATTCTTTTCGGGGATGCCCCGCCTGCTCATGTAATATGAAGCAAGTTCTCCGCTGTGCAGGAAATCTCCGTTGGCGACGACCAGCACCTCTTCCGGCGCGAGGGCCCATGCGTTTCCCGAAAGAATAAGGAGTGCACAGAGTACCAGACACGGGCCGGGCCTCCAGCCAAAAGAACATTTTGGGAAAGGAATCCGTATATTCATGTTTGCTCCTGAAGGAAGAAAGCCGTCATCCTGCGGCAAAGCCTTGCGTCTTTCGGCAATTCGATAGTGTGTAAACGGTTCTGAAAAAAGGATGATCCTGAGAAGCGGTCATTGCATGGGGTGCTTGGCAACGACAACTGCCACCCATGCCGAACACCCGAAAGGATATGCCATGACCGAGAAGAAGTGTAAAGCGAGGGGGAGCAATCTCCAAGAGATTTTCAGCACGGAGAATGACGCTCTGGAGGAATTTCCCCTGGTAGTGGTACGGGAGGTGCTGGAAGCGGCGAACTGATGGAAACCCGCGCCCGAACGGCTTACTTGTGAACACGAAAGGAGGAACCTTGAAGGCCGTTATCTTCGACCTGGACAATTGCCTGAGCGCCGCCGCCCCGGATACACTCCCATTTTTCTGCGTATAGCCCGGCTCTTTCCGCTGAAAGTCGCTGTGAAACTCGTCCGAACCGGAAACGGGGTTCGAATTAGCGAACCAGTGGCGGATGTTCGGTTTCCAGTCCCATGTCCTCTCCTGTCCAAAAGAGCTGCCGGAAGTGATATCCGTAGACGCACATGGTGACCATGTCGGAGAAGGAGCGGCGGTATTTCGAAATTCCTTTTTCGAGAAGACTCCAGTAGTACCAGCGGCTCGGTTTCTGGTCTACGACCCCCAGGTACCAAAGGGATCTCAGGAACGTGCGGAAATCGTCGGAGGCGAGGCACGTGGCGGCCTTGGGCTTGTAGTCGCGCAGGAAGGCGAGGATCCGCCTGTAATACATCTCAGGTGAATAGATCGTGTTCATCACCCACTCGTAGCCCTTCAGGATCGTCTGCCGGTCCATGGCCGGGATGAAATTCAGGCTTCCACTGGCATCGGTGTTGTTTCCGGAGCTTTGGAAGAGGATCCGTCCCTCTTCCTCCAGGCGCTTGTAGAGACGGGTGCCGGGGATGGCGGTGAGTAGTCCGATCATGGCCGGGACGATGCCGCAACGCTGGATGAAGTTTACCTGCTTCTGGAAAATGTCCGGCGGGTCGCTGTCGAAGCCGATAATGAACCCACCCATCACGGCCATGCCGTGGTTTTGAATGGTGCTCACCGAATCGGCCAGGCTACGCTTGAGGTTCTGCGCCTTGCCGCATTCCCGGAGGCTTTCCTCCGAGGGTGTTTCCAGGCCAAGAAAGACCTTGTTGAACCCTGCGGTCACCATGAGGTTCATCAATTCCTCGTCTTCTGCCAGGTTCACCGAGGCTTCCGTGTAGAAGGTCAGGCGGTTCCTGCGTGCCTGCTGCCACTGAATGATCCTTCGGAGGAGCTTCTTGACGTTTTTCTTGTTGCCGATGAAGTTGTCGTCCACGATGAAGACGGAGCCCCGCCAGCCCCGATCGTAGAGAGCGTCCAGTTCGGCCAGGACCTGTTCTTCGGGTTTCGTCCTGGGGACCCGGCCGTTCATGACGACGATGTCGCAGAATTCACAGTCGAACGGGCATCCGCGCGAGTATTGGATGCTCATGCTGACGTAGTCGTTGAGATCGATGAGGTCCCAGAGGGGGATGGGGGCTGCGTCGAGAGGGGGAAAGTCGTCGGAGGAGTAGGCGGCCCGCACGGAACCCTTTGCCATGTCCGCCGCAAGTTCTCGCACGAGCCATTCTCCTTCGCCGAGTACCAGGTGGTCCACGTCGGGAAAATCTTCCCGGTAAGACCTGAAAAGCGGTCCGCCGCCCACCGTCTTTACGCCCAGCCGACGGCAGCGGGCGATCACCTGCCGCGTCGAATCCTTCTGCGCGATCATGGCGCTGATGAACACGTAATCCGCCCAGAGGAGATCGGAATCTTCCAGGTTGTGCACGTTCATGTCCACCAGTCGTTTTTCCCAGGAGTCGGGAAGGAGGGCTGCGACGGTCAGTGCTCCGAGCGGCGGAAAGGCCGCCTTCCGGCGCACGACCCGCAGGGCGTATTTGAAACTCCAGAAGGTTTCTGCCACTTTCGGATAAACAAGAAGTATTTTCATAAGCTTACCTCGTCTGATAACGGGAACGTATAAAAATATGAAAATTACTTTATAGCGTCGCACGGGGCAAATCAAGAGCAACCGGTAAAACGAGAATAGGTGTTGCGAGAGAATCCGTTGCGAGTCTCGGACGGCCGCTTTCGACGCTTCTTTTCCGGCGTCGGCTTTTCCGTGGAGATTCCGTAAATTGATGAAAAATGCAGTACAAATTACATAGCAATTATGTTAGTAAACATTTCCTCGCACTCGAAATGATAGGGCGGCGGCCAGAGGGTTGTTCCGCCCTGAGGACTTGTGACCGGATAATCCGGGATTCAGTCATGACTCATGGGAGGTCTTGGGCAAATGGCTCTTGTGGTTCAAAAATACGGCGGAACATCCGTCGCTAATGCCGAGCGTATCCGTTCGGTGGCAAGGCGCGTGGTCGAGCGGAAGAAATCCGGCGACGACCTGGTGGTGGTACTCTCCGCCCGTGCGGGCGATACGGACCGCCTGCTGAAGTTGGCGCGGGAAATCAGTCCGAACCCCGATCGCAGGGAGCAGGACGTGCTGGTCTCCACGGGGGAACAGATCACGATTGCTCTTTTCAGCATGGCGTGCAAGGATCTCGGCTACGAAGCGGTTTCGATGACGGGATACCAAGCTGGGATCATTACGGACGGTCGCTATGGCGAAGCCAGGATCAGCTGGATCGAGACCCTGCCCGTCATGGAAAAGATCCAGGAAGGGAAGATCGTGGTTGTGGCCGGTTTCCAGGGCTATGACGACGAGGGCAACATCACCACGCTGGGACGCGGGGGCTCCGATACGACCGCAGTAGCGCTGGCTGCAGCTCTGGGCGCCGAACTGTGCGAAATCTACACGGACGTGGAAGGCGTCTTCACCGCCGATCCGAACATCTACTCCAAAGCCCGCAAGCTCGACAAGATCAGCTACGAAGAGATGCTGGAAATGGCCAGTATGGGTGCCAAGGTGCTCCATCTGCGCTCGGTTGAGTTCGGGATGAAATATAACGTGCCGATCATGGTACTTTCTTCTTTTTCCGATGCTTCGGGTACGCTCGTTACCAAGGAGGATGCAGAAATGGAAAAGGTGGTGGTTTCCGGAGTCACCTACAATAAGGGCGAGGCCCGCATCACGATTACCAACATTCCCGACATGCCGGGTATAGCGGCAAAAGTCTTTCGTCCCATAGCCGACGCAGCCATCAACGTGGACCTCATCGTCCAGGGAAGCAGTGGCGTCCCCGGGAGGGCCAATATTTCGTTCACGGTGCCCAAGGCGGACCACGAGAAGGCGATTCAACTCGTCGAAAAGGCATGCAAGGATCTCGACGGGGGCGGGGTTTACGCCGACCGCCATATCGCCAAGATTTCCATCATCGGCTTGGGCATGAGGAGCCACAGCGGTGTGGCCACCAAGATGTTCGAGGTGCTTGCCCGCGAAAATATCAACCTGGCCATGATCAGCACTTCCGAGATCAAGGTTTCGTGCGTCATCGACGAGAAATACACCGAACTGGCCGTAAGAATCCTGCATGATGCTTTCGAGCTGGACAAGGAACCTCACGCGCGGATCAAAATCCAGGAAGAAGCCTGAGGAAGGTGGTTACAGGTCGGCGTTCTTCGTCTCATCCACCCTATTCTCCTCCTGCTGTACCGCGTAGTTTTCAGCACCTTACCGGTGTAAAGCCCGGGTAAGAAGCATCCCTTCTGCGAAAACCATGTCCCCCTTCCCCCAGGGAAGGGGGCGGGGGGATGAACGTCACTCCCCTCTGAAGGGAGCTTGATGCCGCTGTCTTGAGAACAGGCGATGCCTGCCGGTTCACCTCACCCTTTCGGGGATGTGGAAGTTTCGATCATCTTCCCCATCGGCGCAGCGGCTGAAGCCGTAAAGGAACGGCCGCCAGGGCAGAGCCAGTGCAGGTTGCTGCCTATAACCAAAATTTTCAGAGGCTTACCCTATGCAGGAAGTCAAAATATACGATACCACTCTTAGAGACGGAACCCAGGCGGAGGATTTTTCCCTTTCCCTGGAGGACAAAGTCCGCATCGCCATGAAACTTGACGATCTGGGTGTCCATTATATCGAAGGCGGCTGGCCGGGATCGAATCCGAAGGACGTCGAATTTTTCAGGGAGATGCAGAACTACCAGCTGAAAAATGCAAATCTCGCTTCTTTTGGGGCCACACATCATCCGACGCGTTCCGCTCACACCGACGGCAACCTCAAGGCCCTGCTCGCAGCAAGAACCCCAACGGTCACCATTTTCGGGAAGACGTGGACCGTCCATGTACGGGAAGCCCTCCATACGAACAACGAACGGAACCTGGAGATCATTCGGGACAGCCTGGCCTTTCTGCGCCCGGAGGCGAAGACTCTGTTCTACGATGCGGAACATTTCTTTGATGGTTTTCGGGAGAACCCGGACTATGCCCTGGCCACCCTGGAAAAGGCTTTGGAAGGAGGGGCCGACTGCCTGGTCCTGTGCGATACCAACGGCGGATCTCTCCCGGATTTCATCCAGGAGGCCGTCGGAGTGGTGAGGGGCCGCTTCCCCGACGTTTCGGTGGGGATCCACGCCCACAACGACTGCGAACTGAGCGTGGCGAACTCCCTGGCCGCGGTGCGCGCGGGAGTCGTCCACGTCCAGGGGACCATCAACGGCATCGGTGAGAGGTGCGGCAACGCGAACCTGTGCTCCATCATCGCGAACCTGTGCCTGAAGATGGGAGTCGAAAGCATTCCCCCCGAAAACCTCCGCAAGCTGCGCATCGTCAGCCGCTACGTCCTGGAACTGGCCAACGTTCCGCCGAACCGCTATCAGCCTTTCGTCGGGCGGGCGGCCTTTGCCCACAAGGGCGGCGTGCACATCAGCGCAGTGGAGAAGAATCCCCTGACCTACGAACACATCGATCCTGCGCTGGTCGGCAATAGGCGCCGCTTCCTGATTTCGGATCTGTCCGGCAGGTCCGCGGTCAAGCGCAAGGCCGAGGAGTTCGGGTTGCGGTTGAACAAGAACGATCCAGTGGCCATGCAGGTCCTCGAGGAACTCAAGGACCTGGAACATCAGGGGTTTCAGTTCGAGGCGGCAGAGGCCAGCTTTGAACTGCTTATCAACCGGGCCATGGGCCGGGCCAGGCGGTATTTCGAACTGGTCGGTTTTCGGGTGATCGACCACAAGCACAGCGAGGAGAAGGCCCCGACCTCGGAAGCCACCATACTGGTCAAGGTGGGAGGGCACGTCGAGCATACGGCTTCCCTGGGCGACGGCCCGGTGAACGCGCTGGACAACGCCCTGCGCAAGGCGCTCGAAAAGTTCTATCCCCAGCTTCGGGACATGGTTCTCAGCGACTACAAGGTGCGTGTACTGCCCGGAATCGACGGGACCGGCGCGCGCGTACGGGTGCTGATCGAATCCCACGATCAGTACGATCACTGGGGGACGGTGGGGGTTTCCCACGACATCATCGAGGCGAGCTGGCAGGCCCTTGTGGACAGTATCAACTATAAAATGTACAAGGACGAGAAAAACGGACGATGCTGAACCGGCGCCTTCCCGGAACCCAATGGGCGGCCGTTGTGGCGGTGGCCGCCGCAATCCTGCTGCTGTCGCCCCTTTGGGGCCGCAGGGAGGAGGCGGGGCGGAAGGGAAACACCCTGCGCCCGGAAATCGTCGAGGTTCGGGGGGAGGTGCGGAATCCGGGGGCGTATCTGCTGGAAGGGCCATCCGCTACTGTGGCGGCGGCCCTGGCAGCCGCGGGGGATATCCCGGCGGAGCAGATCCGGGAAGCGTCCCTGCCGGTGCGCACGGGGCAGGTGATTCACGCCGCCCGGAATGCGTCGGGAGGTTTCGAAGTGCGCCTGGAGCCCATGCCGGCCGCCGCCCGTCTGGCCCTGGGTCTGAAGCTCGATCTGAACGATGCGTCCGAAGAGGATCTCCTGCTCGTACCCGGCATGAAGTCCGAGTTCGCCGGGGAAATCGTGAGACGGCGCCGGCAGGCCGCCTGGGCGCGGGTCGAGGATCTTACCGTTCTTTCGGGTGTGGGGCCTGCGGGAGTGAAAAGGTGGCGGGACTATCTCCGAGCGGGTGAGGCCGATTGAAGGGGGTGGGCGAAGCTGGTATAGTGACGGCGAATCCAGGATCCCCGGTGGCCCGGGGGAAGCACTCCACAACCGGGCAAAGAGGTTGCGGCATGGATAAGCCATCGTTGCAGGACCGTCTCTTTTCCGAGGACAGCTGCCTGAACCGGATGCTGCAGAACGTAGTCCGGGAAGTCAGCGCATACTCGGAGGGGCAGCTGGTCCACATGAGGCGCCTGGCCGAAATCGGCGTGGCGCTTTCGGCCGAGAAGAACATGGGCCGGCTGCTCGAGATGATCGTTTCCGAAGCGCGCGCAATCACCCGTGCCGACGCGGGCACTCTCTACACGGTGGATTGCGGCAGGGGCCTGCTCAATTTCCGGATCCTTCAGAATGATACGATGAAGTCGCGGCTCGGCGGGAGCGCCGGCTCCGCCATCGATCTGCCCCCGATCCCTCTGCGCAAGGACGGCCAGCCCAACTGCGGCAACGTGTCCTCCTATGCCGCCCTGACGGGAGAAATCGTTAATATTCCCGATGTGTACGAAGCCCCTCAGTTCGACTTTACCGGTCCCAGAGAGTACGACCAGACGACGGGGTATCGCTCCCGGTCGATGCTGGTCATCCCGATGCGGAACCACGAAAACGACGTCATCGGTGTCCTGCAACTCCTGAACGCTTTGAACGCGGAAACGGGCCAGGTCACGATCTTTTCCGAGGAGACCGTGGACCTCGTCGCCTCGCTCGCCTCCCAGGCGGCCGTTGCCCTGACGAACGCTCAGCTCATCCAGAACCTCACCGATCTGCTCCATGCCTTCATCAAGAGCATTGCGGCGGCGATCGACGAGAAGTCGCCCTTTACGGGAGGGCACATCCGCCGGGTGACGGACCTCACTCTTTCCATGGCCCGGGAGATCAATGAGACGCGGGAAGGGCCGTTCGCCGGGATCAACCTTACGGAAGACGAAATGGACGAACTGGCCATCGCCGCATGGATGCACGACGTCGGGAAGATAGTGACCCCCGATCACGTGGTCGACAAGCGGCACAAGCTGGAAACGATCTTCGATCGTGCCAGTCTCGTGGAAACGCGGTTCGATCTTATCGAACAGACTGTCCGCAACGGGTACCTGTCCGAGAAGGTGCGGCGGATGGAACGGGGGGAGTGGGACGGGGCGGCTGCGCTGCGCCTCGACCGGGCAATGCGGGAAGACCTGGAGCGCCTGCGGGAGGAGAGGGAGTTCGTAATCGGCTGCAATGTCCCCCGCGAAACGATGGGAACGGAGGAGATCGAGAGGCTGAAGACCATCGGCTGCAGGACTTTCTTCCTGGACGGCCGCGAGCGGCGGTACCTGACGGACGACGAGATCCACTGCCTGTCGGTTACCCGGGGAAGCCTCACGCCCGAGGAAAGAAGGATCATCGAGCATCATGCCCTGATGACGCGCAGGATCCTCGAGAAACTGCCGTTCCCGAAAAGGCTCGCCCGCGTGCCCGAGTTTGCGGGAGGCCATCATGAAATGCTGGACGGTTCGGGCTACCCCCTGGGCCTGACGGCGGAGCGGCTGCCGCTCCAGACACGGATCATGGCGATTGCCGATATCTTCGAGGCCCTCACCGCGAAGGACCGGCCCTACAAGCAGCCGATGGAGCTTTCCCAGGCGATTCGCATTCTCCGCAGGATGAAGGAAGACGGGCGGATCGACGCGGACCTGTTCGACTTTTTCGTGTCTCGCGGACTGCACGTGAAATATGCAGCGGAAGAACCGCGTTCCGGGTGGGATGATGAGGAGTGGAACGGTTCCAGGAACCGTGCCGGCGGAGAGGGGTGATTCACCGGGGGGTGGGACTTCCCCGGCGGAAGACCTCCGGGAGAACGTCGGATGCGTTTTACGGGCGGGCGCCGCTCAGTTGAGCCCGAGAGAGGCACGCAGATTTTGCCGCTGCCAGTCCCGCTCGTCTATGTCCATCCAGAATTCGGCGGTCATGCGCAGAACCCGCGACATGATGAAGCCGCGGATGAGGTAATCCAGGGCGAACTGCTGTGCCGAGTTCAAATTTGCGACTTCGAAGATGCCTCTGATTTCTTCCATGAGAGGAACGACCACCTGCGAGATCTCCCTCTGGGAGTAAGCCTTCTTGTTACTCGTTTTGCAGCCCCAGACCGTGTAAACGACGCCGTCGACCAGGTCGGCCAGGAACTTGTGTCCCGATATCTTGAAGACCTGCCTGATGGATTCGTCAATGATGGGCCCGATGAGGACGGGTATTTCGGCAATCCCTTCATCGCTCATTTCCAGGCCTTGTTTTACGAGTATTTCTGCTAACATGCTCTCTTCCCCTCATGGGGTCAGGAATATATACTTCGGGAAAACCGGAAAAAGAAGCTTTCCTGACATTCATTGCCGTACGTTCAGCAACCGGATCCTTTTGATTTTCGGTTTCAGGGTTCGGGTTTCAGCCTGCGGTTCCGCAAAGGGCTTCGTTGTCTTGCCTGCGCTTCTTCTGCTGTGCGCTCAGGATCTTGCCGAGCACCAGGGTGAGGTCCCTGAGGTCCTTGTCGGCATACGTCATGAACCGCGGTCTGAGAGTGTGAGCCTTTGCAATGACCCGGGAATCGACTTCGGAGAGGATGAGAATCGTGCAGCGATCCGCGAGCAATTCACGCAAGTCGATGATCTCTCCCACCTCTCCCTTGCCCGAGGCGAAAATGACGGCGATGCTCAACTGCCCGTTGCATGCCTCGCTAAGTCTCGAAGAATAGGAGCGGAGGGTCCGGTAGACTTCTATACAATGCCTGGGGACGACTTGTTCGACCGCGTGGAGGATACCACCGAGGACCTGAACCGTATCGCTGCAGAAGACCAAAACCTCCATGCCGACAATCCCTCGCCTTTGACTGGTTTTGAGACCTTGCACCAAGATTCTCCAAGAAGGGGGGGGGATGCTGGGGGGGCGATCTTTTTTATTCTCAGAGCACACACGGTGCAAGGTCTCGGCAGACTGTATAATCAAAGTGTGTGCCAATTCGCCGCGATGCGAAGCACTTTTTCCTTTTATTATAACCTATGGAATATCAGTCGATTGCGACAGATAGTCCCGGGGGGAGGGAACGGGCGTGGAAATGCGGGCGGTGATTTTGTCTCATGTGGCAAGAATTGTCTTGCCGCATGAGACAAAATCTCGTGAAGCAAGACAATCGACGGCAGCCAGGGTCAAAAGACGGTCGAGCGCGACCGCGTCAGCCCGTACTTGCTGAGGAGGGCGTAAAGGCGCGGCCGGGACAGCCCTGAAATCTGGCAGGCTTCCTCGATGTTTCCGTTTGTCGTTCTCATCAGGTCGTTCATGTATTTCTGTTCCGCCTCTGCAAGGACCGTTTCCCTGAGGTCCCGCAGTTTCGGCAGGAGCGGTTTTTCGATCATGGCCGCGGGTTCCGGGGATGGCTTCGCACCGGAGGAAAATTCCTTTGCCTTGAGGCGGACGGCGGTGGGGAGATGTTTGGGAAAGAGGATGGGTTCCTCCCCCGCCAGGGTGATTGCCCGGTCGAGGACGTTGACCAGTTCACGGATGTTTCCAGGCCAGTCGTAGCGCTCCAGGGCTTCGAAGAATTCCTGGGAAAAGCCTTTGATCTCCATGCGGCGGTTGTTGCAGAGTCTCGTCGTATGATGGATGGTGAGTTCCTTGATGTCTTCGGAGTGTTCCCTCAGGGGCGGCAGTTCGATGACCAGCGAGGCCAGCCGGTAGAGGAGGTCGCTTCGGAAATCGCCGTTGTGCACCATCTCTTCCAGGTTGCGGTTGGTCGCGGCAATCAGCCTGAAGTTGCTGTGAATCTCCTGCTTGGCGCCCAGCGGCCGAAAGCTGTGATCCTGGAGAATGCGGAGGAACACCTTCTGAAGGGGCGGGGAGAGTTCGCCCACTTCGTCGAGGAAGAGAGTGCCCCCGTCAGCCTGTTTGATGAGGCCGTCGTGAGGGATGCTCGCTCCCGTATAGGCCCCCTTTTCATAGCCGAACAGGATGCTCTGGACGAGTGTTTCGTGAAGGGCCGCGCAGTCCACCACGACGAAGTTGTGATGCGATCTGTGGCTGTTGTTGTGGATTGCGGAGGCGAACAGTTCTTTGCCCGTGCCGGTTTCGCCCGTCACCAGCGCGTTCGTTTCGGCGCCCGCCGCCTGGGCCACCAGGTCCAGGCAAGCCCGCATCCTGGCGCTGCTCCCGACGATGCCGTCCCTCTTCAGGGAAATCGAGGAGGCCTTCTGTTTCTTGGCCGAACGGTACTGAAGGGCCCGCACCAGGGGCAGGGTCATGCTTTGCAGTGACGACGGCTTTTCGATGTAGTCCCAGGCGCCGCTCTTGATGGCGAGTTCCGCGCCGTTGCGGTCTCCCGTGCCGGTGATGATGATCACCTCCGGGGCGGAACTGGATTCGACGAAGCGGGGAAGCGCGTCCAGTCCGTTCCCGTCCGGGAGCATGACGTCCAGGAAAACCACATCGTAGGTTTCCTCCAGGGCTTTGTTGAGCCCTTCCTCGAGGTTCAGCGCACTGGTAGCCGTATGCCCGAGCTTTTTTACGGCTTTCGAAAGAACCTGGCACAATCCGCGATCGTCGTCGATGATAAGGATGTTTGCCATTTCAGCTTTGAGCCTTCCTGCGGGAGGAGTCAGCCACGCCTGTCGCTCAGCACCTTTTGGATGGTCGTAGCCAGCGTGTGCAGATTGATCGGTTTTGTGAGAAGTTCACGGATGCCATGTTCTTCGAGGGGCTCTTCATCGATCGACTCGATAAATCCCGTGCAAAGGATTATGGGAATGTCCGGCCGGATCCGGATGATCTCGTCGGCCAGGCCGATTCCCGTCAGATAGGGCATAGTATAGTCGGTGATCACCAAGTCGAAAAGATCCGGATCGCTCCGGAAGAGCGCGAGACCTTCACGGCTGCTCGTCACGGCGACCACCGTAAATCCGAGCCGTTCGAGCAGCCGCCTTCCGACCAGAACGATGGCCGGTTCGTCATCCAGGAAAAGGATGCGGCCTTTCCCTGCGGGAACAGGCGTGCTTGTCTCGACGTCTCTCTGCCCAGGACTTTCGAGTCTCGGGAAGTATACATGAAAAGTGGTGCCCTTGTCAGGTTCGCTCTCGAAACCGATTCCCCCATTGATCGCCTTGACGATTCCGTATACCACGGAAAGGCCGAGGCCCGTTCCCTCGTCCTGTTCCTTGGTAGTGAAATACGGTTCGAAAATCCGCTGCTTGACCTCCTCGTCGATGCCGTGGCCCGTGTCCGAAACGGAAAGCCTCAGGAAAGGGCCGGGAGCGAGGGGGAGCAGGGAATCTGCAAACGAATCCTCAATGCTCACGACCGCAAGGGCCACGCGGAGGATGCCTCCCTTGCGCATGGCATGCGCTGCGTTGGTGCACAGGTTCATCAGGATCTGGTGGATCTGGGTCGGATCGGCCAGCGTGGTGCCCATGGCGGCTTCGGAGGAAATGCTGTGCCGAACCTCGATGGTGGCCGGCAGGGAAGCCCTTAGCAGCTTCAATGCCTCCTTTACGATGAGGCCGACCTGAACGGGCCTGCATTCCTGTTCGCTCTTGCGGCTGACGGTCAGTATCTGCCTGACCAGTTCCTTTGCCCTGTCGGCGGATTCCAGTACCTGCTGCAGGGTGATATAGGCCTCCATGTCCTCGGGGATGTCCGAGAGGGCCAATTCCGTGAATCCGATGATCGAGGCGAGGATGTTGTTGAAATCATGTGCGATGCCTCCGGCGAGGGTCCCGATCGCTTCCATCTTCTGTGACTGCCGGAGCTGGTTTTCGAGCCTTCTCATCGGGGAGAGGTCGCGCTTGATGATGATGCCGTTGATCATCTCCCCGCGGTCGTCGAGGACCGGGGAAATCGTCGCTTCGGTCTCCAGGTATGACCCATCCTTTTTCCGGAGGATAATCGTGCCGTTCCAGACGCCGGCCCCAAGGGCGGTCCTCCATATGCTTTCAAAGAAGGCCTCGCCCTGGAATTCGCTTCGAAACAGGCTGATGTGCCTGTGGAGGACCTCGTGGCGCGTGTACCCGCTCATACGCTCGAAAGCGGGATTGGCATACCGGACGTTCTTGTTCGCGCCGATGATGAGGAAGCTTTCGGCCGCCTGCTCGACTGCGGCCGCGAGTTGCAGCCATTCCTCTTCCACCTGCGTTTTTGCCAGTGCAACGGCGAACCCGTCGGCCAGTCTTTCGAAGAAGAGAACATCTTCGAGGCTGAAGCGGTCCGGGCGCTCACGCATGAACAGCAGCAGCCCCAGGGCCTGATCGCCGGAACGTACCGGAACGACGGCGATGGATTCGTGTTCCGCACCACGGCCGCTATCGGCCGGAAATGCGGGCAGCCCCGAGGCTCGACCCGTCCAGAAACTCCCGTGCCTCGTGAAAAGCGGGTTGTCCGGATCGAAACGACCGGCAAGAACGTCGCTGCAGATCGAATCCAGGAAAGCACCTCCAGCGTGGTTCGGACCCGGTTCTCCGACTGGTTCCGCCTGGAGGGGAACGCCGCCCTCTTCATCGAGCCCCTGTGGTGGGGCATCCGCATCGAAATGAGGGAAATAGGGGCTGCAGGGCATCCGTAAGGCCGCAGCATCGCATCCTGCCCAGTCCTTGAGCGACAGTGCAATCCCGTCGACGAGCTGTCGGGTGCTTTTGGCCGAATTGATGATCTTGAAGAGTTCGATCGTGACCATCCGTTCCCTGTCGGCTCGCCTGCGCTCCGTGACATCCTCCCCGGAGACGAGAAGCCCGGTGATCTCGGAATCGGCGTTTCGGAGCGGCGTGCAGTGGAACGCGAGCAGCCGCGACGCTCCTGCCCGGTTTCGAACGGCGAACTCGCAGCCGCCGGCGGTGTCGATCCTCCCGGCCATCAACGCTTCGAACCGCGCATCGAGGGATTCCAGTGCCTTGCCCGGTACGCAGAACTCGGCCCATTTCCTTCCCACGAGTTCTTCGCCTTCGTACCCGGTAATCCTGCAGCCTTCCCTGTTGACGAGGGTGATGATCCCCAGAGAGTCGACGGCAACGATGGAGACTGCCGCGATGTCGAGGTAATCCTGCGCCCGGTCCCTTTCCTTGCGCAAAAGCTCTTCCAGGCGCTTTCTCTCGCTGACGTCGCGAACCGTGGCCCAGTAATACTCGCCGTCCGACAGCATGACGTACCGGGCGCTGACTTCCACCGGGAAGACTGTCCCATCCTTGCGCCTGTTGATTGCCTCGTAGATGTAGCCGTTTTCCTCCCTGACCTTCATGAGCTGGGCATCCATGCAGGGAAGGGATTCTTCCTCCTGCAAATCACCGAGACAGAGCCGGGCCAGTTCTTCCCGGGTATAGCCATAGGCGGAAACCGCGCGTTCGTTGGCGTCGACTATATTCCCGCTGGAATTGGCGAGCAGGAAAATATCGTTGGCGTACCTCGTGAGATATTCATGGCGGAGCGCAAGCTCCGTCTTTT
>JAJFUA010000331.1 GCA_021372635.1 Desulfobacteraceae bacterium | reverse complement strand
ATCGAACCCTGATCTTGTAGCAAAATGAGGCCGTCCTGGCAAGCAGAAAATTCTCCGCTTCCCATTTCCCCCCCGTTCCGGTAAATGAAAAGTCACAGGACAAGGCGTCCCGCAGCATCCCAAGTTCTAGAACCCGCGCGTTGTCACCGCCGTGCCGGACGCCGCCCCTGGAACCCGCAACCCGGCAAATAGTTGTCGTTGGGAGAGTTTGCCATGTCCCGGGACGTAAAGCCCGTCGTCGATAAGGAAGAGGTTTTCGACAAGTTGGAGATTCGGGTCGGAAGAGTCGTTGAGGTCGAACTGGAACCCTCCGCTCCCAAACCGAGCTACAGGATGACCGTCGACTTCGGCAAGTTCGGAAGGCGCGTCAGCATCGGGCGCTTCACGCAGCACCCCGTCGAAGAGGTAAGAGGCAGGCTCGTGCTCGCCGTGTTGAACTTCGAACCGAAGCCGATCGGCGGCGCGGTTTCCGAAGCACTGGTGCTCGGAGTGCAGTACCCGAAGGCGGAGAGCGGGGAGGCTACGTTCGTGTCCCCCGCGGCGGACGCGAAGATCGGCAGCAAGTTGTTCTGAACGCCCCTTCCGGGACCCGTGCACGGGCAGGCTTTCCTCCCGCCCATTCGCTCTTCGGTCCCGGAAACCGACGCCGGCGGGCAGGCGTTCGGGGAGGCCGCCCAGGATACCCCTCATCCGCGCTCTTTTGTGGATCACCGTAAGACAGGACAGTCGAACAGACCATGGGATTTCTGAACCGCCGCCAGCAAATGGGCTGGGCAGCCCTCATCATCGGAACCAGCGTTTTCCTCTCCCGGTTCATGGGACTCGTCCGGGACAAGGTCATCTCCTATCTCTTCGGGGCCACCAACGAATCCGACATCTACTTCGCCGCCTTCGTGATTCCCGACTTCATCAACTACCTCCTGGCCGGCGGCTACTTTTCCATTACCCTCATCCCCTTCCTGGCCGACCTGATGAACAGGGACCGGGACGAGGGGTGGCGGTTCTTTTCCGTCGTTTTCACCTGGATTTCCATCGCCATCGTCACGCTCACATGCATCGCCATGTGGTTCGCCCCCGAACTCGCCCGCATTGCCGCTCCGGGACTCAACCCGGAGGCCATGGAGCGGCTGACGCGGTTTCTGCGCATCATCCTGCCCGCCCAGGTGTTCTTTCTGACGGGGTCCTGTTTCACGGCGGTCCTCTATCTCAGGAAGCAGTTCCTCGCGCCCGCCCTGACCCCTCTCATCTATAACCTGTCGATCATTCTCGGCGGCATCCTGCTCAAATCGAAGGGCATGGAAGGCTTCTGCTGGGGGGTCCTCGCCGGCGCCCTGGTCGGGAACCTGCTCGTTCCGCTGCTGGCGGTCCGGCAGGGCGAAGGAATGCGCCTGTACCCGGCGCTCCGCCACCCGGGCCTGAAACGCTACATTCTCCTCGCCCTGCCGCTCATGCTCGGCCAGTCCATCGCCATGCTCGACGAACAGATGCTCAGGGTCTTCGGATCGCTCGCCGGGATCGGCGCCGTGAGCTGGCTCGCCTACGCCCGGCGCATCATGATGGTCCCGGTGAGCGTCGTGGGGCAGGCCGCCGGCGTGGCCTCCTACCCTTTCATCGCGGAACTGGCCGCAAAAAAGGAGTTCGCCCGCTTCCACGAAGTCATGAACAACGCCCTCCGCAACGTCCTGACCCTCCTCGTGCCTCTCTCCGTATGGATGGCAATCGTCTCGGAACCCACCGTCCGGCTCATATTCCAGCAGGGGCATTTCACCCTGGCCGATACCGCCCAGACGGCCACTCTGCTCCGGATCCTGCTCCCGGCCGTCTGTTTCTGGGGATTCCAGCAGGTGCTCGGCCGGGCCTTCTACGCGCGGCAGGACACTCTCTCCCCCGCCGTGCTCGGTACCGTCACCACCCTTTGCGCCGTCCCCATCTTTCTCTTCCTGACGCGCCACCTGCAGGCGCAGGGAGTCGCCG
>JAJFUA010000261.1 GCA_021372635.1 Desulfobacteraceae bacterium | reverse complement strand
ATCAGGCCTCTCAGGTACAGGTCCTGGACTTCGCTCTTGAATTTGATCCCGAAAAGCTTCTGAACGGACTCCAGCGACCGGCCGTTGCGGATCTCGTTTACCACGAGCTTTGCGTCAATGTTTTTATACTCGACTTGCATTAATGATGCCCTTTCCTGAATAATTACCTTGGTCTTGAATCGTAACTGCAACCCTGGCCGCCCCTGTCCTCCGTCAGCCGGCATAAGCGGGCGCACCCGCCTCACGCCGGATATGGATACAGTTTACAGCTGTAATATGGCTGCCACGCACCTTTCCAAACAGAACCCCGCCTGGCAGGCTGCAACTCTCACTCGGCCACACGGCTGGAGATGTTTTTCATCCTTTGGTCACTTGGTCCATGAACCTTGACGGGACGAACGGAAGATAGCCTAACCCTGCCTGTGCCTGTCTACTCTTCCCGCCCCCGCAAGGAGAGGAACTTACAGGAGGTTACCTGCTGCTGCCTCAATCTATGGAGTCTTACACCTGGGGATACTTGCTACCTGGGTGGAAATGTTCCCTTATCCTGATAGGCAAGAGAGCCCCTTTACGGTAAATAAACATCCGGTTCTTGTCAAGAGCCTTATTCGGATATTTTTGCCGGATTCGGCCTTCCCGCCGTATATCCGCAGCTTATCCGCGATTTATCCTCGCAACCGGTTCTGCATGAGCGTTCCCAGGTCCCGCGTGAGTTCCACCACCTTCAGCGCCGCCGCTTCGGAAAGACTGCCGCAGCCGCAACTCGGAGTGAAGAGGGACTGCGAGAGTATCTTCTGCAACGGCACTTCGGGGGATACGAGATCCTGGACCTGGCGCAGCCATCGGTCTTCGAGCCCCGCAGCGGTTTCCGCTTCGATCAGGGACGCTTCACCGGTCGGGACCATCCCCCAGGCGACGATCCGGCCCTCTTCCATGAACCGGTGGAAGTCGTCCCGATAAAGGTTGAACTTGTCGAAATAGTTATACGCATCGAAATTGATGATATCCACCGACGAATGGAAGGCCAGAAGCCAGTCCGTGTTGGCGCAGACATGGATGCCCGCCAGGGCGTCCGCCTGGTGAATGACTGCGATCGTCTCTTCGAGCAACTGCTGGATGAGTTCCCTGGAAACACTGATGAATGCCGAAGAGCCGAAACCCGCCAGGGCCGGTTCGTCCAGGAAAACGATCACCGGGCAGCCGAGCGCGGAAAGCCGCCGGATCTGCCAGAGCGCCTTCATGGCCAGGTGTTTCGGTACGATGTCCTGGAAACGTTCGTCATAGAGCACCGACCGGTCGTTGCGGTCCTTGAGACCCGCCAGCAGGGTGAACGGTCCGACAACCTGTCCCTTGACCGCCCGCAGCGGTCGGCCTCCGGACTTCAGCGCTTCGAGGAATAAAAGGAAAGTCTCGGCTGTTTCGGGTCCCATCCGGAAGCGGGAGTGGTCGATATCTTTCGTCTGTGCTTCGATTTCCAGGTATTCTTCATAAAACGCATAGAGTTCGTTATCGAACTCCGGCGTATCCGCTTCGATCGTGATGCGTCCGTTTTCGTTCCGCAGTCCGGGTAAGCCCTCGAGATACTGGATCATCATCTGTTCGGCCGGGTAGACGGAAAGCTGCGGCCATGCGGGGATATCGCCGATATTCCGGAGAACCGTATCCACGGCCGCCCGGCGCTCTCTATGGGGCAGGCTCCCCACCAGCGTTGCGGAAGCATTTGCTTGCCAGTCCTGAATCACTTTACATCTCCTTATAGAGCTGGTTTCCGCGATCCGATCCCTTCCCGGTTCGGCTTTGCCGCCGGCGTGGGCGCCGAAAACACTCCACGTCCGAAACCCGCCGGAGGGCGGAATCCGCCATGGGCGGCATCCCGCGGCAGCGACCATGCCGTGCCCGGCGATCCTACGCATACAGCCCCCCGCCCGGGAAGCGGAAAGCGCCCTCGGTTCTTATGCGGCATGAATTGGATGCCGGTGTATGATTATCTTCCGGATTCTTGAATAACTGTCTTCCTTCCGCAGTCCGCTCCTTTGCGGCAACGGACCTCAACCGGCCCTTCCGGCAGACTTCCACAGACTAGGCGACATGTGCAACCTAGCACATGTCGAACTCCGAGGTCAATTTCGGAAGACCCATGAAAATTTATTTCAGGAATCCAGGCTCGACAGCCGCGACGGCTGCGCCTCGCGGCGTCCACGGAAGATAATCACTCTCTGGGAAAAGGCATGCGCTTCTCTTCCGGATCTTTCCGTTCTCTTTCCATATGATTCCGATCACGCGCGACGGTATCGGGCGATTCATGCTCCACAGGGCGCATACCGCCCGATATGGGGATGGATTTCCGTGCCTTTTCCTCGCGGTTCCATTATAATCGCTCGTGGACTCCTCATTCGTTACCGGGCCCTTTCGGTTTCTCAACAGATCATCAAAACCCTCACCCTGTTTTTCACACTCCGCCTTCGGAGTAGGAAGGACGCGCAATGCAGAAAACAACGAGATTTCTGTACTGGCTTTTTCCTCTCCTCGTCATCGCAGTCCTTACTCTAGTTTACGTCGATCATCTTGGAGATACCTGGCGTTCCCTGGTGAGCCGTTTTCAGGCGTGGATTCCTTCACAGCCCGCGACACCTCCGGCCGAGCCGCCGGCGGGCCGGGGAGGCGATGCGGCGACGCAACCCACCGTCCGGCAGCCGGTACCCACTGCCGCTCCGGCGGACACTCCCGCGGATGACGCGGCAAAGGCATCCGCCAGGCCGGAAAATGCGCTGCCCCCGTCGCCGCCCCTGCCCCAGGTGCCGCCCGAAGCCAGCCAGGCCGAACGGCATACCGCTTTCGGACTGTTCAAGAGCGTCGATTACATCGTTCTGAGGGACGAGCCCTTCGAAGTGGCGGGACAGCAGTGGACCGTGCGGCGCATGCAGACCGATCTGCTGGGGATCGGGAATTTCCAGCCCGTGGTGCCGGCGATCGAGGAAAATGCGATCGGCTCCTCCGTCAGGAAGTCGATCAACGCTCCTCAGTCCCTCGCAGCGCACCGGATCTACTACGGTATACGAGTCGTGCGGCCTCATGAAAGCCTCTGGGGCATTCACTACGCTATCCTGCGCGAGTACCTCGCCCGCAGGCAGATCGACATCCCCGCCAATGCGGACCAGCCTCTTTCGGACGGGCGCAGCAGCGGTGTCGGGCGGGTTCTCAAATTCTTCGAAGGCATCGTCTCGATCTACGATTTCAAGGACGTCCACGCAAAACTGGACATCGACGAGATCCGGCCTCACTCGATGATCGTTTTCTTCAGGATATCCGACGTGTTCAACGCGCTGGACCAGGTCCGGGCCGAAGATATCAACCGCCTGCGGTTCATCGGGGACATGCTGCGACTGGTGCACCCCGAACAGGGGCGCGATCTCGTGAACCGCAAATCGCTCCTCGAAGTGCCAGCGGACCAGTAGCCGCAGCCGGACTATGGAAACTGACGCCGCTCTTTCCCGCCCGGAGCGGGCGTCAGTTTTCGCTTGACGGACGTGGGCCGCTCTGCTACCTCCTTCTGATCCCTCCGCGCCAAAGTGAGTTCGAGTATATTGGTGTAAAATCCGGTCGTTGTTTGTTCACATTGTTCCGGGACCCAGATCAATCATACCTGATACAAGAATTCGGAGGAGAGGAGGGTGCCATCGGCGCCGCCGGGGCGGCCGGCGCGGCAATCCTGTGGAGGTCCGGGGGGATATCTCGGGCGGGTGTGCACTATTCTTTGTTATGTCGGGCGAGGAGGAGAGGATGAGGGGGAAGTGCTTTCTGTTCGTATTGCTTCTGGGGCTTGCGGCAACGATAGGCACGACGCAGCCGGCCGAGGGGGCCGGATTTGCATTGTATGAAGGCAGCGCCCGCGGCAACGCCCTCGGTGGGGCGGTTGTCGGCAGGGCGGACGATCCGTCCGCGGTGTACTACAACCCGGCAGGAATTACACAGTTGCCCGGGCTGCAGATCCTGGCGGGTGCCACGGCGATCATGCCCAGCACCACGGTAGTGAGGGATGACGGGACTTATCATGCGCAGGGCCACGTCTGGGTTCCGCCGCATTTCTACGCCACCTACCAGTTTTCCGATAAGCTCTGGTTCGGTCTCGGCGCGTTTTCGCCCTACGGCCTCGGCGTGGAGTTCGATTCGAACTGGCCCGGCAGAGCCAACAACATCAAGACCATCATCACCTCAGTCAACATGAACCCCACCATCGCGTGGAAAATGACCGACCAGCTTTCGGTGGCGCTGGGTCTCGATATCATGTACTTCAACCTCGATATGAAAAAGACGGTGCTGGCCTATCCGCTGAGGGTCGACACGGAACTGAAGGGTGACTCGGTCGGCTACGGGGGGAACATAGCCCTTCACTACAGGCCGACGGACTGGCTGTCCGCGGGGGTGTCCTATCGCAGCCAGGTCACGCAGAATCTGAAGGGCGATGCCAAGTTCAACCCGAACTTTGCCGTTTTTACCGATTCGTCCGTAAACGGCTCGATCACCCTTCCCGATGAGATTTGCTTCGGCGTCGCGGTGAAGCCTGCACCGCAGTGGAGCGTGGAGGCCGGTTTCATCTGGACGCGCTGGAGCACTTACAAAGATCTGACCATGGAATTCGGCAATGCCCTCGGGACCGTATCCTCCCCGAAGAACTGGCACGATACGATGCGCTACAACCTGGGGGTGGAGTACAAGGCGACCGACTGGCTGGACCTGCGGGCCGGCTACGTTTTCGACGAGGAACCCATTCCCGACTCGACGGCCGACTACATCGTACCGGCGGAC
>JAJFUA010000255.1 GCA_021372635.1 Desulfobacteraceae bacterium | reverse complement strand
GAATCGCTCAGGGAGACGTTGACCCCCTGAGGGATGGCAATGGGCAACTTTCCCACACGTGACATGCTTGTACTCCTTTGCGCCAGACGATACGCCGCGCTCTACTGGGAAAAAGCGGGAAGGCCGGGAACTACCACACGGAGCAGAGGAGTTCCCCGCCCGTATGTTCCTTGCGCGCCTGGCGATCCGTCATGACCCCTCTGGAGGTGGACACGATGGCGATGCCGAGGCCGCTCATGACGCGCGGTATTTCGCCATGTCCCACATACATCCGGCGACCGGGGCGGCTGAGCCGTTTGGTGCCCGTGATGGCCCCCTGGCGGTTGTCGGCATATTTGAGGTGAACCCGCAGGATCCCCTGTTTTTCGTCTTTGATAAGCTTGTAGTTCCGGATGTAGCCCTCATCCTTGAGAATGCGGGCAAGGCTGATCTTCATGCGGGACGCAGGAACATCGACCTTGTCGAACCGGGCCTTCTGTCCGTTTCTGATGCGATTGATGAAATCGGCGATCGGATCGTTGACGATCATAAAAACGAGCTCCTTCTGATTCCCCCGTTTACTACCAACTGGACTTGATGACGCCGGGCAGATCGCCTTTCAGGGCCATTGCCCGAAAGCAGATGCGGCAGATCCCGAACTGACGTATGTAAGCCCTGGGCCGGCCGCAGATCGGGCACCGGTTGTACGCCCTTACTTTGAATTTGGGGGAGCGTTGTGCTTTTGCGATCAGAGACTTCTTAGCCAAGGTTGCCTCCCTTACTGGCGCTTGAACGGCATGCCCATGAGAGCGAGAAGCGTGCGGGCTTCCTCGTCCGTTTGAGCCGACGTCACGATGGTGATATTCATGCCCTTGATTCTATCGATCTTGTCGTAGTCGATCTCCGGGAAAATGATGTGTTCCTTGATTCCCAGAGTATAGTTTCCACGTCCGTCCAGGGCCTTGGTCGAGGTTCCCCGAAAATCGCGCACGCGGGGGAGTGCGACGTTGACCAGCTTGTCGAAGAATTCGTACATGCGGTCCCCGCGAAGAGTGACCATGCAGCCGATCGGCATGCCCTTGCGCAGCTTGAAAGCCGCGATGCTCTGGCGGGCCCTCGTGATGATGGGCTTCTGGCCTGCGATGGCCTTCAGTTCTTCCGCTGCGGATTCCAGGATCTTGATGTTTTGAATGGCCTCACCGAGTCCCATGTTCAAGATGATCTTCATGATCTTGGGAATCTGCATGGGGCTCTTGTACTGGAACTGCTCCGCCAGCTTCGGAGCGACTTCCTTCGTGTAAACTTCCTGCAAACGTGCCATGAAATGCCTCCACTCCCGGCCTGGATTGAATGGACGTTACGCTACGCGTCGATCAGTTCGTTGCACTTCTTGCAGAAGCGAACCTTGCGATCGTCGTCGAGAGCCTTATAGCCCACTCTGGTCGGGTCCGTACACTTGGAACAGATCAGCATGAGATTGGAGATGTGAATGGGAGATTCCTTTTCGAGGATGCCTCCCTGCCGGTTTGTCTGGCTGGGCTTGATGTGGCGCTTCATCATGTTGAGCTTCTCCACGATCACCCCATCCTTCTTGGGAATGACACGAAGTACCTTGCCGCTTTTCCCCTTATCCTTGCCGGCAATTACCATGACCGTATCATTCTTTTTGATATGATATTTTTTATGCGCTTCCATCTGGGGAATCCCTTATCTTCGCTAGAGCACTTCGGGGGCTAGCGATATGATTTTCATGAACTGTTTCGCTCGCAATTCCCTGGCCACAGGCCCGAAGATACGAGTGCCGACGGGCTCCTTCGCCGCATTGATGAGCACGGCGGAATTGTCGTCAAACTTGATGTAGGAACCGTCCGGGCGGCGCACTTCTTTTTTTGTGCGGACCACCACGGCACGAAGCACGTCCCCTTTTTTCACCTTTGCATTGGGGATGGCCTCTTTTACGGAAACGACAATAATGTCTCCAACCGTGGCATAGCGCCTCCTGGTGCCGCCTAGCACCTTGATGCAGTACAAGCGCTTCGCCCCGGAATTGTCCGCGGCATTGAGCTGAGTCTCCGCTTGAATCATGGCTTACTCCGTCATTGTGAGGCCCGGGCTGCAGGGGTGCCCCCGGACTGTCACGATCATCATACGGCCGCTTTTTCGAGAATCTCGACCACCACCCACCGTTTCGTCTTGCTCAGGGGACGGCTCTCTTCGATGAGCACCTTATCCCCGGGATTGCAGGCATTCTGAGCGTCATGGGCGGCGAATGTATTCTGCCGGCGGATGAATTTTCTGTATTTGGGATGGGTGATCTGCCGCTCGACCATTACGACCACGGTCTTGTCCATCTTGTTGCTCATCACCGTACCGACGCGTGTCTTCTTCCCTGACTTTTTCTCTTCCATAGATCCTACCCTCATGCCGCGGTCTTATCCATCTCGCGTAAAATGGTCAGGAGTCGCGCGATGTCTTTTCTGGTTTTTCTGAGCTGCGCCGTGTTCTCCAGTTGTCCCGTCACGTGCTGAAACTTCAGATTGAACTGGGCTTCCCGGAGTTCCCCGAGCTTCAGAAGCAGCTCATCCTTTGTCATGTCTCGAAAGGAACTTGCTTTCATAGGATATCCTGCCTCGATACGAAACGCGTTGGAATCGGAAGTTTGTGGGCGGCGAGGTTGAGCGCTTCGCGCGCCGTCTCCTCGGGAACTCCCTTGATTTCGTAGAGAATGCGACCGGGGCGGATCACCGCATGCCAGCCTTCCGGAGAACCTTTTCCTTTACCCATGCGAGTTTCAGCAGGTTTCTTCGTGAAGGGCTTGTCGGGGAAAATGCGGATCCAGACCTTGCCGCCGCGCTTCACGTGCCGTGTGATGGCGATACGAGCCGCCTCGATGTGACGGGAGGTGAGGTATCCGCAGCCGAGGGCCTTCAGGGCGAAATCCCCAAAACTCAGGGTGCTGCCGCGAAAGGCGGTGCCGGTCATACGGCCCTTTTGCTGCTTTCTATATCGTACTCGTTTCGGTGCTAACATCAGAACTTCTCCTGTACATCACCCCGCATGGGCGATGTCGAAACGTGGAGCGCGGCCACGTTGCGAGGTTTCCCGTAAAGGAAGCGTCCGGAGCGCGAAATCCGTCGGGTCAGGAAAGAACCTCTCCCTTGAAGATCCAGACCTTCACTCCGATGATTCCATAGGTCGTCTTGGCCAGTGCGGTGCCATAGTCGATATCGGCGCGGAGCGTGTGGAGAGGAACGCGTCCTTCACGGTACCACTCACGCCTGGCCATCTCAGCGCCGCCCAAACGTCCGGCGGAAGCGACGCGCACACCCTTGGCCCCGAACTTGAGCGAGGCGCTGACCGCGCGCTTCATCGCACGCCGGAAGGCAACGCGCCGTTCGAGCTGAAGGGTGATGCTTTCGGCTACCAGCGTGGAATCCAGCTCCGGCCTGCGCACTTCCTGGATGTCGATGAGGATCTCGCGCTTGAACTTCTTCTCGAGGTCACGGCGGAGGGACTCGATCTCGGCACCCTTCTTCCCGATCACGATGCCCGGGCGAGCGGTGAAAATGCGAATCTTGATCTTGTTTGCGGCACGCTCGATCTCGGTCCTGGCGATGCCCGCATGATACAGGCGCTCTTTGATGTAGTCGCGAATCTTGCGGTCTTCAAAAACAAGCTTCGGATAATCCTTCGTGGCAAACCATTTGGAGTCCCACGATTTGATGACGCCCAGACGGAACCCGGTTGGATGTACCTTTTGTCCCAAACTTCACCTCCGCATCTCGGCGGGCGCGACCCGGCGAACCTATGTTCACCGCAGAGGGCCGAACCCCAAAAAACTGTTATAAAGTGCTTTCCAATACTCGAAAAGTATAATCTGCGCTTATCTTGCGATCACCCTTCACATAGCCCCGCGCGTCGCGGATCATCTTTCAGCGAGAACGACCGTGATGTGGCTGGACCCCTTGAGAATGGGGGTGGCGCGGCCCATCGCCCGGGGACGCCAGCGCTTCAGCAGCGGACCTTCGTCGACGAAGATCGTCTTCACGAAGAGATTGTCCACGTCCATGGACTTGGTGTTCTCCGCGTTGGCCACTGCGGAGCGCAGTGTCTTGTTGATGAGGCGTCCGCTCTTCTTGGTCGTGAACTTCAATATGGTCAAGGCTTCAGCGACATTCTTGCCTCGAACCAGATCCGCCACCAGGCGAGCCTTAGTCGGAGAAACGCGCAGGTATTTGCTGACGGCTCTGACTTCCATTACTTTTTCCCTTTCACCTTGGACTTCTTATCGCCCGCATGGCCGTAGAATGTGCGCGTCGGAGCGAATTCGCCCAGCTTGTGACCCACCATGTTCTCGGAGACGAAAACAGGAATGAATTTCTTGCCGTTGTGCACGGCGAGCGTCACGCCTACGAACTCGGGCAGTATAGTGGACCTTCTGGACCAAGTCTTGATGACCTTCCTGTCACCCGTGTCCTTGGCGGTCAAAACCTTCTTCTCCAGGTGATCGTCTACGAAGGGTCCTTTTCTTAAAGATCGAGGCACGATTTCCTCCTTTTACCGTTGGCTCGCTACTTATGGCTCCTGGCAGCCGACTCACTGCGGGTGCCCTGCGACGTTCCAGGGGATTTCGCTCCCCGTGCAGCCGCTGGCCCTTCACCCCCAGAGAGTTGCCGGTCAAGAGCCATGAGCCGTTACAATCCTATTTTCTGCGGTGAACGATGAACTTGTCACCGGGTTTCGACTTGCGGGTACGATAGCCCTTGGTGGGCACGCCCCACGGAGTACAGGGATGACGACCGCCGGAACTCCTGCCTTCGCCACCGCCCATGGGATGGTCCACAGGGTTCATGGCCACGCCGCGAACGTGGGGTCTGCGGCCCATCCACCGGCTGCGTCCCGCCTTGCCGAGGGACTTGTTTTCGTGTTCGATGTTGCCGACCTGACCGACCGTCGCCTTACACTCCATGGAAACCATTCTCATTTCGCCGGAGGGAAGCCGGAGGATGGCGTACTTGCCTTCCTTGGCGATGAGCTGGGTGCTGCAGCCGGCGGAACGCGCGAGCTGACCGCCCTTGCCGGGCTTGAGCTCGACGTTGTGGACGACGGTACCCAGGGGAATGTTCACCAGGCGGAGGCAGTTGCCGGGCTTGATATCGGCATCGGCGGCCGTGATGATGGAATCGCCGACCTGCATTCCGACGGGAGCCAGGATATAGCGCTTTTCGCCGTCGACGTAGTGGAGGAGGGCGATGTGCGCGGATCGGTTCGGGTCGTATTCGATGCCGGCCACTTTCGCGGGAATGGATTCCTTGTCCCGCTTGAAATCGATGATGCGGTAGCGGCGCTTGTGCCCGCCGCCCTTCTGCCACGCCGTGACACGGCCGTAGCTGTTCCGGCCGCCCGTTTTCTTGAGCGGCTCAAGAAGGCTCCGTTCGGGTTCGCTCTTGGTGATCTCCTCGAAGGTGGAGTAGGTCTGGAACCGGCGGCCCGGAGATGTCGGATTGACTTTTCTGATACCCATGGATAACCCTCTCTCTAGCGTCACACGCCTTCGAAGAATTCTACACGCTGCCCGGCCTTGATGGTCACGACGGCCTTCTTCCAGTCGGATTGCTTCGTGAAGTGGCGGCCGACGCGCTTTCTCTTCCCTTTCACGCTCATCGTGGCCACCTCGAGGACATCGACCTTGAAGATCTTCTCGACAGCGTCCTTGATTTCGATCTTATTGGCCCGGCGGTCCACCTCGAAGGAGATCTTGTTCCGTTCTTCCTTCTGGATGTTGCTCTTCTCGGTCACCAGGGGACGTTTGAGAATGTGATAGGATTTTTCGTTCATGATCCCAGTGCCTCCTCGATTTTCCCGATGGTTTCCCGGGTCAGGATCACGCTGGTGTAGTTGAGAAGGTCGTACACGTTCAGGCCTTCGGAGCGCAAAACCTTGACGTTGGGAATGTTGCGGGCCGATTTCTCGACCGTATCGTCCTGCTGCGCAACCACCACCAGGGTCTTTCGGAACTGAAAGCGCGTGAGGATTGACGCAAAGTCCTTCGTTTTGATCCTCTCGAGCTGGAACTGGTCGAGGACAGTCATGTCGTTGTCCAGGACCTTCTGGCTGAGAGCCATTTTCAGGGCAAGTCGACGCACCTGCTTGGGCACTTTCATGTCATAGGCGCGCGGATGCGGGCCGTGGATCGTTCCGCCGCCTCTCCAGATGGGAGAGCGGCTCGTACCCGCACGGGCGCGCCCGGTGCCTTTCTGGCGCCAGGGCTTCTTCCCGCCTCCGGCGACATCGCTGCGTCCCTTCGTCTTGACGGTTCCCGCCCTGCGCTTCGCGAGCTGGTAAAGCACCACCTCGTGCATCACATGGGGCTTCACCGGAACGGCAAAGATTCTCTCGCTCAACTCCAGCTGCCCGACAACATCACGATTCGTATTGTAAACATCCACAGTAGGCATGGTGATCCTCAAGATTCTCCACGATTCGTTAAGACCGGTTACCTGACCCGGTTGGTCTTCCGGATAAGCACGATCCCATTCGTGGCACCGGGAACGGCCCCTTTGATGATGAGAAGGTTCTCTTCGGGGCGTACGTCAATGATTTTAAGGTCCATGACCGTGACGCGCCTGTCTCCCTTTTGCCCGGGCAACTTCTTGCCCTTGATGACACGGCCAGGGTAGGTGGCGTTTCCGGTGGAACCCGGCTCACGGATGTTCTTGGAGCCATGACCCGCCGGACCGCGCTGGAAGCCCCACCTCTTGATGGTGCCCGCAAAGCCCTTGCCCTTGCTCTTTCCGATCACGTCCACCTTTTCGCCGATTTCGAAGACGTCGGCCGCGAATTCCTGGCCCAGCTCGTAATCGCTCGAATCCTCGACCTTCACTTCCCTGAGAACCCGGAAGTATCCCTTGGCGGCCTTGTCCTGATGGCCCTTGTCGGGGCGGTTGACATTCTTCGCCTTGGCCGAACCGAAACCGATCTGAAGGGCGGAATACCCGTCCCGCTCCGGCGTTTTCACCTGGGTGACGTAACAGGGGCCGGCCTGCACCAGAGTGACAGGGACCGCGCTGCCGTCCTCGGCGAAAATCTGAGTCATTTCCAGTTTGCGTCCGATTATTGATTTGATCATGGTGGTTTGCTCTCTTTCGCTGACACCGTCCGCTTGAAGCCTTAGAGCTTGATTTCGACATCGACTCCGGCAGAGAGATCCAGCTTCATGAGCGAATCTACCGTTTGCTGGGTCGGATCCAGTATATCGATCAGGCGCTTGTGGACGCGAATTTCAAACTGTTCCCTGGATTTCTTGTCCACGTGCGGCGACCGGAGTACGGTGTACCGATGAATCTTTGTCGGCAAAGGGATCGGGCCTGCCACGCGGGCGCCGGTCTTCTTGGCGGTCGTGACGATTTCGCCGGTCGACTGGTCCAACAGCTTGTGATCGTATGCTTTCAAGCGGATACGAATTCTTTGATTCGCCATCATATCCTGTTCCTATCGTAAAAGGGACCGGAGGGCCGAAGCCGCTCCGGTCGGTATGCCTTGAGTACCGGCTACGCGATGATTTCGGTGAGCACGCCTGCGCCGACGGTCCGGCCGCCTTCGCGGATGGCGAAGCGGAGTTCCTTTTCGAGGGCGACGGGGGTGATCAGCTGCACTTCCGTGCTGATGTTGTCACCGGGCATGACCATCTCGACGCCTTCGGGAAGGGTCATCACGCCGGTCACATCGGTCGTGCGGAAATAGAACTGGGGCCGGTAGCCGGGGAAAAAGGGCGTATGG
>JAJFUA010000245.1 GCA_021372635.1 Desulfobacteraceae bacterium | reverse complement strand
TCCGGCGAAGCGGCCGAAAAATCCCTGCACGACACGGTCACCAAGTATCCCGGCCAGTTCATCTGCATCGTGGACGGTGCGATCCCCACGGCCGAAAACGGCGTGTACGGCATGATCGGCGGCCGCACCATGATCGACATCGCCAAGGAGGTCTGCCCGAAGGCCCTGGCGACCATCTGCGTCGGGACCTGTTCCTCCTACGGCGGGCTTCCCGCGGCCGCCCCCAACCCGACCGGCGCCAAATCCGTCAAGGACGCCATCGGCATCAACACCCTGAACATTCCCGGCTGCCCGCCCAATCCCGTCAACATCGTGGGTACGGTGGTGAACTATCTCCTGTTCGGAAAGCTCCCGGACCTCGACGCCAAGGGACGGCCCCTCTTCGCCTACGGCAAGACCATTCACGACCAGTGCCAGCGCCGGTCCCATTTCGAAGCGGGCGAATTCGCCACCTCCTTCGAATCGGACGAAGCCCGCAGAGGCTACTGCCTCTACCAGCTCGGCTGCAAGGGACCGGATACCTACAACAACTGTCCGACCGTCAAGTGGAACATGGGCACCAGTTGGCCCGTGCAGGCCGGTCACCCCTGTATCGGGTGCAGCGAACCCGAGTTCTGGGACAAGATGACCCCGTTCTACAAGAACGGCTGAGCAGGCGTTGCACGAGTTCGATCCATTGACACGCGGAAGTTGACTGGGGACCACCAACAGAAGCAAGGAGAATTCAACAATGGCACAGAGAGTCGTCATAGACCCGATCACCCGCATCGAGGGTCATTTGCGGATAGAAGTGGAAGTGGCGAACGGCAAGGTTGCCAACGCATGGAGCAGTTCCACGCTGTTCCGGGGGTTGGAACTCATGCTGCAGGGGCGTGACCCGAGGGACGCCTACCTGTTCACCCAGCGCGCCTGCGGCGTGTGCACCTACGTGCACGGCCTCGCTTCGGTCCGCGCGGTGGACGAGGCCGTCGGGGTCAAGATTCCGGAAAACGCGCGCCTGCTGCGGAACCTCATGCTCGGCGCACAGTTCCTGCACGACCACATGGTTCATTTCTACCACCTGCACGCCCTCGACTGGGTGGACATCGTGAGCGCCCTTTCTGCAGATCCCAAGAAGGCTGCCGATCTGGCCAACCAGGTGTCGCCGGCCCCGAACAGCGGCCTCAACGACTTCAAGGAAGTGAAAGCCCGTCTCAAGAAATTCGTCGACAGCGGGCAGCTGGGCATCTTCGCGAACGGCTACTGGGGACATCCCGCCTACAAACTGCCCCCGGAAGTCAACCTCATCGCGGTGTCTCACTACCTGCAAGCCCTCCGCCAGCAGGCGCGCACGGCCCGTATGCACGCCATCTTCGGGGGCAAGAACCCTCACATCCAGAGCCTGGTCGTGGGCGGCGTCACCTGCGCCACGGACCTGAACGCCGACCGCATCGCGGAGTTCAAATACCTCTGGCAGGAAACCATGGACTTCATCAACAACGTCTACATTCCCGACGTGCTCACAGTGGCCAAATTCTACAAGGATTGGGGCAAGATCGGCGGCACCACCAACTTCCTGGTCTACGGCGAGTTCCCGCAGAGCGAGAAGGAACCCGACAGCTTCCTCTTCCCGCGCGGCGCGATCTTCAAGCGCAACTTCAAGCAGGTCCAGCCCGTGGACATCGCAGCCATCGAGGAACACGTCAAACACAGCTGGTACGAAGGCGACAAGGCGGCGAACCCCTTCGAAGGGGAAACGAAGCCGAAGTACGACAAGATGGACACCGCGAACCGCTACAGCTGGATGAAGGCGCCGCGCTACAAGGGCGAGGCCATGGAGGTCGGCCCGCTGGCCCGCGTCCTGGTCGCCTACGGCAAGGGGCACGCCGCCACGAAGAAGGCCGTGGACGGGACCCTCAAGCAGCTCCAGATCCCGCCCGAAGCCCTCTTCTCCACCCTGGGCAGAACGGCGGCCCGGGCTCTCGAAACCAGGATCATCGGCGAGTCCATGGAAGGCTGGATAACCCAGCTCGTGGAAAACCTGAAGAAGGGCGACGTCAAGATCTACCAGGACTACGAGATGCCCGCCGAAGGCCAGGGCGCCGGCTTGAACGACGTGCCGCGCGGCGCCCTGGGGCACTTCATCCAGATCAAGGACCAGAAGATCGGCAACTTCCAGCTCGTCGTGCCGTCCACCTGGAACCTCGGCCCCCGCTGCGCCCAGAACAAGCCGGGCCCGCTCGAGGAGGCGCTCGTGGGAACGCCGGTGGCCGATCCGAAGCGCCCCGTCGAAATTCTGCGCACCGTTCACTCCTTCGACCCGTGCATCGCCTGCGGCGTCCACGTGATCGATCCCAAGACGAACGAAGTGTACAAGTTTAGAGTTGTCTAGCGATCTGGAATTGGATACTCTTTTGCAGGAACCTGGCGATTCCGCCGGGTTCCTGTTTTTTGCGGCCTCCGGCCCGCCTTCCGCTCCCGCACGCCCGGCGGTGCCGCGGCGGGGAAGAGCAGCGCGGGCGCGGCTGACGGAGAGTTTCGAGTCGGATATATGGACGATGCATCGGAGAGGAACAAGCGAATACTGGTCCTGGGAGTCGGCAATATCCTGCTCCGGGACGAAGGAATCGGCGTGAAGACGGTCCAGAGGCTTCAGGCCGATTATCGTTTCTCGGAAAACGTCGAACTGATGGACGGGGGGACGCTGGGCCTGCGGCTTCTCGACCCGATCGCCGGGGCGGATGCCCTCATCGTCGTCGACGCCGTCCAGAACGGGGAACCTCCGGGAACCCTTCACCGGCTGACAATGGACGTGCTCGAAAACCGGCTCTCCTTCAGGAACTCGCTGCATGAACTTGACATGGTGCAGTGTCTGGCATATGCAGATATGTTGGGTAATCGGCCGGAGACCGTGATTTTGGGAATCGAACCCGCCGACATCTCCCCCTGGGGGACGGAACTGACCGAGGTCGTCGAGTCCCGCATGGAGGAACTGTGCCGGCAGGTGCTCGAAGAGATTGAAAGGGCCGGAGGATCGTACGCCCCCGTCTGCGGCGGCGAACACCCGGGCCCGTGAGAAAGGAATACGAGAATGTGTTTGGCCATTCCC
>JAJFUA010000233.1 GCA_021372635.1 Desulfobacteraceae bacterium | reverse complement strand
CTGGCCTTCTCTTCCCTGGCGAACTTTCTTGCCACGGCTTGAGCCACATCCGAATTGGCGCCGAGTATGAGGAGATTCATGCCTGGATTCCCAACCTCCTGGATTGAAGTGAGTTGAATTTCCGGTCCATTCCATACTGCCCGCGCAGAGCGGTAAAGCGTTCCCATGCGGGATAGCCGTTTCTGAAGACGGCTGCCGGCATGCGGACGTCTTTCGTGAGGTACAGCCTTCCTCCATGATCCAGGACAATCCGGTCCAGTTCGTCGAGAAGGGGAAAGAGTTTTTTCTGGATCTTGAAATCCAGCGCCAGAGTGTACCCTTCCATGGGGAAAGACAACGGGTTTTGGTTCCGGGGACCGAACAGTTTCAGAACGGCCAGGAAGGAACCCATGCCGGCCTGGGAGATTCTGTCCAGTATTGTGCTCAGGCCTTTCCGGCTCGCCGCTCTCGGCAATACGAACTGGTATTGCGTGAATCCCCCGGAACCGTACATGCGGTTCCAGTTTCCGATCTTATCCAGGGGATAGAAAAATGTGTCTATGGGAACGAGTCTTCCGTCGACGAAATCCGGATGAATCTCATAGTACAGGTGGTTGAACGACACTATGGAAAAGCGGTTGAGGAGAAAAGCCGGGGAATCGAACGGAATGGAAAAGGATTTTGCCGGAGGAGGAATCAGCCTGCCGGAATCCGCGTGCTCTCCGAGCATGAGGACGGATCTGCCCTGTTTCCTGCCTCTTGCGAGGCAATCTATCCAGGCGACGGAATAGGTGGTGTCATGGTGGGCCTCGAATTGGTGGAATACCTCATCGAGGTTCCCGCATCGGATGACCGTTTCACGGATGTATCCACTCTGTACGGCTTGCAGGCGGAGGGTCGCCTCGAGAATGATCCCCGTCAGGCCCATGCCGCCGCACGTTGCATGAAAGAGATCAGAGTTTTCCTCCCGGCTGCATCGAACGATGCTGCCGTCCGGCAGCATCAAATCGAAGGAGACGATGCATTCGCTGAAGCAGCCCGCCTTGTGATGGTTTTTGCCATGGACGTCGCTCGCGATGGCGCCTCCAATACTGATGAACCTTGTCCCGGGAGTGATGCTCGGAAACCAGCCTCTCGGCAGGAATGCGTCGATGATTTCGGAAAGGGTGACACCGCTCTCGCAGGTGAGAATCCCGCTCACTTCGTCGAAGGCGAGGATCTTGTCGAAACGGTTCGTGAGAACCACCCGTTCGCTCAGGGCGCTGTCCCCGTAGCTTCGGCCGCGAGCGTGAACGATGCAGTCGGAAAGCTCCTCCAGTCTGCAGGCAAGCCTGCGCCGGGTTTCGAAATGGAGTCCTTCCGCTTCGATATACGGGAACCTTCCCCAGCCCGAGATCCTCATGCGCACTCCACGAAAACGAATTTCCTGTCCAGCCGGTACTTCAGAAAATAGCCCATACACAGCCCAGTCACTGCCCCCGCATACCGCATCGGGAGCGTCTGGAAAACGCGATCGAAGCCCAACTCCACACCCCAGAACAGGCACGTCGTGGCCACTCCCATCAGGGAGTAGAGGATGAATTGTCGGCCGTCGTGCCACAGGTTCCTGCTCCGAAACGAAAAGATGTACTTCTTGTCCAGGACGTATTTGATGACGAGACCGGCCAGAGTGCCGGCGGCCATCGAAGCGTACAGGTCGAAAGGACCATGGTAAAGCCTGTTGGCTGCATCCTGGCAAAGAATGTTCGCGGCGGTGGCGAGGGCGGCAAAAATGGAATATTTAACAATGAGCCACATAGATCAGCCAATAGAATGTCAGAATCCAGCCACCGATCACCGTCCAGAGAAAGTAGTCCTGGAGCAGGATCAAGGTGGGCGATCCGCTTCGCCCCTCGACCAGGGTTATCTGCAGGTAGCGCAGGAAGCCGACGACGACCCAGAACCCGGTGAAATACAGGTCGTGCGTTCCGTGCTTTTGGATGATCTCGGGGGATACGCAGTAGAGCAGGTACGCCACGATCACCACGGAACTCATGACGACCATGCTCAGGGAGACGAATTCCAGGTTGTAGCCGTGCAGGCTCTTCCTGGGGCTGCATCCGTTGGCCGAAAGCAGCAGGTCGTCTCTTCTCTTTCCCAGGGCGAGAAAGATTGCCAGGAGAAACGTCATGATGATGATCCAGTGACTGACGGGAACCTCAGAGACGATGCCGCCGGCAATCACGCGCAGTACGAAGCCCATCGCGATGCAGACGACATCCACGATAGCGATGTGCTTGAGGTGGAAGGAATAGCCGGCGTTGAGCAGCAGATAGACTGCCAGAATATAAAGAAATGCTGTCGGCAGGAATGCCAGGGAGACCAGGAGAGAGGCTGCGAGCAGGAGCAGCAGGAGCAGAACGGCCTGCGAGGTGTTTATCGCGCCGCTGGCCACAGGGCGGTTCCGCTTGTGGGGATGCTCGCGATCTTCGTTGACGTCCCTGATGTCGTTCAGCACATAGACGGCGCTGGCTGCGAGGGAGAAAGCGACAAAAGCCCAGAGAGTCACCGCCAGGGCATGAAGATCGGTCAATTTGTAGCCGAAGAAGAGGGGGAGCAGGATAAAAGTATTCTTGACATACTGATGTGGCCGCGCAAGCTGAACGCACGCTGCAATGCCGCCCCCGGTGGATACGGGCCTCGAACGGTTCAGCGATTTCAATGGATGGGGAGAATTCATCTGAACGGCGATTCCCTCTTCGGCAAAGGATGAGGTGCGGCATTGGCTGCAAATTCAACAAGGTATCGTGGAGTGTTCGAGAATGTTTTTATAGTGGATCGGAAATGGACGGTCAAGGGCAAACCCTCCGGATAGGGGCGCGAATCGCCATCCGGTTTGAGATCGGCGGTACTGGTGGGTTGCGGAGGAAATGTCCTGGCTGTACTGTACCCCGTCATCGGCAAGATGTCGTTTTCGCCGGATTACATAATCGTTGTATATGACCAAATATCATGAAAAGAATGATTATTATTCCTTTGACATAAATGGGCATGATCGATAAGGTACATCCCGGCATGCTAGTTCGGTAGTCGAGACTACCAACTTGTGCAGACGAGTGCGTAGGCTGTAGCAGGAGGGGGAGAGTCGGCTCCCCCTTCACCTTTTTTAGCCCCCTGACTCTTCACCCCCCCCATGCATCCTGCCGATCTTCATTTTCCCCACGGCGCTCCCCTTTTATGCATGCACGGCCGAACGGCCGGAATTCGCCTTAAACAGCAGATGGGCACGAAGGACGTGAAGTTTGACTTGCAACGCGACGGTCTGCGGGGACGTGCTCCCTCAGGAAATAACGATCGCCGAACGGGTGTCGCCGAATCGCGCGGAATGATTTCCCCCGATTTCCTTGTTGCAGGGTTCCCTGGATTTTTCTATGCTGACGCGTGGATGTTCCAGGGGAATTTTGCGCCTTACGGCGACCCGCTGAGAGCCGTAAGGGTGTTTTGCCGCAGTATCGATTGAACCTTCTTCTGTTTGACCGCGAGGCGGGATGATGGCGAGAGTCTTATTCGAGCGGCGTTATGAGTCGGCATGCTTCCACAATCCGTTGAAGAACGGAGAGTTGGACGCTCAGCAGATAGAGATCAGGCTGGATCCCCTGATCGGTCATCAGAGTATCTTCAACTCGGCGATCGAGGGGAAGAGCGCGCTTCTTTTCCCGGACACCGACGTGGAGTACTTGAAGCAAAGAAGCGAAGCGACGAAACAGAAATGCTTCCTGTGCGAGGGAAGGTGGCGGGAGATGACGCCGCGGTATGGAAGTTCCATCCTCCCCGAGGGAAGGCTGATCCGGGGAGGAGTCGTGCTCTTTCCGAACCTGTTTCCGCTGTCCGCGGTTCATGCGGTCGTTATGCTGGGGGAGCGGCATCATCGCAGTCTCGACGATTTCCCGCCCGAGTTGCTCTATGACGCCTTCGCGGTTTCGGTGGAGTTCATCCGTCGTTGCGCTGACGCGGACCCGGAGACGGCGTTTTTCACCATCAATGCGAATTATTTGTTTCCTGCAGGCGCCAGTGTCGTGCACCCGCATTTCCAGGTTCTCGGCTCGCGCTATCCCGGTACGCACCACCGGTTGCTGCTCGACAGGAGTTTCGATTATCTTTCGGCCAACGGGTCGTGCTATTGGTCCGATCTGATCGCTGCCGAAAAAAAGGCGGGAGAACGCCTGATCGGCAGCCTGGACGGCTGTGAGTGGCTCACTGCCTTTTCGCCCCTGGGCTCCAATGAAGTCAACGGAGTATGGCCCGACTCCCGCCATTTCCTCGAATGGACCGATACTGAATTGCGCGGTGCCTCCGAGGGAATGTCCAGAGTCCTGCGCGCCTACCACGGCATGAAGCTTTCAACTTTCAACATGTCGTGCTTCAGCGGCCCTATAAACCGGTCCGGCCCCGAGTTCCGCTGCATGCTGCGACTTGTCAACCGGCAGAACGTGGCTCCTCACTATCGGGCGGACGACTACTATTTTCAGAAGCTTTTGAAAAACGAAATCATCGTTCGACGCCCCGAGGAGCTTGCCTCCTTCATCCGCGGCTATTTCAAAGCATTCCTTTGAAAAATACGAGGTCTGCCTTTTCTCCCCGGAGCGTGGGGACACTTCCGCGCGGCCGGAGTGCGGCGTGCTCCGGGAAAGCCCGTTGCGTGCATGGATGTCCTCGTGGATTTTTCGTGGAGTGTTTGTTGTAGTTTTTTTGCCGAATTGCCGATTATGTGCCAGAGGGAATGTATTCGGCGTTCTTGCGGCTGGAGGGGAAAGAGTTCTTCCGCGAACACGGACCTGACGATATGGGTGACGAGATGGAACTGGATGACGAAAAATTCGTGCAAATGAGACAATATTCCAGGGTGGATACGTATATCCCGATCGATTTGCGGCTCGTTCCGCCCGAGGAACGGCCGCTGGTTCGACCGAGGACTTCGGTCGAGTCTGCGCTGACCACGATGCAGTCCCTGCCGGAATTGGACAGCGAACCGCTGTCGGACGCTTTCAAGGTCTTGAATGCCAAGCTGGATACGATCATCAATATGCTCACGTTCCAAAATCATGGCTATCACACGCTTCAGTTCAGCGAGGTGAACCTGAGCGCGGGCGGCCTGAGCGTGCTCTGTTCCGAGGCCTACGGGGAAGGGGAATGGCTGGAGGCCAAGATGATATTTCCGACCATCCCCTATGTGATCTTCTATCTGTACGGGGAGGTGGTTCATGTGGTGCCCGAAGACACCGGTCAGTACAAGGTTTCTATGGAATTCAAAGACCTGGACGAGGATATAAGAGACCTGATCGCGAAATTCGTGTTCGAGAGGCAGAGAGAAGCTCTCCGGAAAAAGAAGAGAATGGAGTAGGGTCGGCATATGTTTGTCATCATCGGGTGCATCATTGTCGTGGTTGCGGTTATTGGCGGCTATTTGATGGAGCATGGGAACCTGGCTCTCTTGTGGCAGCCTGCGGAACTTGTCATCATCGGTGGAGCCGCTCTGGGCGGTTTTGTGATCGCGTCTCCCATGAAGGTCATTAAGGGCGTTCAGGCGGGCATCCTGAGGATGTTCACGAGCAAGGCGTATACCAGGGAAGATTACCTGGAAGCCCTCGTCCTGCTGAGCGAGATTTTTTTCAAAATCAGAAAAGAGGGGCTCGTATCCATTGAAACGGACCTCGACGAGCCCGAAAAAAGTCCAATATTCAAGAGGTATCCCAAGTTTCTGAGCAATCATCACGCGTTGACGTTCCTCACCGACACGCTGCGAACTCTGACGATCACGGACATTGAAGCTCACGAGCTGGCTTCCCTGCTGGATTACGAAATCGAGGCGCACCACGAGGAGGCCCTGGTCCCCGCTGCGAGCGTGGCCAACGTTGCGGATTCGCTTCCCGGCCTGGGAATCGTGGCCGCAGTGCTCGGCGTAGTGCTCACCATGAAGAAGATCAACGAACCTCCCGAGGTGCTGGGGCACAGCGTCGGCGCCGCCCTGGTGGGTACGTTCCTCGGTATACTCCTGAGCTACGGGTTTGTGGGGCCTGTCGCGAAGAACCTTGAAAACATCGCCAGTGAGGACAAGGAATACCTGTCGGTACTCAAGGCCGCGATCATCGCCTTTGTCAACACTCCATCTCCGCAGGTCGCCATAGAGTTTGCCAGGAGGGTGGTCCCCGCGGAGCTGAGGCCTTCGTTCCTCGAATTGGAGAACGTCATCAAGAAGGTGAAGAAATAGTGGAAGAAAAACCGAAGAAAATCATCATTAAAAACATCAAGAAAAGCCACGGGGGCCATCACGGCGGAAGCTGGAAGGTTGCCTACGCGGACTTTGTGACGGCCCTGATGGCCTTCTTCCTTCTGATGTGGCTGCTGAACATGAGCTCAGAGGAGAAGCGGGCGGTTATGGCCATGTATTTCAGGCATTTCAGCCTCTTCCAGCAAGGCGGGCAGTCGTTCATGATGGAGGGGGGACTCAAACCGGCAGGGAAGAATTCCGAAGGGAGCGATTTCGTGGATGCGGGCGAAAAAACCGGGGGCATGACCAAAGAGGAAACCGTAGCGAACATAATGAGCGGTATCGAGAAAAGTGGTCAGGGCACGAAAGAACAGGTACTCCTTGCCGTCGGCGAAGACGGGATAAGGATACAGATCGTGGACATACCGGAGAACCCCGTCTTTCCGCCCGGAAGTGCTCAGATGACCGAGGCCGGGAAGAAGATCGTGCGCTCGGTCGCCTCCATTCTCAAGAACTTTCCCAATGAACTGGCGATAGAAGGGCACACGGATGCCTCGCCGACCAGGAACGGCCAGGTATCGAACTGGGAGCTGTCCACATCGAGGGCTTCCGCGGCGAGGCGGGAGGTAGAGGGCTCGGGGATTGGGCCTGACAGGATTGCCCGGGTGGTCGGGTTCGCCGACAAGGATCCTCTGATCAAGGATGCGCCGGAAGATCCGAGAAACCGGAGGATCAGCATCGTTTTCATGAAGGGGAAGACCCAGAAGCCTGTCGAACAGATGGAGTGGCTGTGGCGTCAGCCGGCAAAAAAACAGTGACGTTTTCTCGTGGTCCGAACGACAGAAGATCCCCGGAGCGGAAGCCTCCGGGGATCTTCTGTTTTCTGGAGGCGGCGAAAGTGCAAGACTATGCGCCGGGGGCCTGGAGAGCCGCCAGTTCGTAGAGAAGAGCGGCGGCGGAGCGGATTCCGCTGTGGAAGTCATCCAGGAAAAAGCGCTCGTTCGGAGAATGGGCGCCATCGTCGGGGCATCCCCAACCGAGCAGCAGGATGTCCTGGACTTCAAGAGTTTCCTGGAAGAGGTTCACGATAGGGATGGAACCGCCTTCCCGGATGAAAACGGGACGTTTTCCGAAACCGGCCTCTATGGCCCTGGCGGCGGCGAGGACCGGCTTCCGGTCCCGCGCGGCGAGGACCGGCTTGGCGCCGTTAAGGTTCCGCACGTTCAGGTGCATGCCCTGTGGAACGAGGGACCGGACGTATTTCTCGAAAGCTTTGTGGATCTTGTCCGGGTCCTGGTTGGGGACGAGGCGCATGCTCACCTTGGCTCCGGCCCTGGCGGGAATGATGGTCTTGGATCCCTCGCCGGCGAACCCGCCCCAAATGCCGTTCGCATCGAGAGTCGGACGGGCGGTTTTGCGTTCCATGGGCGTATAGCCGGGTTCCCCGGGCAGCGAGGCGACTCCCAGGTATTCCTTCAATGCTTCCTCGTCAAAATTCAGGGAGGCCATTTCCCGTCTTTCCCATTCTTCCAGGGGAAGTACGTCCTCGTAGAATCCGGGGATGGCGATCGTTCCGTCTTCATTTTTCAATCGTGCCAGCACATTGGCGAGAACCAGGATGGGATTTTCGACCAGCCCTCCGAACGAGCCGGAATGGAGGTCGAAGCGGGGACCCTGGAGTTCCATCTGGAGATAGCAGAGTCCTCGCAGACCGTATGAGATCGCGGGGATGCCGAATTTGTACTGGGACCCGTCCGAGATGGCGATGAAATCCGCCCGGAGATCCTGCTTGTGCTCTGCGAGGAAAGGACCCAGGCTAGGGCTTGTAATCTCCTCCTCCCCTTCGATCAGAACCTTTACGTTGATCGGAAGCTTCTTCTCGATGGACAGGATCGCTTCGATCGCTTTGAGGTAGGTGAAGAACTGCCCCTTGTCGTCCGTTGCTCCCCGGGCGTAGACGTAGCCGTCCCGAATGACCGGGGAAAAGGGCGGGGACTTCCATTCGTCCAGCGGTTCGGGGGGCTGAACGTCGTAGTGGCCGTACACGAGAAGCGTCGGCATGCCGGGGACATCGGTGCGTTCGGCCAAGACCACCGGATGGCCGGCCGTCTCGCAAACGCGGGTCTGAAAGGAAAGACGGCGCAGTTGGCCGGCAACCCAGTCGGCGGCCGCCCTGACGTCCGGAGCGTGTTGAGAGTACGTGCTGACGCTGGGAATTCGGAGAAGATGCAGCAGTTCCTCGACATAACGCTGCCGGCTGGCGTCGATGCATTGCAGGATCTGTTGTGACAGCATGGGAGAGTATCCTTCCATGAAAATGGAATCTTTGTGCGGTGAAAAAGGACTGGTTTCGTACAAGGGTTTAAGCATAGCATAAAAGGAATTCAAGGTTTGACAATAATCCTATATAGAGTTCGGTGCGGGTGCGGGGGAATGGAAAAGTTCGACGGTTCCGGCAGGGTTTTCGGGGGAAAGGATGGTTAGGTTCCAAATAGAACCGGGTTGGCCGGGCATGAGCGAAGAAGGCGAGCCTGCCCGGACGCAAGCGCCCGACCCGTCGGGATGCTCCCGGCCTGGTTTTGACCTCGAGTCGCGCAGTCTGTGGACAGGCGGAGGAAAGAGATCGGATGGCGATTCATTTTGAAGTGTTTCCAGGGGCGCACGCCATCGGCAGGGATGTCTGGAACGAACTGGCGGTGGATGCGAGTCCCATGATGGAATGGGAGTACTTCCACGCCCTGGAGGATTCCGGTGCAGTCCATGCGGATCGCGGATACCGGCCATCCCACCTGATGGCTTTTGCCGGTGAGCGGCCGATTGCCCTGGCTCCTCTTTACGAGAGGGATCGTGCCTGGGTGGAATTCGGGGACGGCGGTCTGATAGAGTTCCTGACGGAGTTGACCGGGATTCCCTTCCATAAGGGCTTGGTCGGGATGATACCGTACACACCCGTACCCGCTTACGAATTCCTGCATCGTCGCGGTACGGGCGTTGTGGAGACGGCGCGCCTCCTGTTGAACTATATCGATTATCTGTGTGAAAAGCGGGGCCTGATCACCTGCCGTCTCTATTTCGTTTCGCAACGGGCCTCCCCGTTGCATGAGGTGCTGCGGGAAAGCGGGTTCGTCAACCTGAAGAGCGAGTACAGCCTCTGGTTCAACAGAGGCTATCATTGTTTTGAGGATTATCTCGCGAGTTTCAAGTCAAGCCGTCGCACAAAGATCAAACGCGAGTTGAGAACCATCGAGCAACAGGGCATTCAGATTCGCATGGTTCCCGGCACGGATGCTCCGTCGAGTTATTTTGCCGGGATGTACCGGCTGTATCGGAGTACGTGGACAAAGCACATGGGGAACGGGATTCGCCCTTTTCTGAACGAGAAATTCTTCATGAACCTGGCGGAAAACTATCGAGAGAGGATCAGTTTCTGGGTAGCCAGCCAGGGCGGCAGGGATCTTGCCATGGCACTCTTCTATGGAAAAGGCGGAAGTATTTACGGCAGGTACTGGGGGTGTTTCGAAGAAGTGCCGTTCCTGCATTTTGCCACGTGCTATTATCGGCCCATCGAGTACGCGATCCAACATGGAATTCAGACGGTCGATCCGGGTTTCGGGGGAGAACATAAGCTCATAAGGGGGTTCGAGGTCGTTCCGGTCGAGCATTACATCAAGTTTTACGGGGAACGTAACAGGCGCGTCGCCTATTCCATCCTGGAGCAAATGAGAAGCAGTCCTATGTGAAAGGACATGGCGGAAAGAAGAAAGAGAGAGCCAGGAAGGAGGGGGGGAACCTGACTCTCTCTCGGAGGAGGAAAGATTATTCTCTTTCCACTGACTATCATAACCCATCGGTCAAGGGGACGGCAACGGTGGGCTTTCGTGGCATGCCGGTTTCAGATGCACTCCGGCCTTTACAAGAATTCAGCATGTGTTACTCTGAAAGCGGGTTGGAACGATAGGCTTTTACGTGACGACGGGGGCGGCGGATTGACTGTGGGAAGGACCAGGATACTGATTGTTGACGACCACCAGGTGGTCATCGGTGGAATCAAGAGCACCTTGAGCGATTATCCCGAACTCGAGGTCATCGGCGAGGCGTTGAACGGACGCGAAGCGGTGAGACGGGTGAAAGCGCAAAGGCCCGATATCGTCATCATGGACATTTCGATGCCCGATCTCAACGGTATCGATGCCACGCTGCAAATCAAGAAGAGCCATCCGAAAGCCCGTATCATCATATTCACAATGTATTCGGACAGGGAATACGTGGTGGACCTGCTCAAGGCGGGCATCTCCGGCTACGTCCTGAAGGAAGACCCCATGTCCGACCTCATTCTGGCCATCCAGGCGGTCAAGGGAGGCGGGACCTATTTCAGTTCCATGGTCCCAGGCGTTCTGGTCAACCATTTGCGGAAGGCCGACTCCCCCGAGGAGGCCAACGACGGCTTCAAGGACCTCAGCCTGCGCGAAAGAGAGCTTCTACAGCTTCTTGCGGAAGGAAACAACGTAAAGGATATCTCCGCTAAACTCGATCTGAGCCACAAGACGGTGGAATCCCACAAGTACAACATGATGGAAAAACTGGGAGTACGGACGCTTGCCGATCTCACGAAAATCGCCATCAAGAAGAAACTGATCCAGCCGTGATTCACCTCTGTCGCCCATAACCCCCCCCTTCTCCCATTTTCCCTGCCGACTCTTGCCAGCAACGAAAAGCTGCCTCGATTTACAATGAAAAAAGCCGCTTATCTTTTCCGTAGGTTCGCTGATAGTCGGGTAGCCGAGGGCAGTTGCCCCCGGCTACCCGACTATCAGAAGCGAATGCTCCACAGATAGTCATCTGTGAGAATATTTGAAAGGAGCGGTTGGCATGTACAGAGTAAGCTGAAGAAAGCGGCGGCGCGCCTGCCGAATTCAGGAAAGATACCTTGCCAATCCCTTCATAGCCTTTGCGATATCTTCTATTGCCTCGTGGATTCCCTCACCGTAGTCGCTGCGTTGCTCAGGAGATCCTTCCTTCCCGATCTTGTCCTGAATCTCGGCCTTGAGTTTTTTTAAACTTTGAGCCTGTTCTTCAAGCTGGGCGCGTTGCTCTTCTTCCATGTATTCGATGATCTCGGGATCAATTTGCAGCAGGAGTTCATCGGCCTCGGCAAGCAGCTGTTCAATGTCTTCATGTTTTAAAGTCTTTTGCATGATGTTTTGTCTTTCCGGCTGATTGCCAGTCCACATTTCATAAAATGTACGGATCAGAAGCTCAACTGTCCTTGCCTCTCTCAGCCCACGACGAGTTTTGACAAAGGAACTGCGTCAATTTCACCATCCCAATCAATGAATATGTGCTTCGCATATTTTCCGGTAGTGATGGCCATATATAGCAAGGGTGAAGGCCAACGATAGCAGCCTGGGCTTACGGATCATGGTCCAGAGCAGCAGATGCCAATACTGGAGACGTTCTTTGCCACAAATACCCAACCAAAAACCGGATCGGATCACCGCAAGGAACCGCTGGACATCCATGGGGCTTCTGATTTCAGGCGCCCTGAGTTCTTTCAAAAAAGTTCTGACCCGCCGGTAGAAGATTTTGGGAGAGTATATCTGTTTCATGATTGATCGATATCCATCCAGAAGGCTATCCAATCCCATTTTAGGTATGATATTTGTCGCTCCATCAACGTTATCTCCGGAAAACGTGCTCACCACCCTGTTCTCCCTTTGGAGCCGGTCAAACAGCCGTGTTCCCGGAGGAGCTTGCAGGATTCCGACCATTGCGGTCACAATTCCGCTTTCCTGAATGAAGTCGATCTGCCGCTGGAAGGTAGAGTATGTATCGCTGTCGAAACCTACAATGAAACCGCCCATTACCTGTAACCCGGCACGCTGGATAGTTTTGACGTTTTGGAGAAGGTCCCGGTTTTTGTTCTGAATTTTATGACACTCCGTCAGGCATGTCTCATCGGGCGACTCAATGCCGATAAAAACAGTATCGAAGCCTGCTTTGTACATCAGGTCCAGAAGCTCCGGATCATCAGCCAGGTTGATGGAGGCTTCCGTAAAGAAAACACTTCCTTTTTTGTCTATTCGCCAATCAATCAGGGCTGGCAGCAACTCTGTTTTAAGGTATTCCTTATTCGCGATAAAGTTGTCATCGACGAAAAAAATGCTTCCATGCCAGCCTGCTTCATAAAGGCGATCCAGCTCTGCAATTACTTGTTGAGATGTCTTCAGGCGCGGTCGATGACCAAAGAGAGCCGTCACGTTGCAGAATTCGCAGTTGAACGGACATCCTCTTGAAAACTGAATGCTCATGGAGGCATATCGCTTCATTGTTATCAAATCCCATGAAGGAATGGGGGTGTGCTGAAGATCGCAGAAGCCTGGAGCCCTGTAGATCCTTTTGGGACACCCATTTTGAAGGTCCTCTATGAGAGAGGGCAATGTGATCTCGGCCTCATCGAGGACGAGATGATCGACTGCCTCAAACTTTTCAGGTTCAGCGGTGAAAAGCGGTCCACCCGCGATGACCTTCAAACCCTTCGCCCTGCAACGAGCGATGATTTGTTTTGCAGATTCCCGCTGAACGGTCATGCCTCCGATAAAGGCCATATCCGCCCATGAAAGGTCTTTATCCATAAGGTCTTCCACGTTGACGTTCTTGATGCGCCTCGACCATTCTTCCGGCAGCAGGGATGCGACGGTCAGTAAGCCAAGAGGCGGGAAAGCCGCTTTCTTTCCAATGAATCTTAAAGCGTACCTGAAAGACCAAAACGTGTCGGGAAATCTTGGGTAAATGAGGAGAACGTTCATATTATGCACATCCTTGATCTACGGGCAAACTACTAAAAACTGCATTGATTTCCGGACATCCCGCTTACGCTCCGGACCGACGAACAGTGCGGGACAAGGGCCGAAAAACCAGACTCAGTGCGAAATATACATGAGTTGCGATCCCCTGGCGAAAGTCGTCTCCGCCCCGCATTCTTTCGCGTGTTCGGAAATCAACGACGGTTTTAGTAACTGGTCCTTTTGTATCTGGCTCCACTGACGGCCTCTTCGGTCGCGCGTATCACATGGTGGAATGCTTCTCCGCCCCTCTATAAGTTCAGATGCTCACCGCTGCGTCAGTTCCCGGAGAGCGATTTGACCCCCAGCGTTTCGATGAGCCGGTTAATGTCGGTGGTCTTGAGATTCATGCCACCTTCCGAAACAGGCAACAGCATGATGCGTTTTCCCTGTAGGACCTCTGCAATTCTTAATTTCACAATTGCCTCGCCTCCCGCTCCGGCAAGAGCGTTGTTCATTTCCTGGATCCCCTTGGCATCCGCTATGCCTTCGGTCTTGATGGCTTCGGCCAGGAGTTGCTGCTGTTCCTGGTAAACATCCGCTTCGATCTTGTCCTTGAGGTACTGTCCATCGGCGTCGGCCACCATCTTGTTGACCTCCCCCCGGGCCTCTTCAAGCTTGCGCTTGTATTCTTCCAGGGCCGCGTGCTGGGCTGACTTGTTTTTCTCCACCTGCTGATCGGCCACTTTTTTGTCTTCGATGGCCTTCGTATATTCGGGGTTGAAGCGATAGTCATTGGTCAGCACTTTTTCAACTACAATGCCCATGGGGCCCAGGATTTTCTGAAGCTCTTCCTTGGCCCTGTTGGCCTGAGTCTCGCGGGACTCGGCCACGTAGAAAGCCTCGGTTTTGAGCTCGCCAAAAATATCCCGTGGTTTGCTCCGGGCGACTGTTCGAACGATTTTATCCCGCAAGGTTGCGTCATTGGTAGCAACGTATTGGAGAATATGGGGCGCTTTGCTCGCCTCGATCCGATAAGCTATGATCACGTCAAGACTAATGTCGTTGCCGTCTATGGTTTTGAACACCAGGTCGTCTTGGGCCCTCCTGTCGCCCCGTGTTTGCGAAAACGTCATCTCCAGGTTCTGCAGTTTGGTGTCGAACACATGCCAATCGTTGATAAACGGCATTAGGAAGTAGGTGGAACCCTGTGCATACACCCGGTCCTCAACACCCTTTGGGCCGAAAAAGGTCATTTTGCGTGTTCGGACGCCCACTTCCGTCTCCCCTGTTGTATGGGGAACACAGCCGGTTGCGGCCAGCACGGCCGCCATCAGAAGCAACGATAGAAAAATAGACTTCATTGGCCGCCTCCTTTGCGAACGTCGAATAACTGCATGGCCTTGTTTAAATTCAGCGGGTTGACTCCATCCGGACCGTCGCTGGGCAGGATGACAACGTCGAGTCCCTTGTAAACATCGGCCATCTTCAGCCCCACCATGCGTTCGGACCCGCTCCCTTTCAGGGCATCGTTTTTCAGGCGCACCCGTTCCGCCTCCGCCAACTTCACCAGAAGGTCGGCGTCCGCTTTCTTGCTGCGAACGTAAAGATCCTTCTCTGCGATCTTGCGGGTGACATAGGCTTTGCCCTTTTCAATCTCAACGGCGGCGATGACCATCCCCTCCTGAACGATTTTCTTCAATGCGGCCTCTTCCTTGGCGGCCCGGGCCGCTGCCTGGTTGGTAAACACCATCTGGTCCTGGAGTTTTTTCTCCTCTATGTTCTTCTGTATTTCCTGGCTGTACTTGAAATAGCGCACCAGCACCTGGTCCACTTCAATTCCTTTTTGAATCAATACTTCGTTGAGCCTTACCTTGGCCTCTTCCGTTTTCTGGACTCTCATCGGACTGTTGTAGAATTCTTCGGTGGTGAGTTTTCCCAGAGTCTCTTTCAGGGCCGGTTCGGCCTTGGGGATAATGCCGTTGTCTTCGAACAGGGTTCCGGGGCCAATGGTAGTAAAAACCAGGAAAGGGTCCTTGATGTGATAGAGCATGGAGACGTCGACATCCACGAAAAAGCCGTCGGATGTCTGTATGTGGGCGGCTCGGTCTTTACGCGCCTCCTTTGCGGCAGTTTGGGGGAAATTGGTCAACTCCAGCACCTGGATACTTCTGGGAAGCCGGTACATCTGCTGTAATCCGAAGGGCAGAAGGAAGGTCAGTCCAGCGGAATAAATCTCTTTTTGAACGCCGCGGTTCAGTCCGATCCGCACAACCTTGATCCCATATTCGTTGGGCCGTACATAAACAAAAAACAGGTTATAGAAAATTGTTAACAGCACCACCAATGCGATCAGGACCTTTAATCCGATCTGTAGCCTTGGATGAAGGTCGGGAAATTTAAAACTTCCTTTCAAAATTTGTTCTAAATTGATCCCGAAACGCGACTTCTCACCAATGTAATTAGTCATGGTTTTGCTTTCCTCTCAAGACATGTCGCCAAAGACAACGAAAATATTTATTCACTTCGTTCGAAACATATTAAAACCGTCGTTGATTTCCGAACATGCGAAAGAATGCGGGGCGGAGACGACTTTCGCTAGGGGATCGCAACTGATGTTTATTTCGCACTGGATCTGGCTTTTCAGCCCTTGTCCGGCACTGTTCGTCGGTCCGGAGCATAAGCTGGATCTCCGGAAATCAATGCAGTTATTATACTCGGATTGCGAGTAACGTACTGGCTTAGAAAATATCTCATGATATATCTATGACTTCCCAACATGATCTGAATCATTTCCACCATGTTCGATTTGTTGTAATACTTTGTTTACCGAATAAAGGAGCCCTTTCTGCCTGAGCGGTTTAGCGAGGCAGTCTACAGCCTGCATGTTAAAACTGGCCTTAATCGCTTCCGTAGTGGGATAGGCCGTCATGATGATCACGCGGGTTTTGATGTCTCTGCGCAGTACTTCCTCTAAAATGTCTATTCCCCACCCATCCTCGAGAAAGATATCTGCGAGTATCAGGTCAAATTGCATCTCATCCATTCTTGCCAAGGCCTCACGGTAGGTTGCGGCAGTGATCACGTTATGTCCTTCGGATGCGAGGAATCTGTGAAAGCTGAATCTGATGCTTTCTTCATTATCGATTACAAGTATATTTGCATTCATTTATTGATCCTGTCAGGTCCGGCTGAGGAAAATGCCAGGAATGGCTTTTGATTATGGTTTGGGTGATCAAGATCTGTGCCGAAAAGACAGGTCGTACAACTTATCCCATATTGTGCTGGCATAACGTTGGCTTACGTATGGGTGGGCACCATGCATGGCTCATCGCCGGTACGAAAGATGGTGTAGCATGCAACGCAAATGTTGCATTATTACCGTGTCATGTGCAACACTTTAACGTCGGGGATTATCTGTACTGATGCCGTATTTTTTGATTTTCCTGTAGAGAGTCACGCGATCTATTCCCAGCAAGCGAGCTGTTTTTGCTTTGTTCCAGGCGGTCTTATTCAGGGCTTTACGAATTGCTTGAGCATCGACAGCCTGTTTCTCTTCGGGAGAGCGGCGCTCGAATCCTGGAGCACACATGAAATCGGGCGGCAGATGATCGAAGGTGATAATGTTTTGGCTGCAAACGACGAAGGCATGCTCCATAGTGTGTTCGAGTTCCCGAACATTGCCGGGCCAGTGATACTTGAGAAACGCCTTCAAGACATCAGAGGATATCGCCTCAATGGTTTTCTTGAATTTAGCGTTGAACCCATTGCGAAAATGGTCAACCAGAAGAGGAATGTCTTCTCGCCTGTCCCTTAAGGGTGGCAGTCTGATCTCAACCACCTTTAACCGGTAGTAGAGATCTTCTCTCAATTCGCCAAGGCTGACCTTTTCCAGGAGGTTCTTGTTTGTTGCAGCGATCAGCCGAACATCCACTTTCACTGGAGTAGAGCTTCCGACTCGCTCAAATTGACGCTCTTCAAGAACCCGTAAGAGCTTGAGTTGTATGACCGGTGAGATGTCGCCAACCTCATCCAGGAAAATGGTACCACTATCCGCTCTGTGGAACCGCCCCACGTTATCTCTGATAGCGCCTGTAAACGCTCCCCTCACATGGCCAAAGAGCTCGCTTTCAAGGAGGTTTTCAGGCAATGCCGAGCAGTTCACCTTGACCAACGGTTTGTGGCTCCGTTCTCCGGCACGATGCAGCGCCTCGGCTACCAGTTCTTTACCTGTTCCACTTTCTCCCGTGATGAGAACCGTCGTCTGTACACGGGCCAATGCTTTGATCAGGGAATAAACTTTCTGCATCGGCCCACTTTTGCCGATGATGCGATGGAACTGCCGGTGTTCTTTGAGTTCCCTTTCGAGTTCCGCCACATGCGTATCATCCCTCAAAACCATAACGACGCCCGCGGCCATGTCCTTCGGGCCAAGAAGAGGGTATGTCCTTACGCTAATGACCCCTCTTGCTCTATTGTCAGAGGTGCACTCGATGCGGTCTGCCTCGGCTGGTTCTCCACTTTTGATCGCATCCGCAAGAATCTCGGCGCATCTTTCATTGCAGATTTTCCTTAAGGAACCAAAGGATTTTCCTATGTCATCACGCGAACACCCAAACATGCTCATGGCTGCCTCATTGAGCTCGATTATAACTAATTTCTCATCAACGGTGATGATGGCATCCTTGACACTCCTGAAGATAGCCTCCAGGTTTGAACGGTATCTTTCCTTTTCTCTATTTACGACCTTATACTTCAAGGCGGTTCGGGTGGCATGGAGTAAGGACTGCTGATTGATGGGCTTGGGGATGTAATCGAATGCGCCCAGGCGAATGGAGTCGGCAGCGGTCTCGACACCGGGGTCTCCGGTGATCATGATTACCGGGCAGGTCAGTCCTTTTGCCTTGATCTCGCGCAAAATGTCGATTCCCGTCCCATCGCCAAGAATGATGTCGGCAAATACCACATCGAAGCTCGTCTCGTTTATTCGAGCTAAAGCTTCGGTGCAGGTTGCAGCGGTGGTTACGATATGCCCTGCGGCCTTGAGGAACCTTTCGAAAGTAAACCTGATCGAGTCCTCATCATCGATTACAAGAATCCTCGCACTCATATTCTACACCCGTTCACCGCTTTGACTGGCCGGTAAATCAATTACTACCTTGGTGAATTCCCCCTTGGCACTCTCAAAGCTGAGGTTTCCGCCATGATCCGTGATGATTCTTTGTGTGATATTCAATCCAAGGCCGGTCCCTTTCCCGAAGGGCTTGGTGGAAAAGAACGGCTTCGTTAGCATGGAGAGCTCATGAGCAGAAATTCCCACCCCCTGATCGTAAAAGACAACTCGTACATATGGGCGATCACTGGCAGTTACTTCCTCGCCGGTTATCTCTAAGCGTTTATTCTTATGTCTTTTAGGATACTTCTCGTTTAAGGCATAGCGCGCGTTGTTTATGATATTGATAAAACACTGTTGGATCTGCTGAAAGTTGGCATGGACTTCAGGAAGGTCGTCGTGAAGATTTATTCTCAAATCGATGCCTTCCTTCCGGATTTGCGCCTGAGTCAGGATAATGGATTCTTCGAGAATGGCGGCGACGGGCGTGGACTTTTTTTCTTCTCGCCCATCTCGCGCATAGGAGAGCAGGGTCTTTACGATACGGCCGATACGCTCACCTTCCTTCACTATGCGCTCTCCGATGTCCTTTTCGATGCTCTCGGGGCTGCACTCGTTTATCAGTATTTGGCCATAGTTTATGATGCCGGTGATGGGGTTGTTGATTTCATGAGCAACTCCGGCGGCCAACTCCCCTAGTGAGGCCAAATGAGCTGCCTGCATCGCTTCTGCCTGTATCGCCATTTTTTCGGTAATATCACTCATCAGGAGGAGCACGCTGCTGACCGTGTCGGCCTCCTTGACTGGGAATGCTCTTACGTCGAGTACTGCTCCATTATGGGTTACGACCGCAACTTCTTTTTCAGCCGTATCGAAACATCTTGTTATCAGGCTATCCTCAGAGAAAGCGGAACGATTATACAATAGCTTATAACCGTATTGACCTGCCACATCCGATACCATCTCATTCAAATCCAAAGCTCTTTCACCATTTGTCCACAGTACTTCCATTTCTGGAGAGATCAGAATCAAGGTGTCGCTGATTGCATTGAGCAGAGTATGGAATTCCTGTGAGAGTTTCCTAAACTTCCTTTCATTCTCGCTGAGTTCTGCCGTGCGTTGCGCAATCCTTATTTTTAGCTCGTCATGAGCCCTGATGAGATCCTCTTCGGCTTCCTTCCTGGCGGATATATCCGTTACCGAAGTCCTGCATAACTCGGTGCCATCGATATCCAGCACCCGGATACTGTCTAATTGCACATAACGCTTCGGTCCGCTCGGCCCTTGCAATCTCAGTTCACAGGTTCCCCGCTCTTTGGTTCTATAAACCTGATCGAGGTGCAACCGAATCTTGCCTCTATCCGGCGCTGCTACGTAAGACCAAAGAGGGGTGTTGATCAGGCGGCCTCTTCCAATATCAAGTTGACTGGCAAAGGTGAGATTGGCTTCCATGATGAGGCCATCTCTATTCGAAGTGACGTAGCCTACCGGCGCAAAATCATAGAGATCGGAAAATTTTGCCAGGGATTCGCTGAGTTGATCCTGGGCGTTGCGCAGATCTTCGTTCTGCATCTCCAGCTTAATCTGATGAACCCGCTGTTCGTGAAGCAGCCCCTGTTCCTGTTCGGGTAGGGTGCGAGCGATTTCGGTTGCATTTTCTCTACCGCGCTCCTCTGCGAGGCGGCGCAACGAGGAAGTCCGATCCTCACCGGATTTATGTTCAGTCATACTTGCACCCTCCGGCTCAGCCCTGCCGACTCTATTCTTTCGATGTGTAACATATTTATGCTTCGAAGCAACGACACGCTTTTGTTGCATGCAACACTATCCTCCTGCGACGCTGCACTCCGAGATGGCGGTTATTCTGTACCAAGTATCCGTAATCATGATTCTAAACCACCATCCCATCTAATTAATCATGCTCTGCCGGGCATGGAACTTGCCCACAGGACCACATGGCAGCGCTTGTCGAATCAGCATCAGAATTATCCGGTTTCTCCAACAGACTGAAAGTAATGCACGATCATGAAAAAACAACAAAGCTCCACAGGTGAAAATCTGGACGCGCATGTAAAGTCGGTCTGAATACCAGCGAGATTGCAAGTACTCTTGATGTCCTGGCCAACGCCCTTCATGAAGCCGATGACATTGCCAAGGCTATATGATCGCCGAGGCCGTTCGCAAGTTGCGCGAGTCCGGTGCGCAGAATTTGAAGGCGGCATCAAGGTAGAAGGTGGCGATGCTGATATGACTCATACGAAGTTGCACTCAAGCTAAAACTGCCTTGACTGGACTGGGCTTTTACTTCGGGATGTGGGCTCAGCGTGTAAGCGCGACCTTGGGAGCAACTTAGGTGCGCCAGGCCAAGCCTGGGAGATTGGGAGGAGGTGAGGGTAGCTCTGAAACTTCTCATTAGAACCCAGCGGGTGTGTATTCCGAGCTATTGTCAAATGTTGTGTACGGCGTCGAGCAGCGGCGCATCCGATTGTTGCACACCATCGACGAACTTGACGCCTCGAATCACTTCAGTCAATAGCTTTGCCCCATCAAGATTTCTCCATTTCTTCCCCGCAGACTTCGGGAAGCCCGGTTCCCGTTGATGAAGACCCTCGAGAGCTTTGACTACGCAGCAGCGCCCAAAGTGGACAAGCGAATCATCCGGGAACTCGACACGGGAGAGTACCTCCAGAAGAGACGCAATGTCATCTTCCTTGGGAAAAGCGGTACGGGGAAAACGCATTTGGCCACGGGGCTCGGTGTCTCCGCCTGTCGGCTGGAAATCTCGACTCGCTTTGTGACGGGCTGCGGACTGGCCAATGAACTGCTGGAGGCGCAAAGCGAGCGGACGCTCAGTCGGGTGATCCATCGCTATGCCCGATACGGACTTCTGGTGCTCGACGAGCTTGGGTATGTGCCGTTCTCGAAAGAATCGGCAGAACTCTTGTTCCAGGTCCTGACCGAGCGCAATGAGCGGGGATCTGTGGTGATCACCACCAATCTCGGATTTGCCGACTGGACACAGGTCTTTGGCGATGCAACCCTGACCGCTGCGCTCCTGGACCGGCTCACCCATAAGGCACACATTATCCACTGCAACTGGGAGAGCTACCGGCTCAAAGAAACACTCCAAGCAAGGCAGGATTGCGAGGGGTAGCGGGAAGGTGCCGGTAGAGGGGAAACTCCACTCGGCCTACGGCCTCCTTGCGTTTCCCCTCTACCGGCAAAAAACAACCCCAATCACAAAAAAACAACCCTGAGGGTGGGGGAATATTCGGATTTTTCGGTTGCTACTATGAAGAACTTTCCGGGACAAAGAGCCCCCCCTCAGACGGACGGTTTGCCGCGGCGAGGTCCGGCGCTTTTTTGTGCCCTGTTGATGCGCACGATCAGTTCTTTGATATCCCTGTTTTTCTGGAAGGGAATCCAGCTTGACAGCGGCGCGAAAGTGAGTTCATCGCCCAGTTCCGTAGTGTAATGGATATTCAGGGTGACCCTGGGCGGGTTGGCGATGGTCGAGTAACCGACGTCCTTTATATCTTTCAGGTTCACCCGGACTTCTTTTCCTTTACTCCGGAAAAGCAGGGACGCGCCTTCGTCATAGACTTCATCGATCAGAGTCCATATGTACTTCTTCATGAAGAAGTAGCCGAAAGCGGCCATGCAGATGGGAAGGATGATGAATATTTTTCCCGGGTCGCGTCCCTCACTTCCCAGGATCAGCCCTGCACACAGAACACCGCCGAGGATCACGAACCATATGACCGGGAAAATCTTCTTGTGGAAAAAAATGGCGTTGGAAGAGATCTTTTTCATGACTGCCTTTCCTGGCCGGTCGCTGTGCGAACCGGGTCGAGTGTGTTTTCTTTTGGAACCATCTGGCAAAATGTTGCGCACACCGTGGTGCGAAACTGCAGGACCGTTTCTTGCATAAACGATTTCTTGTGATTAAGGATCTCCGCGTCAACTGCTTTGTCCCAGGCAGGGTCGTTCGGATGAGAGATCTCCAATACGCAGGAATCTTCCTTAACGATTCTCCCGCCCGGTTCCCGCGATTGTCCCTGGGCCTTCCAGGTTGTGAACCCGCATTCTCATCCATTGTCCAGTCTTTCCGGTCCTCCCTCGTTATGAACCCGAAGGGGGCGCCAGGATGGTGTTTCTCATCCGCGACTACGGGGAGATCTCGTTTGCGATCCCCGAGTAAGCTTAGCGTCGTGGGACAGCATACTAGGGGGTGCGGAGGTGGGAGTCAACGGATACCCTCATTGCGATCCTCTTCCACTGAGGGGAGAGGGAGGAAAGTCGGACATCCATCCGTTGCGTCGCCCTATGACCTCCCATCCGATTGAAGCCTCTCCGTGACATGTGCCTTCCTATGGAGCGGGTCCGGTTCTCTTGGATTCTCCATGAAAATAATGATGAATGCCGCTTGATCTTTGACGATCCCATTCCTATGAAGGAGGAAAAATCGGCAAGGGGGGTATGGGAATGACCGAATTCTACCTGATCAGGCACGGAAGAACGGACATGGTGGGAAAGGTGCTGTGCGGGCGTACGCCGGGCATTCGTCTGAACGCCGACGGACAACGGCAGGCTCAAGAGCTTGCCGGGCGCCTGATGCATCTGGAGATCGACCATATCTTCAGCAGTCCTCTGGAGCGAGCCCTGGAGACGGCAGCACCTCTGGCCGCCCAAATGGGGCTCACGGTGCACCTGGCGGAAGAATTGACCGAATTCGACGCAGGGGAGTGGGTGGGGCGCACCTTTGCGGAGCTGGAGCAGATGTCCGGATGGATGCAGTTCAATCGATTCCGGAGCGGGAAGCGTATTCCCGGAGGAGAATCGATGCGCGAAGTGCAGGATCGTATGGTTGCCCTGGTGGAGAAATTGTCGGGAGACTATCCGGGCGGACGCATAGCGATCGTGAGCCATGCCGATCCCATCAAGGCGCTGCTCGGCTATTACGGCGGCATTCCGCTCGATCTGCTTTTGCGGATCGAAATCAGCACCGCATCGTTGAGCGTGCTTCTGCTGGATGAATGGAACAGCCGGATCGTCTGCATCAACAACACGAACGAAGTTCTATTTCCCAGATAAGCGATGGGTCACCGAGCCATGATCATTTTCCAGGAGCAGCAAGAGTCCGTCGCGCCGGCAATGTGCCTTTCACGACGCGTCTTCTCGACTCGAGAAGGCAACGACGAGTGGGCGGCAGAGCCCCCCTCCTCAGACGGGAAGGAGGGCTCGCCGCCCGGGAAGGAGAAGCTCGCTCTACCGGGCGTCCAGGCGGGCCTGGAGCGTTTCGATGTTATCGCGGGCAAACTGGATGTCGGGATCGAGTTCCAGGGCGATCCGGTAAAGGCGTATGGCCTCCTGGATGTGTCCCATCTCCCGCAGATTGGATCCGATGTTGGCATAGTCGATGGCTGAGCCGGGATCGAGTTCTATCGCCTGTTCAAAGGCGGCGATCGCCTGTTCGTGCTCCTTGAGCTTGAAGTGGCAGAAGCCTCGAAGATTGTAGATCTCCTTCAGCTCCCGGTTGTATTCCTCCGCCACCCGCAGTGCCTCCAGCGCCTCGCGGAATCTTCCCAGTTCCTTGCGGCAGGAGGCGATGTGCACGTAGATGCTGGCGATCTCGTTCGGATCGGGTTTCTGCTTGAGCGCCTCCTGCAGGAGTGCGAGGGCCTCCTCCGGGCGGTCTTCGGTTTCGAGGCTGTGCGCCATGAAAAAGGTCAGATCGTAGCGCGGCCCGAACAGGCCGAGCAACCGCTCCATTTGTTCGACGACCTGGGCGGGAGGGAGACTCCGAAGCATCGTGCGCGCTGCGTGCTGGGGGAAGTCCGTATTGCGTGTGTGATCCAGGAAATGCGCACCGGGAATCATGGTGTAGACAACGGGCACGCCAAGGACCGGATGGGTGGCGTTGGCGACCAGGACCTCCAGGCCGATCTTTGCAAGCGCGGCCACGCAGCGCTCTATCTCCACCTTCATATTGTTGTGGTCGAGGTTCGGAAGGGTTTCTATGGAGACCGGTTCCGATTCGTCCATGAGATACGAGGCTTCTTCCAGGGAAGTATACTTGGGAAGAGTCGGTCTGTATGACGTCCTGCTTTCGAAATCCCCCGCAAGCTGGGCAATTTCGGTCAGCGCCCGGCAGAGAGACTTTTCGGGGTTTGAAGTTGTTCCGGCGGTAAAGATGATCTCGCTTTTTTCGGGAAATGTTGCGGGATCATAAGCCAGCGCGCCCACAGTGGGAATTCCCGTGTCCAGGGAGAAGTCCTTGAGAAAGACGCGGATTCCCTTGGACTTGAACTTTTCGACAAGTTCCACTGCCGCGGGATCTTTCAGGGATTCCGGAGCGATGGTCGGGGTATGCCTCCGTTCGTGGCAGATGACCGATCCGACGTGCCTTTCGACAACCTCGCAGAGGCTCTGGAGGATCGCCTCCTCCAGGGTGTTTCCGGCCGCGGGCCCGTTATATTCGTTGATGAGATAAAACCAGTCGATGGGAACCCATTGATCCCGGTCCAGGGTCAGATTGCGGGCGGTGGTCCAGCGCATGGGAAAACCTTCGAGGAACTCGCTGCACCGGGCCACGGGGGTGTCCGAGTCGTGCAGGGCACGCTTCAGAAGGTCGGGGGAAACCGCCCTGGAAGCGACCTCGCCGTATCGGTGCAAGGGGAAATGACCATTTCGGACGAAGGAAAAGAAGCTGAAACGTTCCATGAGTTCCATCAGGGCGCTCGCTTCGGACTGGATCGGCGTGGCCCCCTTGCCCATCTGCTTTTTTGTGCCGGTGAGCCGTGTGGCGTCTTCCCCGCAGAGGCTGATGTAAACGGGAATGTTCAACCTTCCGGTATCGATGCGGACCGTCTTGTCCAATATTTTTACATCGAGTTTTGCAAGGCGGTCTCGCACCCATTTGACGGTTTCTTCCGGGGAGCGGGTTTTATCCTGGTCGTGGCTATAGACTTTGAAAGAGTCGCGCAGGGCGACGTTCGACATACACATGAAAATCTCCTGAAAAGGGCTTTCGAAGAACGATCCCGGAAGGTTGAGTCTAATTGCCGATATGTACTTCTTCCATAAAGCCTTCCGTCTTCCGGATCAGTTCGAGCAGATTCTGAGAGGCGTGGCCGTTGTGATAGGTCCGGGGTATTCCTTTGATTTTAAAAAAATCGTGCGTGTTCTTGGGGCGTTGGCGGGCAAGGCGGAGCAGTGTGTCGTTGGAGAGAATGCGGAAGGGGGCGCGGTTACGTCTTCTCGCTTCATGCTCCCTGTAGAGATAGAGGGCCTTCAGGATACGCTTGCCCGTCGCATCGAGCGCTCGGGCGCCGTGGATTTGAATGAACGCTTCGGGATGGAAGATTTTGAGCTGAGCTTCCTGTTCGCAGGCTTTTGCGAAGCTTTCCCTGGCACTGTCCCAGAGCTGGCCTTCGTTAAGGTTGACGCCGATCTTCTGGCGAAGCGGGATCAGGTAGTGGGTGTCCAGTCGCGCATAGTCGAGCTGTTCCTGGGAAAGCGGGCGCCTGGACCAGTCGTGCCGCTGCCATTTCTTGTTCAGAGACACCCCGAAGTGCTCTTCGAGTAATCGTGCCAGTCCCAGTTGCGTATATCCCAGAAGCTTGCACGCCACTGCCGTGTCGAAGAGGTTGCATATCCGGAAGCCGAAATCGCGCTTCAGGCCCAGCACGTCGTTGGACGCGGCGTGGAATATCTTTTCGATTCTCGGATTGTTCAGGATTTCGCCCATTGGGCTCAGTTCGCGCAACGAGAACGGATCGATGATGAAATCTTGATCGGCCGTGGAGATCTGAATCAGGCAGACACGTTCGTAATACGCGTAAAAACTGTTGGATTCGGTATCAATGGCGATCTGCGTGTAATGGTTCAGCACTTCGATCAGAGCATCGAGTTCGGATTGAGTTTCTATAATGGCTGCTGGATTCATCGAGGGGTTTCCCGTCCTATGCTCTTATGCTATGTAAATAGGTGAAAGCGAGGCAAAATAATGGCTGCAAAGAAGAATCACACTGCCAATTCCCTGCATCGCTCCGGCAGGCAAAATTCCCCCGCCAAGGGATTCTATACCCCTTTTGAGGACTTAGATCAACACCTTGTGCAATTTTCCGGAAAGGAAACGCTGTCGGACTCGGGCAGGAAGAAGAAAACCGCCCCCGAACCCCATGAGCCTGCCGGCAAGAAGGAGCCGGAGGACGATGAAGGACTGTTTCGAGAGGCCATGTCGGGCGTTGTCCCGATCGCCAGGCCCAGCGGGGAGCGCGTTCCTTTTCCGGTAGAGTTGAAGAAGTGCCCCCGTTTTCTTGCCAGGGAAGAGGCGGAGGTCTATGCGCGACTGGTGGATCTCGTCACAGGAGAAGGGTCTTTCGAACTGACGTATTCCGATGAGTACGTGGACGGCGCCGTGGTGGGGTTGTCGCCGGAAATCCTCGCAAAGCTGCGCAACGGCGATTTCAGCTACCAGGAATACCTCGATCTTCACGGATACAACAGCCAGCAGGCGAGGGAGGCGGTAACGCGCTTCGTGCAGGAAGGTTTCGCGAGGAAGTGGCGCTGCCTCTTGATTGTTTCGGGGCGGGGCTTGAATTCCAGGGACAAGGAACCGGTCCTCAAGCGCCAACTGGTGAGCTGGTTGACACGCTCGCCCCTGAAACGCATCGTGCTTGCTTTTGCCTCCGCCCGCTCCTATGACGGCGGCGCCGGTGCCTTCTACGTGCTCCTGCGCAGCAACGAAGGGAAGGCCCCCTTCGTCAGTCCGGCGATGTAGAAAAGGCCCCGGCCCCGTTCAGTCCCAGGTCAGAATCTCTTCGTCATAGATGGTTTCGAGGCGTTTTTTGTGCTTTGCCTCCTCTGCGGCCAGGAACTCAAACAGCACGGCCGCCGCTTCGCTCACGCATTTGTTCTTCCATGCGGAGTAGAAGACGCGGGATTTTTCTTCCTTCTTCATGGCGAGAATCAGCGCGTCCTGGTACGTTATGTTCGGATGGAACGCCGAGTCCATGAGATAGTCGCTGATTCGCAGATCCTCGGTTTTTTCAAGCTGAACGCCCGAAACGTCTTCGGAGTTCAGCCCCTGGAGCAATTCCTTGTGGTGCTGCTCCTGCGCGGCCATCTCATCGAAGAACTCCTTGATTCCCGGGTTTCTCGCCCGCTGTGCGCACTCCCGGTAGAACTCCGCCGACCTTTCTTCCTTCAAGACGGCAAAAGCGATCACGTCGTCCAAAGATCTGCAGGAAACAATCAACATGGTTGCCTCCTTTTCCTGGTTGGAGGTCAGTTAGCCCGATCCTCTCGGTTCCCGGCCGATCGTTCATTCCTCCTGGAACAGTGGGACGAAGGAGAAGGAAGATACATCCACAAGGCCCAGGTCGGTCAGCTTGAGTTCGGGGATGACGGGAAGAGCCAGGAATGAGAGAGCCATAAAAGGGTTTTGAAGTGGCGACCCGGCATCCGAGGCACGTGCCTTGAGGATTTCCAGGCGTTCCACCACCCGGTCGAGGGGGGCGTCGGACATGAGTCCGGCGAGCGGCAGCGGCAGTATGTCGACAGTGCCCTTTTCAGCCCCCGCGGCCATGCCGCCTCCCGCCTGCCTGACCGCATCCACCACCCTGACGATGGCCGCGTCACTGACTCCGACGGCGATGATGTTGTGTGAGTCGTGTGCCACGCTGGTTGCGATGGCCCCACTGCGGAGGCCGATGCCCTGCACGAAAGCGACCGCCGGAGGGCGGTCCGGCAGGTAACGGTTGAAAACGGCCATTTTCAGAATGTCCCGGTCCAGGTCCGCAACTGCATGGCCGGCTTCGATTTTGGGAGGCAGCAGGAGGTGCTTCGTAAGCAGCGTGCCTTCCTGCACTCCGATAACGCGGAGGCTCCCTCCGAGGGCGGGCACGGCAAGGTCCTCCACGGAGAGGCGCGTCAGGTTCATGGGACTCGCCGGAGCGTGCGGACACGGCGGCGGGGCGCTCGTGTTCAGAAGCTTTCCGTTTCGTGCGACCGGTATTCCGCGTTTGAAAACCTGCACGGGGACCCACGGCTTGAGAGTCGGGCTCACGGTGAAATCCGCGCGGTAGCCGGGGGCGATGGCGCCCATGCGGGGAAGCCGGAAATATCGTGCCGCCGTGAACGTCGCGAGGCTCAATGCGCGTACGGGGTCCATACCGAGTTCCATGGCGCGATTGACGATCACGTTCATGTGCCCTTTGCGGAGAAGGTCGTCGGGGTGGCGGTCGTCGCTCACGAACATGCAATGAGGCCAGGTATGCTCGTCCACTGCCGGGAGAAGGGCGGCGAGGTCTTTGGATTGACTTCCCTCCCGGATCATCAGGGTCATTCCCTTGGAGAGTTTCTCGCGGCCCTCCTCGAGCGTGGTGCACTCGTGGTCGGAAGACACCCCTGCCACGAGATACGCGTTGAGGGGAATGCCGCCGAGGCGGGGGGCATGGCCGTCGATGACGCCTTCCTGGAAGAGGAGGAGCTTTTCGATCACGTCGGGAAACGCGTGGAGCACACCGGGAAAGTTCATCATCTCCGCCAGTCCCAGGATCCTCGGGTGCGGCAGCAGAGAGAGAAGATCGGCGGCGCCGAGGCTGGCTCCCGACGTCTCGAGAGGGGTTGCCGGGACGCAACTCGGCAGGTTGAAGTATATGTCGATGGGAAGGCCTTCCGATGCCTGGAGAAAATAGCGCAGGCCGTCGAGGCCGAGGACGTTCGCGATCTCATGCGGATCGGCGATCACCGCGGAAGTGCCCCACGGGGCGACGGCATCGCTGAACCGGGTGGGATCGAGCAGAGTGCTCTCTATATGAATATGCCCGTCGATAAAACCGGGGCAGACATACATCCCGTCCAGGTCGATCTCCTGGACGGCTTCGTATTGTCCCCAGCCGAGAACGAACCCCTTATGGACGGCGATGTCGACGGATTCGATCCGTCCGGAAAGCACATTAACGAGTCGGCAATGGCGAAGGCACAATTCCGCGGGGCGTTTGCCCTGGGCGACTTCGATCGATTCGATCAGTCGCCTGTTGTCCCATTTCATACTTCCCTCCCTGCCGGTCGATGATCTTCCTGCACGGAATGGCCACGTTCTTTGGGGAAGGCACAGACCGGTTCGTCAGTGTATGGTCGAAGTGAATTGTCGGAACAAGCGCGCCGCCCAACGACGCAAACAGGTGCCGTTGGGAACGGCTCGAAGGCCAGGTGGAAGACGAGGTGCCGCATGAAAGCATTACATCTTGTATTTGCTGAACTCCTCCGGGTCGAGTTCCTCGAGGATCTTGGCCCATTTTTCCTTGTTTTCCCTGTCGAGAACGGGCCGCTTCGGATCCTCGGATTTCTGGTACTTAACAAGCACGTCCTCCTTCACGAAAATGGGGGCGTTGGTTCGAAGCGCGATGGCGATGGCGTCGCTGGGACGCGCATCGATGGTGCTTACCGCCTCCCGGTCGCGAAGATAGATCAATGCATAGTAAGTGTTGTTGCGGAGGTCGTAGACTTCTATGCGCTCCACTTTCACGTGAAGATGCTCGAAACAGTTCTTGATCAGGTCGTGAGTCATGGGACGTGGGAATTGTATCTTTTCGAGTTCCGTGGCGATTGCGGTCGCTTCGAGGAGACCGATCCAGATGGGAAGAGACGATTCGCTGTGAGGGTCTTTCAAGATAAGAATCGGAGTGTTCGTCTGCGGATCCATCACCAACCCCGTCACTTTCATCTCTCTATACATGGCGTCTCCTTCTGTGACTGCCCGGTTTACACAGGCAACCGGACCGGCAAGCGAAACCGTCACCGGGATGTCCGGGCGGGAGCGGGGTCACTGGAACCCGGATGGACATGCACAAGGCTATGTTACCCTTGAAACACGAAAAGATCACCAAATAAATGCGCGCTTTCCCTGCCGGGGATTGCGTGCGGGCCTATCCTCCGCCTTGCGGGGAATTCCTCCCGATGTCCGGAAAGAACGGAACGGAAAGACAGCGGGCGTGAGGGAGACAATCGCTGCGAAAGGCGGCTTCGAACAACGTTACGGAAGATCGGCCACGAGTTCTCCGCGAAGAGAATGGGAAAAGGCGTCGATGACCCGGACGCGCGCGAAGCTTCCCGTCAGATCCCCGGTGCTTTCGAAATTGACGATCTTGTTCTGCTGCGTTCGACCCGTCAGTTGTCCGTTGGAGGTCTTGCTGGGACCTTCCACGAGAATTTCCCGGACCTTGCCGATTTCATCGCGGTTTTTGCGGAGAGTGATCTCCGCCTGCATGGCTTGCAGTTCCGCGAGCCGGCGAGCCTTGATGTCTTCCGAAACCTTGTCCGGGAACTCCACCGACCTGGCGTAGGGCCGATCAGAATAGCGAAACGAAAACAAATTGTCGAACTGGACCCGATCCATCAGGCGCAGTGTGTCCTGGAAATCCTCTTCCGTCTCCCCGGGGAAGCCGACCATTACGTCGGAAGTCAGCCCGATTTCGGGACAGCAGAGGCGAAGCTTTTCAATCTTTCCGATGTACTCGGCAGACGTGTACACCCGGTTCATCCGCTTGAGTATCCTGTCGGAACCGGACTGAAAGGGCAGATGGAGACATCCGCACAGGCGCGGCAGAGTTGCGAAGCACTCGATGAGCCCGTCCGTGAGGTCCTTCGGATGGGACGTCGTGAAACGGATTCTCTGAATGTCCGTTTCCTCGTGGATACGCTTCAGGAGGTCGATGAAGGAAACGGATTCTTCAAGGCCGCGGCCGTAGGAGTTCACGTTCTGCCCGAGGAGGAGGACTTCACGGACGCCGCACGCGACAAGCCCGTTGATCTCCTTGACGATCTCGCCGCTGGGACGGCTGCGTTCCCTGCCCCTGACGTAAGGGACGATGCAGTAAGTGCAGAAATTGTTGCATCCCTGCATAACGGTCACGGAGGCTGCTACCTGGCCGGCGTTGAACGGAAGATCCTCCTTTGATCCCGGCTCCGCGGAGGGTTCCTCCAGGGGGAGAAAAGAGAGCCTCTCGCCGGTTTTAGACACTCTGTCGAGGACCTGGGCAACCGATGAGATCCCGCGGGTGCCGAGCACAACGTCCAGGTGCTCGAACCTCGACAGCAGTCCTTTGCCGATCTGCTGAGCCACGCATCCTGCAACAATGATTTTAAGGTCTGGATTGCGCTTCTTCAACCTGCGCAGACGCCCCAAAAAGGAATGAACCTTCTGTTCGGCCTTGTCCCGAACGGAACAGGTGTTGAGAAAAATGACGTCTGCCAGGGAAATATCGTCTGTCAGTCGGTATCCCTCGGCGGCCAGAATGCCTTCCACGCGGCGGGAATCGTATTCGTTCATCTGGCAGCCGAAAGTCTGTACGTAAAGGTAACGGGGCCTGTCTGATGGGGCCTGGAGCGGCTGGTTCATTCTTTACTCTATGCCGTCAATTCCTGCGGGATGCTTTCCTGCGGTATGAATGTGGGAAATGAGAATGTTCATCGCGTGCAATGCAGTTTCCGGGTATTCTCTTACGATAACGTCCATGTCGGCGACCGCGTAAGCTTCGACGACACTTTCGCCGATGCTGGTCACCTTGACGGGGCTCGGGATTTCGAGGATTCCGGCAAGTTCTCCAAAAAACTCGCCCGGTTTTCGGATCATCCTCCGTTCCTTGCTGCCTTCCGTAACGAGCAGGCCTTTCTGACTGGAAATCAGCCGGAAGAACTCGCGGTGGATGACACCCTCCTCGACCAGGACCTGCCCGTCCGTATAAAAGCTGACGCGCACGCCGTCCATCGGGAAGACGTCGATCTCCTGGGAAAAGCTGAGCGTGGTCGTGGTTAATTGATACATCGTGGAAGAGAGAATCATCTGAGTCATCCGCGGATTGTTGCGCACGAAATGGTCCAGGGCGTCGGGACCGTACGAGGCGATTCTTGCGTTATCCATCGCTCTTGCCGTGTACGGCGAAGGCCTCTTCGTGAGAATGTGTTCCAGGCCGAAGATATCCTGTGCCTTGATCTGGCGTATCTTCTTGCCCTGCCGGCTGATCCTGACATGGCCGTCCAGGATGACGTAAAAGGACTCGTTCTCGTCACCCTCCCTGACAATTTCGTCCCCATACCGGTAGGTATGGATACCGTGAGCCAGAGTCGGGTGGATAGCGTCTTTTTTGCCGGTGTTTCCAGGGGCTTCTTTCATATCACCAGTCCCGTGAAAAGGTTTGGAAAACCTGTGACTCAAACTGGAATCGCAATGCCCGACCCCTCGAAGAACCCGTTCAATGGCGATATACGCTGAAAGGTGAAAAAAGTTTTACCCTGCAATTGTTAGCCAACTCGTCCCTGGAATGCAAGCGATTTGCACCGGAACGAATCCCGTGCGTTTCGCGGAAGTGTTTCGGAAGATATGCGCGCAATGAGCGGCTCTCGCACGTCAGAACGGAGCGGATTCGGTGTCGAGAGCGATGGCGCGCACTCCCAGCCTGGATTCTTCAGCCTTCAGGATCGCATCCATATCCCGTTCGCATCCCGGCGCGATACTGAGCTGAACCAGACCGAGCCGCGGATCGATGGTCGTAACGACCCCGATGCCTTCGTAAGCTTCCACGATGAACCGAAGAAAGTGGATCTCCGAAGGCGTCATCAGGATCAGGCGGGTGTTGCTGTCTTTCGGTTTCACAGGGGACCATTCTCCTCTTTTTTTTCAGCAGAAGCTATGATACCAGATGATCTGATGAAAAGGAAAGAGGGGAGGTCATCCATGAAGCGCCGACAATTGTCCGTTGTCGTGTGCGCTCTTGCCTTATTGTGGGCGTGGGGCGGCACGTGCACGGGACATGCCCAGGACTCTACCGTATCGTACTTCTGCCAGGGGCAGGCCGCATACAATCCCCAGGATATGGCCAGATCGCAGCAGGATGCCCTGATGGATTTTCAGGCACAGGCAATCCTGCAAGCCATCGGCAGTTTTCTGAGTCCTTCCCAGATGGCCAGCCAGTACAACGCCATCGAAGAAAAAATGCTCAAAAACCCGGAACGATATGTCGAAACGTACCAGGTCTTTACCGAGTCGTCCGGGAAAGGGCTTTTCCGGATAACCGGGCAGGTGACGTTGAACGTTGGCATGCTCCGGAACGACCTGGAAGAGTCGGGATGGATGCCGCCCGCTGCGAACGTCGCACCCGCGCCGCAGGCCGGCGATTCAGCCGGCAGTCCCGCCGGGGTGTCTCATCCAGCCGCCGCCACAGGTCCTCCCTCCGCCGCCGACGCGGAGATGTCCCAGGAAGGTCCCAGGGGAATGGTACTCTCCAGGCGGGAGATCCTGTGGGCCGTCGCGGAAAAATGGGAGGAGGAGTGGGTCGTGCCAACGGACAGGCGCGATCCCAATGGAATCTTCGCGGCGAGCGCTTTGCAGGAATTCCAGGATTTCCAGACGACCTTGCGCCTGCCGGGTCCCGGCGGGATCACCGTGGACGACCGGGGGAACATCTCTTCCAACCAGGCCCTGTCCCTCGCACGCTCTCTTGGTATTCCACACGTGGTGGTCGGTTCCGTGGTTTTGAAGCAGAACCAGAGAAAGGGGGCGCCAAGGCTGGAAACGACCCTTCGCCTGCTGAACGTCGGATCCGGCAAAATGGAAGGGGAGGTGCGAAAGGACATGGCCGTGGCGGAGGGGTCGAAGCAGGAAGGTGCAATGGAGTTGGCCCTCCTGGTCATTCCCCAGTTGGAGCGGTTGATCAGGGATCAGACCGGAGAGGTGCAGGCCGGCGGCGGCGCGCCATCGCCCGGAAATGCGGTGGACTGGACGCTTCACATTCAGACCGGGCATCAATATGCCCACTGGGCGGAACTGGAAAAGGCCCTTCGGGAGCGGTTCAAGTCGATTCAGGTGAAGGGGATGGAGTTTGGGGCCGGAGAAAACGTGGTCCATCTGAGCGGCCTCGAGGGACAATCCCTGGCGGGAATCGATGGAGTGATGCTTCCCAGCGGCTCACAGGTGAAGATTACCGCTTTTTCCGATGAGAGTCACTCGCTGTCCCTGGCTTTCATCGAACCGCCAACCAAAACGCCAGAGTCTTCGCAATGACCATACCGAACTTCCTGACGCTCAGTCGCATTCTCCTGACTCCCGTTCTCGTCTGGCTCCTCCTGGACCGCAGGATGAACCAGGCACTGGCCGTCTTCTTCGTAGCCGGAGTAACTGATGGGCTGGACGGTCTCATTGCGCGGCTCTTCCACCAGAAATCGCAGTTGGGGGCCTACCTGGACCCACTGGCGGACAAGCTCCTGCTGGTGACTTCCTTTTTCCTGCTCGCCTGGCTCGACCTGATCCCGTACTGGCTGGCCATCATCGCCATCAGCAGGGATGCGATGATCCTCCTGGGTATGATGACACTCATGTTCCACAGGATCGAAGTGGACATTAAACCCGTGCTGATGAGCAAACTGACGACCCTGTTCCAGTTGCTGACCGTGCTGGCGGCGATGGGGTCTTCGCTGGTTGTACTGCCGGCATACGTTTACGGCTTCCTGTTCCTGACGACGGCGGCCTTTTCCGTCGTGAGCGGCATTCAATACCTCAAAATCGGGCTTTCCATTTTCGAAGGGCACCGTTCGCACAACGGCAGGCCCTAGATCCTCTCGTTTCCAGGGGAAGAGGGTGCCCGGATTTCATCCGCCCGAAAGGTCGTTTTGCCCCTGGGGCCATGCCACGACCCGATTCCCGCCCGTCTGTTTCGCCTTGTAGAGAGCGAGATCGGCACTCTGCAACATCTCTTCGGCAGGCAACATCTTCCTGTGGTCTGTGGAGGCGACTCCCGCACTTACGGTAAAAGGGCGGTCCCTGGGGAGATCGTCGAACTGGAGACCCTCGAAAAGCGCTCGCAGCCTCTCGGCGATTTCCACGGCCTCGTTCAGCCCCGTACCCGGAAGCAGGATGATGAATTCGTCGCCGCCGTAGCGGCAGATCACATCCACGTGCTGACGCACGTTGGCTTTCATCAGCCCGGCGAAAGCGCACAGCACACGGTCTCCCGCGAGGTGACCGAAACGGTCGTTGATGCGTTTGAAATTGTCCATGTCGAACAGGATGATGGCGACCCTTCCGGGCTGCCTCTTCAGCATGGAAAGCTCTTCCTTTACCCTGATTTCGTAATAGCGGCGAATATAGATGCCGGTCAGGCCATCATAAACCGCCTGGGCGAAGAGCTTTGCGTTGTCCAGGGAAATGGCCAGAACGGTGGCGAGCACCCGGAGGTTTTGAAGATCCTGGAATGTAAGGCGGTTTTCGGGAAGGATTTCGAAGGTGGCCACGCCGACGAGACGAAAGGAGGCGCCTCCCAGGGGAACGCAAAGACATTGTCCCGTCGCACCCTCTTCCTGGGGAGCCGGCAGAGGCACTTTCCCATCCATCCGGAGCGGGTATGTCCGGGCGGACAACATGGAGCAAACCTCCTTGAGCGCCGGATTCGCCAGGGGAATCCTCGTGGTGTCGATTCTAAAGGGTTTACCCGCCCATACGCCTTCCACGAGCAGGCTGCGGTCGTCATCATCTATTGTCATGACAGCCAGTCGGCGGGCATGGCTGAAATCGGCAAGAATTTCGAGCGAGTTATCGATGAGGATCTGTTTGTCCGTGAATGCGGTAAGCAGTCGAGTGGCGAAGTTGAGCAGGAAAAGCTGCTCGTCGAATTCGGTAAGGGGACTGTTTGCTGCAGGATGTTCCTCGGCCACAATGGTCTCCAAATGGTGTAACGGTCATTCGTATGCACGGCGAGTTGAAGCGGTCCGAAAGCGGAGGATCGCGCGGGCACTCCGAAGAGCAAATATCAGGAAAAAAGGCAGCAGGTAACACCGGCTGCGAAGCGAAAGAACAATCGCTTATCCTGGACCGGATTTCAAGAGGTAAAAGACGCCGAATTCATTGGCATGTGACTGGACGGCGACCGTTTCATTCATCCCTCTTTCATCCGATCTTTCGTGCGGTCATGCAGTATTTCGCTTGACATACAACGGCCGGACCGTTATAGAGACTGGACATGCGTAGGCACGTAGCTCAGGGGGAGAGCGCTACCTTGACGCGGTAGAAGTCGGCGGTTCGAGACCGCCCGTGCCTACCAGGTTCATACCTTGCGAGGTGTCGAATGAAGAGGAGCGATTGCACAGGATAGTGGCAGGGAGCCCGGTTGGCTCAGCGAGCCTGGAATGCAGCAGGAAGACGAATATACGAGACGGTAAAGAGTCTCTTGGATGGTAGGCATCTTCCCTCTCTGTGAGGCAGGGTGCCTATTTTTGTTGAATCGATCCTCTGGTCATATAGCCAATCCATCCACATTGAAGGAATCAGGTACCAGGTTAGGATGCTAAGATGAACGATGAACGTATCCAGGTGACATATCCAGACGGTAAT
>JAJFUA010000197.1 GCA_021372635.1 Desulfobacteraceae bacterium | reverse complement strand
GAGAAAACATCCTCGTTTTGTAATTCGTGAAACTTTGAGCTATCCTGCTGTTCTTGTGGGAAGTCTGAGACGGCAGATCCATTGCCGTAAGCCGTGCGGTTTTCAGCCTTACGGCTCGGCACGGCACACGGGCCGAAGCGGCGCAATCGGCTGGACGCTGCGCCGGTGGAGGCGGTTTGATCGTGCCGGTACGGCAAAACGAGGGAAATCCTCAGCCGGTGCGATCCATTCTTTTATCCAAGCGAGGACTGATTCCATGGATACGATCGAGAAGTACAGACAGTACGTAAACATCAGTATGATGGACAAGGTGCAGCCGGTGGTGATCGATCATGCCAGGGGGGCCACCGTCGTCGACACGTCGGGGAAGCGGTTCATTGACTGCTTTGCTGGCATTTCCGTGGCCAATGCGGGACACTGCAACGAAAAAGTCATTCACGCCGCCAAAGCACAGATGGACAAGCTGATCCATTGCTGTTCCTACGTCTATTATTCCCAGCCCACGGCGGACCTTGCCGAGAAGTTGGCACAGATCACCCCCGGCCGGCTCCAGAAAAGCTTTTTCGGAAACGGCGGCGCCGAAGCCAACGAAGGCGCCCTGAGACTCGCCAAACAGTACACAGGGAAAACGGAGTTCATCTCCCTTCAGGCATCCTTCCACGGACGTTCCTACGCAACCCTGAGCATCACCGGCAATCATGCGAGGAAGAAGAAGGCCGGCCCGTACATGGTCGGGTGCACCTATGCCCCCACTCCCTATTGCTATCGCTGCCCGTTCGAGATGAAACTTCCCGACTGCCGGCTCAAATGCGCCAGGGCTCTCGAGGATATCATCCGCTTCAATACCTGGAACGACGTGGCCGCCTTTATCGCGGAACCGGTCATGGGCGAGGGCGGCATCATCACGCCTCCGGACGATTATTTCCTGGAAGTCGAAAAGATCCTCAGGAAGCATGAAATCCTGCTCTTCACCGACGAGGTCCAGTCGGGATTCGGCAGAACGGGCAAGATGTTCGCCATCGAACACTACGGGGTCGAACCGGATATCATGACGATGGCCAAGGGTATCGCGGACGGATTTCCCCTGAGCGCTTTCATCGCCCGGCCGGAGATCGCCGACTGCTTCAAGCCCGGCGACCACCTCTCCACCTTTGGCGGGAACCCGGTGTCCTGCGCCGCCGCCGTCGCCAACATCGGTTTTTTCCAGGAGGAGAACCTGACCGGCAAATCCGCGGAACGGGGCAAACAGTTCATGGCGGCCTTCGAATCCCTCAAGGCGAAACACGCGGCCATCGGCGATGTTCGGGGCAAAGGCCTCATGATCGGCATCGAACTGGTCGCCGACCGCGCCTCGAAGGCTCCCGCAGCCGCGATGGCCGCCAGGGTCCAGGGTATCTGCTGCGAAGAAGGGCTGCTCATCGGCCTGGGTGGTGTTTACGGAAACGTGCTGCGAATCCAGCCGCCCCTGGTGATTACCGAATCCCAGGTAAAAGACGTGGTCGGGATCATCGACCTGGCCATCGGCAGGGCATAACGGAGAGCCCGAGAGGCCTCCTTTTCAGATCACTCCTTTCCGGAGCGAGCGCCGCGACTGCCCGGGTCCCGGCGCCGTTCCGGCCGGAACGGGAAAGGATACTTCAATGGACAGGGTACGCAATTTCATCAACGGAGAATGGACGGGGTCCGCGACGAAGGAATATGGAGACATCTGGTGCCCGGCAACGGGTGAGAAGATCGGCGAAGTTCCCTACTCCACGGCCGACGACGTGGACAAGGCGGTGCGGGCGGCCCGGGACGCTTTCTGGGAATGGCGGTGCACGCCGCCCATGACCCGGGCCAGGTATTTCTTCAAGCTCAAGCAACTCCTGGAGGAATCCTTCGAAGACATCGCCCGCGTGCTGGTTCGAGAAGAGGGAAAGACCCTCGACGAGTCTCGTGGAGAAGTCCGGCGCATGATCGAAAACGTGGAACACGCCACGGGCGTCACGACCATGATGGCCGGCTATAATCTGGAAGACATAGCACAGGGGATCGACTGCACCGCGGAACGCCAGCCGGTGGGAGTCTTCGGAGTGATCGGCCCCTTCAATTTTCCGGCGATGGTCCCCTGGTGGTTCCTCCCCTACGCGGTGGTTTCCGGAAACACCTTCATCGTAAAACCGTCGGAGCAGGTCCCCATGACCCAGACCCGCATCTTCGAAGCGGTCGAGGAATGCGGCTTTCCCGAAGGCGTGGTCAACATGGTTCACGGCTCGAGAGACGTCGTGAACGCCATGCTGCGGCACCCCGGCATCAACGGCCTTTCCTTCGTGGGGCAGAGCACCACGGCCCGCTACATCTACCGGACGTGCGCCGAGACGGGAAAGCGCGTGCAGGCCCTGGGCGGCGCCAAGAACCATCTGATCGTCATGCCCGACGCGGACCTCGACAAGGGACTTCCCTCCATCCTGACGTCCTTCTACGGGTGTGCCGGTGAGCGGTGCCTTTCGGGGTCGGTCCTGGTGGCCGTCGGAGACGTCTATGAAAAGCTGAAGGAAAGGTTCGTCGCTGCCTCCAGGGCGATCAAGGTGGGCGACGGTCTCCAGGAAGGCGTCCAGATGGGGCCGCTGGTTTCCGGGAAGCACATGGAAAAGGTGCTCGGCTACATCGAAAAAGGGGTCCAGGAAGGAGCGAAGCTCATCCTCGACGGCCGCGGCGTGAAGGTCGACGGGTACCCCGGCGGCTTCTACGTCGGCCCCACCATCTTCGACGCGGTCGACCCCTCGATGACCATCGCCAGCGAAGAGATCTTCGGACCGGTGGTCTCCATCGTGCGCGCCAGGGACCTCGACGAGGCGTTGAAGCTCATCGACGGGAGCGAATACGGGAACGCGGCTTGCCTCTACACCACGAGCGGCGCTGCGGCCCGTCAATTCAAGTATCGCGCGGGAGCGGCCATGCTGGGGATCAACATCGGCATCGCGGCGCCCATGGCCTACTTCCCCTTCGGCGGAATGAAGGGGTCTTTCTACGGGGACCTCAAGGGGCACGGCCGTGAGATTTTCCAGTTCTACACGGACACGAAAGTCGTCATCCAGCGGTGGTAGCCGCCTCAGAAGGAGAACACCGCATGGAACTCACTACATTCGGCGCTGTCATGGGATTCGCGGCGGAAATCATCGGCGGCTCCCTCGGCATCTACAAGGCGGCCGCCCAGAGGGCGGAAAGCCCGGCACTCAGAGACCTCATGGAGGCGCTCATCCGCGAACAGGGCAAGAACCTTTCGCTCATGGAGCAGGCCCGCCGCGAGAACGTGACCGAGATGATTCTCGAACCCATCGCCGGCCTGCACCGGGAAGACTTCGGCTGCGAAGTCGTCTTCCCGGACGGGGCGGACGATGCGGCGATGAAACGACTGGCCGTGGTGCTGGAAAAAAGGGAAGAAAAGTTCTTCCGCGAAGCGGCCGCAAAAATGCCTCTCCCCGAGGTGGCCAGGCTCTTCAAGCGTGTAGCCGGCAAGAAGCAGAAGTCCCTGGAAGCGCTCGGCGCCTGAGGAACCGTCCGAAGAGGCAACGGTTTCCATCGTACCGGGTTTTCCTTCGGACCTGCCCGAACACTATAGGGGCGGGGCGGACAAAGCCTGTTGCCCGCTCCGCCCCGAAACGCCCCCCGGCCCGAACGGGGCCGAAAAACCGGGCACCCGGGCATTTCCAATGCCCACCCCCTCCTTTTCACGCTCAGGTCATTGGCTTTATTTTTTCTGTAAATCAGGACAAGAAAGAGGGAACGGTGGCGGCCGCTTTACATCGGCCCCGTTCCATCCCGTCCCGGCAGGAACAGGAGAAAGGGAGAGACGACCATGACGGCGAGCAAAAGCATCGAAAGAGCCGTGGAGGTGCTGCGGCGCGCGGAAGCGATCCTGATCGCCACCGGAGCGGGCATGGGGGTCGATTCGGGCTTGCCCGACTTTCGCGGGAAAGAGGGGTTCTGGAAGGCATACCCCCCTCTCGCGAGGCTGGGCAAATCGTTTGTCGAGATGGCAAACCCGGAATGGTTCGACCGCGATCCGAAGCTGGCCTGGGCGTTTTACGGCCATCGGCTCCACCTGTACAGGAAAACGCGGCCCCATGCGGGATTTGCGCAACTTCTCGCCATCGCCGACCGGAAACCCGGCGGCTGCTTCGTTTTCACCTCGAACGTGGACGGCCACTTCCAGGCGGCCGGTTTCGGCGAAGACCGGATCGAGGAATGCCACGGGTCCATTCACTTCCTGCAATGCATCAGGCCCTGCTGCGAAGACATCTGGCCCGTGGGGGACACCGCGATCGAAATCGACGAGGAGTCCTTTCAAGCCCTTGATCCCCTCCCCAGTTGCCGTCACTGCGAGGGCATCGCGAGACCCAACGTCCTGATGTTCGGCGATTGGGCGTGGAACTCGCGCAGGACGGATGAACAGGGACTCCGGCTGCAGCGCTGGCTGAGACGCATTGCTTCGGGCGGTCTGCGCCTGGCGATCGTGGAAATCGGCGCGGGAAAGGCGGTGGCCACCGTTCGCTGCCAGTCCGAGCGATTGGCGGGTGTGATGGGTGCAACCCTGATCCGGATCAATCCCCGGGATTTCGACGTTCCCAATGAACGCCACGTGTCCCTGCCGATGGGCGGCGCCGAAGCAATCGACGCGATTTCCAGGCTGATGCCGGTTGGCCAGGAGCAACGCCGGGAAGGATAATACCGGCAGGGACAAGCCTTTTGCATCGGGCATCTCCCTTGCCTGCCTGGGGATTTTTCATTCCCTCCTCGCCCGGTAATCTTCATTCACCTCCAGAGCGATGCGTTCCTTTTCTCCAGCGCTCGATACACCTTATCCTCCCCAGGATGGCTCTTTCCCTTATGGCCGACAATCTCCATTCCCCTATCGAGAGGGGAAAAAATCCTACCTGGTCGTGCCCTTCGACCCGCAGACCGGGCAGTTTTGCAGGCGGAAGGGTCTTTCCAGGTGGCAGGCCTCGAGGAGGGCGTCGTTTTGGAGGATTTCCAGGGTCGGTCCGTCGGCCGCGAGGCGTCCTTCCTTCAGGATCATCGTGCGTGAGCACAGGTCGAGGACCATGTCCAGATCGTGCGTGGCGATGATGCGGGTGTGTTCGAAGGTCCGGAGCAGCCCGATGAGCTGCCGGCGGGCCCTGGGGTCCAGGTTCGAGGTGGGTTCGTCCATGACCAGGATGCTGGGGGACATGGAGAGGACGGAAGCGATGGCCACCGCCCGCTTTTCCCCTCCGGAAAGCCGGTAGGGGGGGCGCTCGCGAAGGTGCGACGCGCCGACTGTTTCCAGGGCTTCAGCCACCCGCTGGTCCACTTCTTCGGGCGGAAGGCCCAGGTTCAGAGGCCCGAACGCGACGTCGTCGTAGACCACGGGCATGAAGAGCTGGTCGTCCGGGTCCTGGAAAACCATGCCGACCGTGCGCCGCACGTATTCCAGGGTCTTGCGTGTCAGGGGAAAGTCTCCGATGCGCACCGTCCCGGCTTCCGGGATGAGGTACCCGTTGAGGTGCAGGAGCAGGGTGGACTTGCCCGCGCCGTTCGCCCCGATGATCCCCACCGATTCCCCGTGGGTGATGCGAAACGAAATCCCCCGCAGGGCCGGATTGCCGTCGGGATAGGTGTACTGCAAATCCTTTACTTCCACGATATGGTGGCTCATTTCGGGAACTCCGTTACCAGCCGCCCCAGCCAGGAGGGGAGATTGGAGAAACGCGCCAGCGCGAAGAATGCGGACCAGCCCAGGAGGAAAGCCACGTCCCGCGGGGTGGCCTGCAGGCGCCGGGAAGTGCGGATCTCCCCGTCGAAGCCGCGGCTCAGCATTGCCAGGTGGATGCGCTGCGCCCGGTCGAGGGTCCGCAGGAGCAGTTGCCCGATCATGGAAGTGAACGGCCCGATGCCCATGCCCTTCCCATGGAAGGACCGCAGGGCCCGCGCCCGGGACATTCGTCCCGCTTCGTCGATCAGGACGAAAAGGTAGCGGTACAGGAAAAGGAGCTGCACGACGAAGCCCTTCGGCGTTCCGAGCTTTTCCAGGGCGAGGCAGACCGCGTGGAAGCCCGTGCTTGCGACCAGGATGAGGGACGCGCTTACGGTCAGCGAAAACCGGACCAGGATGGAAGTGAAGGAAACCCATCCGCCCGAAATGCCGATCCCGCCGACGTTCAGGAGGATTTCGCGATCCAGCAGCGGGTTGAAGATGCCGATGAAGAGGGCGAAGGGCAGGGCGGGGAGCATTTTCCGAAGAAGGGTAAGCGCCGGCAGGCCCGCAAGAGCGCCCACGACGACGGGGTAGAGCACCATCGGGAGGAGCGCCGCCACCTCGTATTTGCCGAAGGATACGACGGCCACGATGAAAAGGGCCGTGGCGAGCACCTTTGCACGCGGGTCCAGCCGGTGGATGGCGGTGTCCCGCCGGGCCAGGGTGTCCAGGGTGCTCAGGTCGAAATACGAGGCTTCGAGTTTTGCCATGCGTGCCGGCCGTCTTCCGTCACTTTGCCGCCAGTTTCCTCATTCCCAGCCCGATCAGGCCGGCCAGCGCGAGGGTCAGTGCCCCTCCGATCAGCCCCGCGGTCGACGTGCCCGGGTTCGGGGCGGGCCAGCCTTCGCCTTTTTCCTGCTCCGCCGTCCCGGCGGGGGAGGGGGCTTCGGATTTCCTGAAGTCGTAATCCGGCATCAGGGCCAGCTTCTCCTGTACGGCTGCTGCCAAGGCGTGCAGGCCGCCAGCGGGCGCTTCCAGAGATTCCCTGCCCGAGGTGCGGAGCATGGACCACTCCAGCCCGTCGGGGCTGGAGGAGGCGAACCAGGAAAGGACCCCTCCGGTGAGCACGGCCGCCACGAGCATTGCGGCCAGTACGTTCCGGACGGGGAAGTGCCTGGTCCGGCCCGGTGCGGCGGCCGCTTCCAGGATTTCGGGGCGCGCCTTCCCCACAAACGCGATCACCGCTGCCGTGACGAACCCTTCCACGAGCCCCACGGCCAGGTGAATCGGCTGCATCATCAGGGCGAAGGTACGTAGCGGCAGCTCGGAAATTCCGGAAAAAGCGGTTTCCAGCACGACCCCGAAAGCGCCCATCTGCAGCGCGACGACGGAGGAGAGAACCGCTCCCGCGAAGAGCCGCCGGCGGTCCGTCCGTCCTGCGGCGATTTTCCGGTAGATAAGCGGATAGGCGACGAAACAGGCGAAGAAGCCCAGGTTGAAGATGTTGCAGCCGAGCGCCAGCAGGCCGCCGTCTGCAAAGAAGAGTGCCTGGACGGTCAGGATGGAGGCCATGGTGAGAAAGGCGGCATGAGGACCGAGGAGGGCGGCAAGGAGCATCCCTCCGGCGAGATGCCCGCTGGAACCAGTCCCGGGGATGCTGAAGTTGACCATCTGTGCCGCGAAGACGAAAGCGCCGAGAACGCCCATGAGCGGCGCCCTGCGTTCGTCGGCGTCTGCCTTGAGCCTCCTCGCGCTGTACGCGGTGAGTCCTGCGGAGGCGATCCATAAGACGCCCCCGACCGTGGGGGAAATCAGCGCATCGGCCATGTGCATGGGGGATTGCTCCTGTCTGGAGCGGGTTTCGAAGCCCGCCGGCTGTCGCGGATTCACGGCGCTGAAACAAAAAAAGCCGGCATGCCCGCAACGGGAACATCCTGGCCTTCATGGCCTCATTGATAAACTCTAGGAATTCTATTGCCTTCGAACGGTACTGCGAGGGCTTCATGCCCCTTTTTCAGTAAGAATACCCATGCCCGGCAGGGCTGTCAAACGGTTTTTACCGCATGGGAGCCCTACCCCGCCCGAAGGAAAAGACGCGAAAAGGAAAAGGCTTGCGGCGGTTCAATTCGAGGCGGCCGCTAAGGCATACTGCTGCCGGCGTTTCCTGGAAAGGACGGACTCGATCAGCCGCGCAACCTCGGCGACCGACAGGGTGTCTTTCAAGAGAAAATGATCCACGCTGCAGCGGAGGGACTGCTTGTCCTTTTCCGGTATATCGTAGCTCGTGAAAAGGCCGACGACGATTTCCGGGTTGCGTTTCTTGATCTCTTTGGCCAGTTCCAGGCCGCTCTTGTCGTTCAGCCTCATATCCATGAGCACCATGTCGGGCTGAGAAATCCCGATTCTCTTCAGCGCCTCGGGACCATCCCCCGCCCCGTCGACGAACAGGTTGGGAAGATGCATCTTGAGAATTTCGATGAAGGACTTTCGAAAGAAATCGTTTACTTCAACCACCAAAACGGATGACATACAAATCACCCCCGGCCCGTGAAATATTCACGCCCTCGGACATGGCTCTTCCTCCCCCCGGCAATCCATTGCAAGTATACGATAACTTTGCGGCTGGTTCGGGTAAATGGGGGGTTTTGTGTATTTGGGGAGGGGGGAGACCTTAGTGGGGGCATGGGTGAAGTGGGGTAATAGTGCTTGAAAAAACGGCTATTTTCAGTGAAGCCGCAAAATGCACGGTGATGATGACGAAGTCGAAAGACGGCCTTTGTTTCAGCGAACTGCCGGCCGGCATCGAAAAACGTTGAAGGCATCCTTCCCCGGGGCGCTCAGTGGGGCTTTCCCGCACCTTCCTGCTTTCCCCCCTGTTCCGGCGTCTGCCCCCCCAGGGCGGGTTCCAGGGAGATCAACTCCGCGTCGTCGTCGTAGGCGAGGATTTCGGCATACCGTCCCCAGTTCACGGCGGAATCCAGCTGCCGCTGGGCTTCTTCGGACGGGAATTCCAGTTCCAGGGCGGTCTGGATCACGTTCCATTTGAGCTGGTGGCCGTCGGTCGCCGTCAGCATGGCGGCGAGCCAGCGGAAGACCGGGAGCCGCCGTATGCGCGTGGCGAAAATTTCCTTGCGGGCCAGGATGCTTGCTTCGGCGAAGGTTTCCCCGAGGGGGGTCAGGGTGATGTCGCCGTGGGCGATGGTGGCGAAGCCCAGGAGTTCCGCGGCGTCGATGAGGCGCAGCAGGCGGTCCGAGTTCATCACCAGTTCCTCGGCGAGCCGGTAGATGTCGACCCGGTCGTTGGGCATCGTATCGAGGAATTCCATGAGGCCGATCAGTTCATTCAGGACGATATGCGGCAGTGCCCGCGTGCGGCCCGGTTCTCCGGGCGCGGTGCCCATTTCCAGGTGCTCCGGCAGCGTCTGGCCCGCCAGGATGCCGTACACGCGGTCCACGACTTCGAGAAACTTGGGGTCTTTGCGCATCCGCGGATGCGGCAGGGAGACCTTCATATCCGTCACGACGCGTCCGGGGACCTTGTCCATGACGACGATGCGGTCGGCCATGATGACCGCTTCCTCGATGTTGTGCGTGACCATGAGGATGGCGCGGGTGGGAATGCGACCGCCCGTCCAGAGTTCGAGCAGTTCGCCGCGGAGGGCTTCGGCGCTGAGGACGTCGAGGGCGGAGAAAGGCTCGTCCAGGCAGAGCAGTTCGGGCTCGACCGCCATGGCCCGTGCAAACCCCACCTTCTGGCGCATGCCGCCCGAAAGCTCCCGGGGATAGGCCGTTTCGAAGCCGTCGAGGCCGACCCGGTCGAGCAGGTCCAGTGCCCGGGTCACCGCGAGCCTGGGGGGCACGCCCCTGGCTTTCAGGGAGACTTCCACGTTTTCGAGCACCGTGAGCCACGGGAAGAGCGCGAAGGACTGGAAGACGATGGAGGAATTCGGGTTGATCCCCTTGAGCTGCGCGCCCCTGTAGAGCACCCGCCCTTCGGTGGCCGGCTGCAGGCCCGTGATGATCCGCAGCAGGGTGCTCTTGCCGCATCCCGACGGACCGAGGAGGGCTACGAATTCCCCTTCGTTCATCGTCAGGTTCACGTCCTGCACGGCAACGAATCGTTTCTGCCCGCTGCCGTACACCTGCGTGACATGCTTGAGCTGCAAAAGGGAAGCGTTGGAATTCATGGATCGTTCACTCCATCCGGTATCGTTCTTCGGCCACTTGGTAGAGGCGCCGCCATATCAGCCGGTTGATCAGCACGACGACGCTGACCATGGTGAGGGTCGAGGCGAGAAGGAGGGGATAGTCGCCGGTGGCCGTGGCTTTCGCGATCAGCGAACCGATTCCCACCGTGTCCAGGGTCCGCCCGGAGAACTCCACGTGCTCCGCGACGATGCTGGCGTTCCAGGCCCCGCCCCCCGCGGCGATGGCTCCCGTGATGATGTACGGGAAAAGGGAGGGCAGGATCAGGGTGCGCCACCGGCCCCAGCGGCCCAGTTGCAGAAGTGTGGTCGTATACTTCAGGTCTTGCGGAATGGCGCTCGCTCCGGCGATAATGTTGAACAGGAGATACCACTGGGTGCCGAGGAGCATGAGGAAGACGGCCACCAGGCTCAATCCTCCCGGCATGTTGAGCATGAAGAGAAGGAAGACCGGGAAAAGGGCCGTCGCGGGCACGGAAGCCGCGATCTGGACCAGCGGCTGCAGCAGGGCTGCGAGACGGGGGGTTGTCCCGATGGCCACGCCCAGAGGGATGGTCCAGGCGACGGCCAGGACCAGGGAGGCGAGAACGCGCAGGAAAGTGGCGCCCAGCCCCAGGGCGATGTCCACCCACTGTGCCGCGGACACCTCGGCGAGCATCATGGCAGCCTTGTAAATGCCGATCATCAGGCCTCCGCTTCCGGCCGCCGCCAGCAGAATGACCACGGGATTGTGGCCCTTCGATTCCCGGACGACTTCCTCCTTCATGGGAAAACGCCGGAGCAGCAGGGCATCGAGCCACTGATGGAACGGGGTCAGGCACCTGCGGTCGAACCAATCCAGAATGTGCGAGTTGCGCAGGGCGTCGTAGAACCAGGAGGTGCGCGGCACCTCGCTTTCGATCATCTCCAGCTTGAAGCGTTCCGACCACGCGAGCAGCGGTCTCCAGAGCAGTTGATCGAGCGCGACGATCACCAGCACCAAGGTGCCGACGCCCCAGACGATCGCCTGCATGTCGCCCTGTGAAGCCGCTTCGTGCAGGTACGCGCCGAGCCCCGGCAGGCGGAAGTCCCGCTGGCCGACGGTGAAGATCTCGGCGGCCATGAGAAAGAACCACCCGCCCGCCCAGCTCATGATGCTGTTCCAGACCAGGCCGATGGCCGCGAACGGGAGCTGCAGGGTCTTGAAGCGCATCCAGCCGTTGAACCGGTAGATGGAGCCGACTTCATCCAGTTCGTGCGGAATGGTGATGAGCGACTGGTACCAGGCGAAGGTCATGTTCCATGCCTGGCTGGTGAAGATGAGAATGATGGAGGCGAGTTCCACCGCCAGCTTCTGGGGCAGTACCGTCGTGAGGCTCAGCAGCACGACGGGAAGAAACGAGAGAATGGGTACGCTCTGCAGCACGTCGAGCAGGGGGATCAGCACCTTCTGGGCGTAGCGGTTTCGTACGATCATGTAACCGTAAACAAGGGAAAAAACGAACGACAGCAGGTAGGCGCAGGTCATCCGCCCGATGGAGAAACCGGCGTACCACGGCAGTACGAACGGGGACAGGGAAATCCTCGGCCCCTGGATGATCATGGGGGCGTGCAGGGCGAGCCGAATGCCGATATAGACCGACACGATCAGGCACAGGAAGACGACCATGTCCCCGCTCTTGAGAAAAGGGAGTATCGGCTGCTCAATCTTGAAGAAGAGGGATGGTCTCTTCATACGATCACGGTCCCGTCCGCTGTTCGGTTCCTGCGTTATTCGCCACCCGGCGACAGGTGCCGGAAATCGCTGCGAGTAGGGAAAAAACTATCACATTTTCCGGTATGGTTGCCATCTGAACTTTCGTCATATAAATTAAAACATTCGAAAGGGATGGCGAACACCGCACCCGCGGTTTGCGCCCTCCGGATGCATGGGACGCTGGAAACGAAATAATGAAATCGATACGCGCGCGAGTTCTTTTGTATTTCCTGCTGGCCGCAGGTGCCGTTTTTCAATGCTGCGGGATTCCTTCCGCAGGGGAATTGCCGTTTCAGCCCGGCGAGAAGCTGACCTTCGACCTCCGGTGGGGGATCGTCTCCGCCGGCGCGGCGGTTCTCCAGGTGCTTCCGGCGGAAGAGATCGGCGGCGTGAGCGCGCACCATTTTTCGGTGACGATCCGCAGCAACGCCTTCATCGATGCCTTTTACAAGGTCCGGGACCAGGTGGATGCGTACGCGGACGAGGGTATGACCCGCTCTCTCCTCTACAAGAGCAACCAGCAGGAGGGCTCCCATCGCCGGAACGTGACGGTGTCCTTCGACTGGGAGAATTCCCGGGCACAGTTCGTCAATTTCGGCAAAAAGGAACGTCCCGTCGCGGTCGGTCCGGGGACCTTCGACCCCCTTTCCGTCTTCTATTCCTTTCGCCTGCAGCGCGTCGCCGACGGCCTGCACCTGGAAGCTTCGGTCACCGACGGGAAGAAATACACCACCGGCAAGGCCCGGGTCGTGAAACGCGAAACGGTCCGGGTCCCCGCCGGCACCTTCGACACCTTCCTCGTGGAACCCGATCTCAAGGATATCGGAGGGGTCTTCAAGAAGAGCAAAAACGCCAGGCTCCAGGTATGGGTCACGGCCGACAGGCGGCATGTGCCCGTCAAGATCGCGAGCAAGGTGGTGGTGGGCACCTTCGAAGCCGTTCTCGTGTCCGCGGAAAACGTCCTCCGTTGAAGAACCGGATGCCGAAGCCCTTTTAACCCGCGGATTCCCCGCCGGCAAGCCCGCAACCTCCCGGGCGGACCGCTAATAGAGCAGATCGTACTCGGGGAGATGATAGAGGCTGCGGATATGGGAAATGAGCGTGTCCGGCAGGTAGCGCCCCCAGAGTTTGATGGGGATTTCCGAGATGTGAATCTGCGGGCTGAATCCCACCGCGAAGAGATATTCGAGCAGGAACTCCACGTTCGTGGGCACATACCCCTTGTAGTCCTTGTTGTACCTTTGCGCCAGGATGCGCTCTTCGTGGATGCTGCTCCCGAATTCGGATTCCACCATGTCGGGGTACGTGGAAAGAATCAACTCCACGATAATCTTGGGCTCTGCCCGATCGAGCAGTGGTTCGAGGCCCTTCTTGAGCTTGTCTTCCGGAATGCCCCGGTTGAGGAATTTCTCCCAGCATCGTCCGTCGGCATACCGGCGGCAGACCCGCTCCGGGTCCCAGGCGACTTCGAGCAGCATGCTCCTCGCCCGGTAATCGCCCTGATAGTTTTCCCTGTCGACCACCTTGAGGGCCGGATCTCCCGCGAGGATCTTCTCCAGGTGGGCGAGCCTGGTTTCATCGGCAACGATTTTCATCCCGCCGATATCGTTGATGGAGAGGGCCGCCCTGTCGAACTTGATGGTGCCGTCGCGGAATGAGCGTGCCACGGTTTTCTCCGCTTCGATGAACTCGCGGATCATCTCCTTTTCGGGGGTGAGGAGGCAGTGCAGCGGGATGCCGTATTTTTCGGCCCTGCGTTCGGCCATGTTCCGTGCGGTGTCCTGGACGATCTGGAAAATCCAGTTGGCGATCTTGCGGTTGGCTTTTTCCGCGATCCGCTTCGGGCGTTTGATCCGTGAAAGCCCCAGGAAACAGCCCCATTCGTCGAGGTACACCACGGCGTTGATCGGAGCTTCGCGGTAGTAGAAATCGGGGTTTGCCTCGTATTCGCGGAAGAGTTCTCCGACCCGGGGGGTGGCGGTTGCGCGGCAGCTGAAGATGCGTTCCCGCAGCTCTCCCTTGAAGTGGATTCGTTCCTCCTGGATGGCGCCCTGGCAGACGGTTTCCAGCAGCAGCCTGCTGATGGAGCCGATAGTTTCCGCGACCACGAACCCGTCGGCGATGAGTATCTCGGTCAGGCGCAGCGCGTCGTTCGGTTCCGGACGGCCGCAGAACCACCTTTCCGCGATCTGGAAGAGGTCTTGCCTGTGTATGAATGAGGTCAGGTACAAGGGCACATACTCCCGATAGTCGGAGAAACGCCGCCCGCCCCGCCCGGCAAACGGTGAAGAACAAACCCGGAAGACCAGCATAGCACGGTTTTTTTGGTTCGTCGACCTGTGGAAGAGGAGGCGACCCCGATCGGGTCAGACGAACATGTCCACCTGCTGCACGGTCCCCACTTCTCCGTCCTCCGACACGAAAAGGCCCGTCTGCACGACCTGGCCGTTCAAAGCGTTTTCATCGTCTTTGAGATCGAACTGCGTGTCGACTCCCGTCAGATAGATCGCGCCCACGCCCGTCGCCCTGAGTCCCTGAAGCAGATCGTTGCCGGCTGCGTCCCTGGTCCACAGGGAAAGGCGCTCGTAGACGGAGTCGCTTTCATCGATCCACCCGTTGGCGTCTTCGTCGTATTCCGCCAGTTCCTTCAGTCCGTCTCCCGTGGTCGGCCCGAAAAGCTCGCTGCCGTCGCCGACGGTTCCGTCGCCGTTGCGGTCGAGCGCCAGCAGACCGCTGCCGGACCGCACGAAGGGAATGTCCTCGGTCTTTCCATCGGTGTTGATGTCGAAGGCGAATTTCATGTCCGTCAGTTCCGCAGCGTTGCCGGAATAGTTGATGACAAGGGGATCGACCCTTGCCGCGTCCCCCGCCAGCACGGTGGTGCTCGTGCTGGAAAGGTATTCCCGGGTCATCTGCAGGTTGACCGTGAACCGGACTTCCTTCCCGTCGGCGGTCTGGATGACTCCCCCGGCGCTGAAGTTCGTCCGTTCGTATTCGTAATGCATCTGAGTGCTCTCGAGGACGGCTCCCCAGCCTTCCCGAGGCCGGTCTTCACCCGAAGCATCCCCTTCCGGCTGCGTGCCGCAGGCATCCCCTCCTCCGGTCCCTCCAGGACAGTCCGGAAGGCCGACGCGCAGAGAACGCCCGGTCAGGGCTTCGATGATCTTTTTCATGATGAAGAGCTTGCCGTCCGAAGAGGCGAGCTTTTCGTCCTCGTCTTCAAGCTCGTCGGCCTGGCCGGGTTCTTCTGCCCGCTCCCTGCCGAGCGCCCTTCCCGTGTGGTGGTGCCGCCCGCCCGACAGGCTGACCCTGTCCCGGCCCCACGCCGGGGCCGATGCCGCGGCGGAAGCGGGGGATTTCTGCCCGCTCCCCGCCCAGGCGGTAAGCTCGGTGCTGCTCTCATCCACGCTCACGGACTGGCGGTCCGAGGTCATGGCGATGGCCGAAGACGCGATCTTCATGGTTTTCACTCCTTTCAGCGGTGTTGCGGTTTCTACCGGATAAATCGGGAAAAGGGACGAAAAACTTGAATTACATGGGAAACAATTGTGGAAGTCGGACGAGAACCGATCTGGTGTGAAAAACGGGGACAGGAAAGAATCGGGCCGGCGATGCACTTCGCAGGCCGGCCCGATTCTTCTGGATACGGAGCTAGAAATCCAACGAATCGTCGGCGGCGGGTTGAGGCAGCCGGCGCCGGTCGCCCGGAAGCGTCTTGCGGCTTTCGGTCTCTTTTGCCGATTCCCGATCCGCTTCGAGTCTCGGGGCGGAGGATTCCCTGTCCTTGACGGACACCGACAGGACCTGTTCGCGGCCGCGCTTTTCGTTCGCCTGCTGCGGCACGGACATTTCCTTACCGTTCGTTCCCACCATGGAACCCAGTTCCGCCACATAGTGCGTCATCTGCTCGGCCTGTGCGCTCATCTCCAGGGCCGCGCTGGCGGATTCCTCCGCACTGGAGGCGCTCTTCTGCGTGACGCTGTTCATCTCGGATATGGCGTGGTTTACCTGCTCGATTCCGAGGGCCTGTTCGTTCGACGCCTCCGATATCTCGTCGACGAGCTGGCCCACCTTGACGGTGATCGTCACGTTTTCCTTGAAGGCGTCCTGGGTCGAAGTTGTGAGTTCCTTTCCTCTCTTCACGTTCCGGATCGTCGTTTCGATCAGGTGGGCGGTGTTTCTGGACGCTTCCGCGGCGCGCTTCGCGAGGCTCCGCACTTCGTCGGCGACCACGGCGAACCCGGCGCCTGCCTCGCCCGCCCGTGCCGCTTCCACCGCTGCGTTCAGGGCGAGGAGGTTCGTCTGAAAAGCGATTTCGTCGATGGTCCGAATGATCTTGCCCGTCTCTTCGCTCGAGGATGTGATCTCGGTGACGGCCCCGGCCATGTCGTTCATGTGCGTGCTGACCTTTTCCACGATCTGCTGGACTTCGCCCATGAGAACCTTCGCTTCCCTGGCGCGCTCGGCGTTCTGCCGCGTCAGGGATGACATCTGCTCGAGGGAGGCCGAGGTCTCCTCGATGGATGATGCCTGCTCGGAGGATCCCTCCGCCATCGACTGGCTGGCCGCGGCGATTTCGTCCGCCGCGGCGGAGACCTGCGTGGACGCGTCCGAGACGCCCGTGATGACCGACTTGAGCTTGCCCACGATCCCTCTCGCCGAAATGGCGGCGTAGATCATGCCGACGAGGAGGGCGAAACCGATGAACCCGAACATCAGCATGATGGAAACGCGGGTCTGGTTCTGCATTTTCACGGTGCTCGAAGCGACGAATTCCTCGCAGATCTTGGAAAGCTTCGCGCCGTTCGTTTCGATCTGCTTCTTGAGTTCCTGCTGGCTGGTCACCATGGTCGTATAATTGTAGCAGGCGGCCTTGAGTTCCCCGAACTGCTTCTTGATATCCCTGGCCAGCTGGCCGAGCTGTTCCGACGTGGAAACGAAATCGAACCAGACGCCCACAGCCTTTTCCAACTGGTTGACAACGTCCTCGACGGAAGCCCAGTTCTCTTCGTTGGGCCTTTTGGCATAGTTCGAAAAGGAGGCCTTGGTCAGGTTGCCGGCGAAGACCATCTGCTCCGTCTTGATGACCCCCTGGGCCATGTTTTTCAACATGGCCTCCAGGCTCTCTTCGATCTGTGCTTCGATTTTCGCCCGTTCCGCGTCGACCTTCCTATAGCGGCCGAAGATCTCGCCGAAATCGCCCAGCGACTTCACGGCCTGGTTCAGCTTCTCGACTTCGGCTTCGCCGATGGATGGATGGTTTTTCGTGTCCTGGATGAGCTTGGAAGCCGTTTCGAGCTGCTTGAGAGTCGCCTTTGTGGACGCCTCCTCCAGGGCTTTGTTCCCTGTGGAAAGGCCCAGCAGGTACCTGTCCGTCTGCGCCCCCGCCTCGGTCACGGCGGCATTCAGCTGAAGCACCTTGAAGGACAGTTCGGTGACCCCGAGCACGCCCTTCAGGCCGAAATAGCCTACCCCGCCGACGACGAGCATGAGTATGAGCATCAAAAAAATCCCGGATACGATCTTCTTTCCCAACGTGAACTTTACTGCCATGCCTGCTTACCCCCCGGTAAAATTATGTTGTTTCGAGTCAACCCACCCCCATGGTACAGATTCCTTGCTTAATAAGTCGGTCCACTTGGAATATACTTTAGGAAATTTCCGGTCGAACAATGGGCAAGAAGCGCACGGATTCTGGTTCCGGCCGGCGTGTGGCGGTTGTGGAGTCCCGGGTTCCACCCGGGAACCGGTGCTTGCCGTCCGCCGGGTGGGGCAGATGTGCGACGGCTGATTGCCGGATTTTTATTTCGGAAAGAGAAGTACTATCTGCTGTGCGCACTCCCTTTTCCCGGTCCCGGCTTTCTTTGCCGGACCGGATTCCGGAAGCGCCGCAGCCCCTGTCGCCATTGTGAAACGAAGATAACGACGTTGACGCCCGCATGCGTACGGGGCACGAACTGCGGGTTGTAGAGAGGCGAATCCCATGGTTCCATGGAAGCGACCGTCATCGTGGACGATCCCCGCCAAGCTGTTCCTGCTCATCCTGGTTTCCTTCCTGCCCGTACTCGCGATGATCGTGGCGGACGGACTGGAGGAGCGGGAAGACCAGATCGAAAAGGCCCGGGAGGAGGTCGAACTGCTGGTCCAGAGCCTGGCATCCCAGCAGGAACGGATCACCGCGGCGACAGGGCAGATGCTCGGCATCCTGGCGCAGCTGCCGGAGGTGCAGCGGCTGGACGTACAGGTCTGCAACGAACTTTTCAGAAAGCTGTGCCTGGAGAATTCCTTCTACTCGATGATCGGAGCGGCCACCCCGGAGGGGCAGATCATCGCATCGTACCCGCCCGTAGCGCCTTCCGGGGTCAGCGTGGCCGACCGCAGTCATATCCGGGAAGTCCGGGAGACGCACGAACTGGCCATCGGGCAATACAACATGGGCAGGGTCAGCAAGGCCCATTCGTTCAACTATGCCCATCCCGTCCTGGATGCAGAGAAGAGGCTGATCGGCATCGTCATCGCCGGGTTCAAGCTGGACCAGTATTCGGCTTTCATTGCCGAGGCGAAGCTCAAAGGGCATTTCGCGGTTACCATCGCGGACCGCAACGGGGTGCGTCTGTACCGTTATCCGCAGCAGGAACGGATTCCGCCCGGAAAGCCCATTCCTGAAGAGTTGCGCCGGCGAATACAGGAGGTGCCGGGGCAGGGGAGCTGTGAGGAAAGGGACGAGGAAGGGGTGCACCGCTACTATGCCTTCAAACCGCTCCGGCTCAAAGAGACCGCCCCGCCGTACCTCTACCTGATGGCGGGAGTTTCCAGAGACGACGTCGTCCGCCAGGCGAATTTCGATATGGCGCGCAACCTGTTCATCCTGCTGATTGTCACGGGGCTCACCATGTCCGTGGCCTGGGGGTTCGGCCAGATGTTCTTCATTCGCCCCGTCAGGCGGCTTGCCTCGGCGGCGCGACGCCTGGGAAAGGGGGAAATGGGTACAAGAACGGGTCTTCCGCACGATCCCAGCGAACTGGGGGAAATGGCGCACGCTTTCGACGACATGGCTTCGCTGCTCGAAACGCGAAGCATCGAACGGAAGAACGCGGAGGAGGAACTCAGAAAAAGCGAGGAGAAATACCGCGGCCTGTTCGAGACGCTGCTGGACGTCTACTACCGGATCGATACCGAAGGGCGGGTCGTCATGGTCTCCCCGTCCATTGCCCTGGCCGGGTATGCGCCGGAAGAAGTCATCGGGTCGAAGATGGAGGATTTTTTCGAACTTCCGGGAGAGCGGGAAAAGCTGCTGGAAGCGGCAGGGAGGACCGGGCGGGTCGAAAACCACGAATGCCGGGTGAAGAGAAAGAACGGGCTCCTGGTATGGGCCTCGTTCAATGCCCGCCTTCTGAAGGATGAAGCCGGGAACACTCTCGGCTTCGAAGGGATCGCCAGGAACATCACCCCGCGCAAGCAGGCCGAGGAGGAACTGAACAGGGCGTATGCCGAACTGGAGGAGCGTGTGCGGCAGCGCACGGCCGACCTGGAACGTACGAACGCCGTGCTCCAGGAAAGCGAGCAGCGGTACAAGTCTCTCTACCGCATGATCCGCCTCATGTGCGACAACGCCCCGGACCTCGTCTGGGCCAAAGATATGGAGAAGAGGTTTATCTTCGTCAACGCGGCCATGTGCCTGAAACTGCTCAACGCCGTGGACACCGACGAGCCCATAGGCAGAACCGACCTGTATTTCGCCGAACGGGAAAGGTCGGCCCACCCGGGCCGACCCGACTGGCACACCTTCGGGGAGGTTTGTGTGGACTCCGATGCCGTGGTCATGTCCAGCGGATATGCCCAGCGTTTCGATGAATACGGGTGCGTTCAGGGCAAGCCCCTTTTCCTGGACGTCTACAAGGCCCCCATCCGGGACGAATCGGGCACGATGATCGGAACGGTCGGGTGCGGGCGCGACTGTACCCGTGAAAAGGAACTGGAGGAGGAACGCAGGAAGTCGAAGGAGGAAAGAAAGAAACTGGAAGCCAGGCTTCACCAGGCGCAGAAGCTGGAGGCGATGGGCACCCTTGCGGGCGGCATCGCGCACGATTTCAACAATATCCTGTCTCCCATCATCGGATACACGGAAATGGCCCTCGGGGAAACCCCTCCCGCGAACCCCCGGTACGAAGACCTGGAACAGGTGCTTCAGGCCGCGCACAGGGCCAGGGACCTGGTGCAGCAGATTCTGGCCTTCTGCAGGCCCGGAGGGGAACAGCAGAGAGTCCCGCTGGAGATGGGGCCCATCGTCGAAGAGGCTTTGAAGCTCATGAGGGCATCTCTTCCGAGCACCATAGAAATCCGGCAGCAGATCGAGCCGGGAGACGTACTCGCCGACGCAACGCAGATTCACCAGATCCTGATCAACCTCTGTACGAATGCCGCCCAGGCCATGAGCAACACGGGAGTGATCGAAGTGTCTCTCACGAAGGTCGAAATGAGCGGAGACTCGCTGGATTTGCTTTCCATTCCCGATCTCAAGCCGGGGAAGTACCTGCGGCTGCGGGTGTCGGATTCGGG
>JAJFUA010000181.1 GCA_021372635.1 Desulfobacteraceae bacterium | reverse complement strand
GCCTGAGATGCTCCTGCTCCTCAAGCGCCTGATCACCGAAGAAACCCCCCACGAGGTGGTGGCCGAAGCCGGCGCGGCGAAAGCCCTGACACGGCTCAGGGAAAAGGTCTTCGACCTGCTCATCACCGACCTGAAGATGCCCGGCATGAACGGCATTTCCCTTCTGGAATCGGCCCGGGAAATCGACCCGGAACTCTCCGTGGTGATCATCACGGCCTACGCCACCATCGACACGGCGGTGGAGGCCACCAAGAAGGGGGCGTTCAACTATATCACCAAGCCGTTCCCGAACGAGCGCATCCTGGAAACCATCGAGCAGGTCATGCAGTGGCGGCAGGGGATGTACGAGAACCACGCGCTGCGCGAAGCGCTGGCCAAGTCGGGCTGGCAGGGCTTCATGATCGGCTCCTCGCCGGCCATGAGAAACATCTTCCACCGCGTGCAGCAGGTGGCTCCCTCGGCCGCCACCGTCCTCATCACCGGCCCGAGCGGCACAGGCAAGGAACTGCTGGCGCGGGCCATTCACTACTACAGCAGCCGGAGCGGCCGGAAGCTGGTGACGGTAAACTGCACGGCCATACCCGAACCGGTCCTGGAAAGCGAACTCTTCGGGCACGTCAAGGGGGCCTTTACCGGAGCGTGGAAGGACAAAAAGGGGCTGGTGGAGGAAGCCCAGGGAGGAACGCTCTTCCTGGACGAAATCGGCGATCTGAGTCCGATCCTGCAGACCAAGCTGCTGCGGCTTCTACAGGAGGGAGAGTTCAAACCGGTCGGGAGCGTGATCACCAAGAAGGCCGACCTGCGGTTCATCGCCGCCACCAACCGGGACCTTCTCGCCGAAACCGCCGCCAAGCGATTCCGGGAAGACCTCTACTATCGCCTGAACGTCATACACCTCGAACTGCCGCCCCTGAAGGACCGCAGGTCCGACATTCCCCTGCTCGCCTATCATTTCCTGGAAAAATACGCCCGCATCAACGAGAAGGACATCAAGGACATATCCCCCGAAGCCATGCACCTCCTCACTTCCCTGGAACTGCCCGGAAACGTCCGGGAACTGGAAAACATCGTGGAAAGGGGAGTCATCTACTGCCGGGGCAATATCCTGACCGAAGTGGACCTGTGCCTCGCTTCCAGCCGGGAAGCCTTCTGCGCGGGACCGGAAGAGGACATGACCCTGGCGTCGTTCCGCGAAGCCAAGGAACAGATGATGCACGTGTTTCGGCAGAGCTACATCGAGAAACTATTGAAGGACACCAACGGAAACGTCAGCCTGGCGGCGGAGAGGGCCGGGATCCAACGCCAGTACCTGCACCGCATGATGAAGGAAGTGGGAATCAACTCCGACGACTTCAGACAGGCGGGTGAATAGGAGCGGGCCTGCGCCCGCCGGAAGGATCGCGCCGCTTCCATCCGCAGCACTTGCAGAGGGGGCGTGGGGTTCAGGACTCCCCGTCTCCGGGACGCTGATCGCCCTGGCTCAACCCGATCTTCTGGAAGGCGTCCTTGAGGCGGACCATGCCGATGGGGAAATTGTTGGAAAAGACCGCGATCTGCTGAAGGTTGTGGCTGACCATCAGCTTGATGGCCCGGGTCAGGGAATCGTGCAGTTCGACGTTCGGGTGCAGGGGAAGATTGTGTGAAAGAGGACAGACAATGTCTATGACGCGCATATCTCCCATGGCAACGGCCCCGGATTTGATGAGATGAGAACCGCCCGTTCCATGAACGGGTTCTTCGTTTTGTTAAGCAATAACCCTGCCACAATGAAAAGAACGCCTCCCCCCCTTGTGCCTCTCCCCTGCCATACCCGCCGGGCGGGTTCCCGGAATGCACCCGTAGCGCGCGGCGGCAGGGCGCTCACCCCGTTTTTACCGCAAAAAAAAAAAGCCCGACCCGGCTCTTTCCGAAACCCGTCCCCATCCCAGGCAGTCCGAAACCGCGACAGGAATGCACGCACCGGCCGGACACGACGAATTTCCAGGTAAAAACCGACAGCGCGCAAGAACGGGGCAAGGCTCCTGCACGCTGGAGCCCCGAAGGCGGCGAGGGGTGTGCGGGAACGGGAATTGCGGAATCCAAAGCCCGGAGGAGCACACTTTGTGAAAGTGTCCACTTTGAACGGACACGGGTGTAACCGCCGAAGAGACAGTACCGGAGCGCAGCGGAGCATTCCAAAATAACGTGTAAAATTGAATGGATAGCGATGACACTTAGCAGATCTCCCAAAATGGCCTGCAAGGGCCGCTCCCTTCAGGGCGGCACCTTCGCCTGCCAGGCCCGGCCGTTCGGTTGCCCCCCGGGGCGTCTCCATTTCGTGGACACCCTTCGGTGCGATTGGTTTGTGCAAAACATGCAAAATGGTCGTAACCCGTGTTGAGGCATGGGGAATTCCCGGTCCGGCAGGCATGAAAATATGCTGGCACACTCTTTGATACCTAATTCACAAGCGGGCATCCGTGAAACATTCGCGATCCGCCCGCAGGAGAGGCCCAGGCAATGGCAGAAGAAATCCAACACGGCGCGGCGGCGGAGGATGGTCATCTGGCGGAAATGCAGAGATCCGGCCATTACCGGCGGCTCTTCCGGCGATTCGTCTTCCTCTCCCTCTTCTGTTCGCTGGTTCCATTGCTGCTCGTCGGCTGGGGGATGAACATCCACTACACCGACTTCGCCCGCTCGCGGATGCTCGTCGAATTCCGCGAAGACGTCGCGTACCATCAGAAAATCATCGAAATGTTCCTCAAGGAAATGTGCTCGAAGCTCCAGATCGTCGCCGGCACGCACTCGATGGAGTTCCTCAGCAACCCGGCCAATCTCAACGAAGTCTTCGAGTTGATGAACAAGAACGAACTGACCATCACCGATATCGGGGTGATCGACCACACCGGCCACCACCTCGCCTATATCGGCCCCTACGACCTGATGGACAAGGATTACTCCAGGACCTTCTGGTTCCCGCAGGTCATGGAAAAAGGCCTCTACATCAGCGACATGTTCATGGGCTACCGCGTGGAGCCCCACTTCATCATCGCTGTGGCGAGCACCTCCCCCGGGGGGCAGAAGTGGATCCTGAGGGCCACGGTCAATACGGACGCTTTCCGCAGCCTGGTGGAAAACGTCCAGATCGGAGAAACCGGAGAAGTGTACCTGCTCAACCAGGAAGGCGTCTATCAGACGACTCCGAGATTTTCCGGGCACATCATGGAGAAGAGCCCCTTTCCCGTCGATCCGAACCAGACCGGCATCCAGGTAAAACTGATCGAACCGGAGGACGAAAACGGGCGCAAGGGCCAGAAGCAGGTGGTCAGTTCGACCTGGCTCAGGGATCCCCACTGGCTGCTGGTGGTCAAGCAGGACTACGCCGAAGCCTTCTACGCCGTGAACCACGCCAACTATGCCGTGCTGATCTTCCTGCACCTGAGCGCCCTGACGATCCTGGCCGTCTCCGTTCTCATCAGCAGGCACATGGTCCGGCTCATCAAGAAGCAGGACATGGAAGCGGACAACTTGAACCGCCAACTCACCCAGACGAGCAAGATGGCTTCCATCGGAGAGTTGTCGGCAGGTGTGGCCCACGAAATCAACAACCCCCTCGCGGTCATCCTCACCGAACTGCAGATCGTCATGGACGCCATGAACGACACCCCCGAACTGGACAAGGGGTTCAGCGCCCAGCTCGACGATTCCATCAACCAGATCATCGTGCAGATTCAGCGCTGCAAGCACATCACCACCAACCTGCTGCGGTTTTCGAGACGCACGAGGCCCATTATCGAGGACGTTCAGCTGAACGAGTTCATCGAAGAAGTGATCGAGCTGATGGAACGGGAGGCAAAGAGCTGCGGGATCAGGTTCTTCGCGGAACTGGACGAAAATCTCCCCCTGATGCTCACCGACCCGTCGCAGCTCCAGCAGGTTTTCCTCAACATGATCACCAACGCCATAGACGCTCACGACGGCAAGGGCTACGGCAGCGTCACCATCCGCACCCGCTTCAAAGGCACGGCGGGGGATCCGAACCCGAAGGTCCTTGTGGAAATCATGGACACGGGAAACGGGATACCCCCCGAAAACCTGGACAAGATATTCGACCCGTTCTTTACCACCAAACCGGTCGGGAGGGGCACCGGGCTTGGTCTTTCCATCTGTTTCAGCATCATCAAACGGCTGGGCGGCGAAATTTCCGTGAGGAGCCAGGTTGGAGAGAAAACGGAATTCTCCATTTCGTTTCCTCTGCATCCACCCGCGGAACTGCTGGAGCAAATGCACAAAGAGCAGTGAAATCACGTGAGGACGTCTGAGGAGACCTTTGATGAACAGGCCGAGAATACTGCTCGTCGACGATGAAGAGGTTTTCGCGCGCAACATGTCCCGCCTGCTCGACCGGCGGGGCTACAGCGTCACCGCCGTGCACAGTGGAGACG
>JAJFUA010000173.1 GCA_021372635.1 Desulfobacteraceae bacterium | reverse complement strand
ATTTTGCCCTTGACTTTGTCGGCCTTCAGGGGTATCTATCACACCTGTCGAGCGGGAATAACTCAGCGGTAGAGTGCAACCTTGCCAAGGTTGAAGTCGCGGGTTCAAATCCCGTTTCCCGCTCCAGAAAAGACAACAAAGGAAGGGTGGTGTCATGCCACCCTTTTTTTATGCCCTTCGGGGCAACTCCTCACGAATCGTCCAGATCATATGAAAAGACCGGCTGATCCCCCATCGATCCAAACGGCCAGAGAATGCGGCGCGCCGCGGGAGAAACTGGACGCGTTCCGCTCCCTGTTCCATTCCAGCGACCAGGTCCTGATCACGATCGATCCGGACCCCGATGCCATCGCATCGGCCCTGACGGTCAAGCGACTCCTCTGGCACAAGGTGCAGTCTGTCACCATCGGAATGATCCGCCCGATCCGCCGTTTGAACAATATCACGATGGTGAGGCTTTTGAGGCTTCCTCTCGTGATGATCAAACAGGACCAGTTGACGCGCTACGACAAATTTGTCGTTGTGGACAGCCAACCCGCCCACAATGCTTTTTTTCAGAGGATTTCGTATACGGCCGTCATCGATCACCATCCCGTGAGCGCCCCCCCCGTCGAGGCCGCCTTCGTCGATGTACGGGACGAATACGGTGCAACGTCGACGATACTCCTCGAATACCTCGATGCAGCGGGCATTCGCCCTTCCAGGACGCTCGCCACGACCCTTCTCTATGGAATCAAGACGGATACGCGCAGCTTCGAGCGGCACACGATCCTGCAGGACATCGAAGCGTTTCGTTGCCTTTTCCCGCTTGCCGACCACAACGTGCTGCGGAAAATCGAAATATCCGACCTCTCCCTGAAGGATCTGAAGTTTTTCCACAAGGCGTTCGACAGGAAGCATGTCGTCAAGGACCGGATCTTCGCTCACCTGGACGAAGTCACCACCTCTGACATCCTGGTGGAAATCGCGGAATTCTTTCTGAAAATCCACGATATTACCTGGAGCATCATCTCGGGCATTCATGAGGAGTCTTTGGTCATCGTCGTTCGAAACGACGGCTATAGAAAAGACGCCGGAAGGATCATGCGCAAGGCCTTCGGAAACATCGGCTGCGCAGGCGGACACCATACCATGGCCCGTGCCGAAATCCCGCTTTCCAATCTTTCGAAGCTCCTGGGAAAGCTCGGGTCCACCGCCATCGAGCGGTTTATCAGGAAACAACTCTCTCCCTTCTGACGGCACTCAAATATCAGCGGGAGTTGTAGGAGTATTGGAAGAATACCATGACCGCCGCTGCACAGGCGGCGGGAAAAGGTTTAACGGCAAACGTAATCCAGACGCGGGGATGAATACATGATGCAGTCTTCGGTGGAATCGGAACCAGTGGAAATCTTTACGGACGGTGCCTGTTCGGGCAACCCGGGGCCCGGTGGCTGGGGGGTGGTCCTCCGGCAGGGAGAGTTGGAGACGGAGTTGTCCGGCTTCGAAGCCCGTACGACCAACAACCGGATGGAATTGACCGCCGTCGTCGAAGCTCTTCGCAAGCTGGACGATACAGCGTGCAAAATCGTCATCACTACCGATTCGCGCTATCTGAAGGACGGCATCACCACGTGGATAAAGACCTGGAAGAGGAACGGATGGAGGACCAGCAGCCGCGAACCCGTCAAGAACCGGGACCTGTGGGAAGCCATCGATTCCGCCGCCCGGCAGCACCAGATCGAATGGAGATGGGTCCGCGGCCACCGGGGGCATCCCGAAAATGAACGATGCGATGAACTCGCCCGCGACGCAATCCGTCGCGTCTCATCCTCGCGAACGGCCAGGTATTGAACTTTCCTTGAATATCGGCATCAGTGGGCGGTGCTGCCGGAAAGGCTCTTCAGAACATAGCGGCACGCTCTTCCCTTGCCCACCCTGTCCAGGTTTCCGGCGTCCACCATCTCGTTGAGTTCCCGCAGGGCCTGTCGCTCCGAGATATCGTTGAGCTTGGAGTAGTACTTGTTCGTTATGAACCCATGACTCTTGACGAAATCGAGAGCCCTCATCTGCCGGGGTCTCAGGCCCGAGGCATGAAGGCGCTCGCCGCTGTTCAGCGACGGCAGTCGGTCTTCCCCTTCCGTGAAGTCGATCCCCCAGCCGGCTTTTTCCCCTTCAGGCAGGATTTCCATTTCGGGCACATTCGTCGCCGGGACCACCGGCTCCCGGACATCAGCCGGAAGGTCCTTTTCCATGATTTCCTGCCCATTGGAAAGAATGACCGCCCTCTCGACGACATTTTCGAGTTCGCGCACGTTTCCGGGCCAGGGATATTCCAGGAGGCATCGCAGCGCTCCGCCGTTGATTGTCAATTCCGGCTGTCCCTCCTGGCTGAATTTCTTGAGAAAATGGTGGACCAGCATCGGGATGTCGTCCGTCCGTTCCTGAAGGGCCGGAAGATGCACGTGTACGACGTTCAGGCGGTAAAACAGGTCTCCCCGGAACCTGGATGCGGCGACCTCGTCCTTCAGGTTCCTGTTGGACGCCGCCACGATGCGCACATCGATCTTGAGAGTCTGGCTTCCTCCGACCCGCTCGAACTCCATTTCCTGCAGAATGCGCAGAAGCTTCACCTGCAGCGGAGTAGACATTTCACTGATTTCATCCAGGAACAGCGTCCCCTTGTCCGCCAGTTCGAAGCGCCCTTTTCTCTGGCTGACCGCGCCGCTGAATGCACCCTTCTCGTGTCCGAACAGTTCACTTTCCAGCAGCGTCTCCGGAAGCGCACCGCAGTTGACGGAAATGAACGGCAGGTCGCGCCTGGGGCTGTTGTAGTGGATGGCCCTGGCAATCAGTTCCTTTCCGGTGCCGGAATCCCCGGTAACCAGGACGGTGGCTTTCGTCGGGGCAACCTTTTCGATCAGTTGATAGATGCGCTGCATGGGCGCACTTTTCCCGATGATGTTGCTGAACTGGTAACGCCCCTGTAGTTCTTTTTTCAGGTGTTCGTTCTGGCAGACCAGGTCGTAATGGTCGATCGCCTTTCGCACGGTGACTTTCAGCTCTTCGTTCTTGAAAGGCTTGAGAATGTAATCGAAGGCACCCTTGCGCATGGCCTCGACGGCCTTTTCCACGGACCCGTAGGCCGTCATCATGATGACCGGCAGGTCCGGATAGCTGGTGTGAATGCGCTCCAGGAGCGTCATGCCGTCCATGCCCGGCATCTTCATATCGGTAATAACCGCATTGAGATCGTGCATTCCAATGATTTCGAGCGCAGTCTGGCCCTGATCCGCCGTGATCACCTGGTAGCCCTCCTCAGCCAGGAGATCTTCCAACACGAGCAGATAGTTCTTCTCATCATCGACAATCAGTATTGTCTCCATAGTCTCCTACACGGCAATTCCATTTTCGGTCTCCGAATCCGGTTGAACCAGGGGCAGGCGGATAACGATGGCGGTGCCCTTTCCCTTCCGGTTTTCCACTTCGATGTCACCGTTATGATTGTCAACGATGCTCTGAACAATTGCCAGCCCCAATCCGGTGCCTTTTTCCCGAGTCGTGAAAAACGGGTTGAAGATCTTCTTCACGACTTCCTGGGGAATACCCGGCCCCGTGTCCTCGAAATGGATTTCCACCTGGGAAGGATGGCCGTTCCCGTTTACAAGGTGAGTGCGAACGACCAGGGCGCCACCTTCGGGCATCGCTTGCAGGGAGTTGGCCAGGATGTTCAGGAAGGCCCGGTACAACAGGTCACAGTCGGCCTCCAGGATGTAAGAACCGGTTTTGTAGTCTCTCTCGATACTGACACCGAGGCGAAGCGCCTCCGCCTCGATCACTTTCAGGTTGCGATCGATCACTTCCTCTATGCGGCACTTTGAGGGCCGCAGCACCTTGGGTCGGGCAAAATCGAGGAATTCGGTCAAAATGTCGTTCAGCCGCGTCGACTCTTCCACGATAATGGAAGAGAGTCGCTTTTGCCGGTCGTTTTCAATGCGACTTTGCAGCAGTTCGGCGGTGCTCCGGATGATCCCGAGGGGGTTGCGTATTTCGTGCGACACCCCGGCAATCATCTCGCCCAGTGCCGCGAGGCGTTCCGCCTGGTGCAACTGTTCCTCCAGCTTGATCCGCTCGGCCGTCCGGGCGCCTATGATCGTCTCGGCACGTCGCGCGATGAAAAGAATGGTCATCAGCAGAATCCCCACGAAGATCAAGAAGCTGATGCCGACGATCATCTGGAATTTCCAGATGATTTCATAGTCGTGGCTCACGTTCTGGGTAATTTCGAAAACACCCAGGACCTTTCCGCGCTTCCAGCTCATCGGACGCTCTTCCCACATGGGCAGATAGGTCTTGAGCTTGTGGACGTTCCCACCAAAGCCGAAATCAAACCAGCGGCCTCTTTCGCTGGCGACGAAAGAGATCGATTCCTCCTTCATGGCCCGGTTGAACAGTTCGCCCAGCGTTCCCTTTGTGCCGATCTTCTCTTTTTCCGTGCTGTACGAAAGCACCTGCTCCGGATCGTAGATGTTCACGCTCTCGATGGAAAACCCATGGATCGTATTGCGCACCACCTTATCCAGGCGCTCGTACTGGTTTTCGCGGCTCAGCCGGAT
>JAJFUA010000152.1 GCA_021372635.1 Desulfobacteraceae bacterium | reverse complement strand
CTGACTGATTTCGCCGGATTCCATGATAATACGGCCGTTTTTGTGTGCCATGACGAATCCCCGATGTTTCCTGTGTCGACGACAAAACAAAAGGAAAAGGGCACCCTTACGGTACCCCTCTATCTCTCAACCGTTGGCGTTCCCGCTATCTTCAGAAAAGTCCGCTTGCTGCAAGCGGCTGATGTTTTCCAGCGTATTTTTCCTAATAACAGATTTATCAAAGATTGTCAACCATTTGTCAGAATGAATCCGTTCTCCGGAAGCGAATCCCGCGGTTGAGGAAAGCTTCTGTCTGACGGGCCGAACCTTGCCGCCAAGAGTCGAAAAATGGACTTCCAGGGTGCCGGGATGCAAAGGCGGACTGGAGGGTAGGGGGCGGATTCAGAACAGTCTCTTTACCCAAACGAGACTCAAGTGGTTGTTAATATCATACTTGCAGAAACGCTCGATCGTGTTGGGGTCCGCCCCCTGCTTCAATGCGAGCAGCCGGTCGAAATCCTTCTCGATGACGATGTTGCAGAAATCGACGGGGATCGACCGGACGAAATCCAGTTCCTCCTCGTTCCAAAGCTGCTCGGCAATATCCCCGACGCCGTTTTCCACGGCGTTGTTTCCGCAGACTTTATAACAGGCACCACAGCTGCAACGGTGAATCGAATCGAAATCCGTGGGCACTGGATGCCCATTTTCGCAAAACGGACAAACGATGATATGGGTGTGCATCAACCGTCTCTCACCTCTGGATCTCAAATAGGATGCATTGAAAAATTTTCTCATCTGCACCTCGCCTTGCAATATTCATGCGCCAAACATCCTGCAGGCGTCTTCCCGAGGCTTTTATTCCACCAGCGCCGCCCCGATGCCTGTCCGCGACGCACCGGAACACGCAGTACGCCTGCATCGCTCAAGTACACCATATATAAAATTATTTCCATTGAAATCCAATGGGAAGTTTGACAATAGTGGAAATAACGTGGAAAAGTTGCTGCGCGGAAAAACTGTCAAGGACCGAATCTTTTTCAAGAAAGAATCCCTAAAAATGTCACGAAACGAGAAGAACAAAGCTGCAAACGCTGGGGCGCACCTGGACCGGAAGGCCAGGGCGATCGTCGCGATCCTCGACAGGCATTATCCCGACGCCCGGTGCTCCCTTGAGTTCCGGAACCCCCTCCAGTTGCTGATAGCGACCATCCTTTCGGCCCAGTGCACGGACGAGCGGGTCAACATGGTGGCTCCGGGACTCTTCGAGAAGTATCCCACGGCCAAGGCCTATGCCGAAACGCCGCAGGAGGAACTGGAAGCAGACATCCGTTCCACCGGCTTTTACCGCAACAAGGCGAAAAACATCATCGCAGCCTGTGCGATCCTGGATCGTGAACATGGCGGGGAGGTTCCCGCCGACCTTGATGTGCTCGTGAAACTCCCGGGTATCGGGCGCAAGACGGCCAACGTGGTCCTGGGAAACGCCTTCGGTATACCCGGCGTTGTGGTCGATACGCACGTAGCGCGCGTATCGAACCGGCTTGGCCTGTCCGCAAATAAGGACCCCGAAAAGATCGAACGCGATCTCATGGAGGTCGTCCCGCGCGAGAAATGGGTTGTTTTCTGCCATCAGCTCATTCAGCACGGAAGGGCGGTGTGCCAGGCCCGGAAGCCGAAGATTACCGTCTGCCCGCTGCGCGAGCACTGCGACTATGCGGCGGAGCACGGGGAATGATCCCCGCCGCGGCTACTGGATGAGGCGATCCTGGAGATAATCCCTGCCGGGGTCCGATTCATGAAAGACGCCGGATTCTCCGCCCCGTGTCCATTCCACCTTCACTTGCGAGTCGGCCGGGGCGTCGCTGTATGCGATCAGCAGGCGCGCCGCCGCGGCGAGATCCGCTTCGGGGTCGGGCGGTGCGAGCAGGACCCCTGCGGGGCCGGGATAGTCGGCGACGTGCAGCAGAAAATCCCGGGGACCTGCCAGCGACTCCAGTCTCTGGTTGTCCATCTGCCTCCGCCCGACGGCGAACAGGCTCGACCCCGGCAGCAGGAAGTGACGTCCCCACTTCAGGATCTCGATCTCCCTGGCGCCCGCCTCTGGGTAGTGGAGAAACAATCTGCGGAGCTTGTTGGCAAAGCCTTCCTTGGTGAGCACGCAGCCTCCGCCGGGCTGGGGATAATCCTCGATCCCATAGTGTGCGGCCAGTTCCATCTGGCGTTTCCGGGATCTTCCGTGGATGTCGAGCAGCCGTTCCCGGTCGACCAGCCCCTCCTCTTCCACCATGGTGGGCGGCAGAAGCCTGGCACTCATCGGCCTGAGGATGCGTCCCTGGTAACCCGAGAGCTTTTCCACGCTCCTCAGGGAATCCCTTCGCTGGCTCATGGGGCGCTGGCCGAGCACCTCGCCCGTGAATAGAAAATCCGCCCCCTCGCGCTCCATGAGCTTTCCCGCTTCGCGAAGCATCAGTGCATGGCAGTCGATGCAGGGATTCATCTGGCTTCCGTAGCCGTAGCGCGGATGCTTCAGCATCTCGAGGTGCTCCCTGGTGATGTCGATGGG
>JAJFUA010000186.1 GCA_021372635.1 Desulfobacteraceae bacterium | reverse complement strand
ATCTCGACAAACTTCGGATCGATCAGGCTTCTCGGCCTCGGCAGATCCACTTTTACTTCCGCCTTGATCTTCGTGGGCTTGTTGCTCAATACGAGAATCCTCTCCGCCACGTAGACCGCTTCCTCGATGTTGTGCGTAACGAAGATGACCGTTGCGTTCAGGGTTTTCCACAGCCGCACCAGTTCGTCTTCGAGATAGTAGCGAAGCTTCACGTCGAGCTGCCCGTAGGGCTCGTCCATCATGAGCAGATCCGGGTCCACCGCAAAAGCCCGGGCCACCGCGATGCGCTGCTCCATGCTCGCCGAGACCTGGTTTGGATACAGGTTGGCCGTATCGGCCAGCCCCACCATCCCCAGGATGTACTTGAGCCGCTCATCGAGCTTTTCTTTCGGAAACTTCTTCGTCTCCATCCCGTAGGCCACGTTCTCCTTCACCGTCCTCCAGGGCATGCACGTCGGCTCCTGGAATACGAAGGAGATGTTGTGCTTCTTCGGGTCCGCGGGCTCCCCGTCGATCAGGATCTGCCCCTTCGTCGGGGGCATCAGGGTGGAGAGGGTGTTGAGGAAGGTCGTCTTCCCGCAACCGGTCGGGCCCACAATGCTCAGAAATTCCCCCTCTTCCACATTGAAGGAAATATCGTTCAGGACCAGCAGGTCCCCGAAGCTCTTGGTCAGGTTCTTGACCTCGATTTTATTCTTCCTCTTTTCCGACTTTTTCTTCTCGTCCAAGGCTGTCTCCCCGTATCATGGCACCGCTTGCTTATGATGATGCTTTATGGACTGCGCGGCCGGTCCGCCGGTTCCCGCTACGAAACCCCCCTTACCTGTTCTTCATCACGAGCACCGCGCACGGCGCTTCACGCAGCATCCGGACATTGGTGTTGCCGATCAAAAGCGCCTTCAGGGGATGCCGGCTCGAGTGGCCGACCACGATCAGGTCCGCTCCCCAGTGTGAAGCCAGGCTGCAGATGCTCCGGGCCGGCTCGCCTTCCTCAGCGTCCGCCTCGGCCGTTATCCCTCTATCGGCGGCCACCTTCACCATCGATTGCAGCCAGGAGTGCACGTGAGTCAACTGGTCCTGCCGCTGCCGGTCGTGGGCCCGCTGTGAATCCTGCATGTCGAGTTCAGAGACCGTAGCCACCCTGTCGTCGGCTTCCGTCAAGGTCTCCTGACCGATGCAGCAGAAAAACATAACCTCCGCCCCCAACGCCGCGGCCAGGTCGAGCGACTCGTCGAGCAAAGCGGTTCCCTTGTCTTGGACATGGACTGCTACCAGGACTTTCCGATACCCCATGCGGGCCCCCTGCGTCTGGATGGATAAGTCTTAGAATTTGCCGGCTTCTTCCCGGAGGTCTTTGCCAAGTCGGTCGCCGGAGCATGTGCGGTTCGGCCCATGCGGCGGTAAGGCCTGACCGAACGGTTGCCGGATATGTTTTTAATGGTGTTGCAGTTGCCTGTTGATGGTTGCTATATATGCCTTCGTGAATCTGATATACGTTGTGATAGAAGATGATCAAGTGTCGAAGTGAGACTAACTTTGCGAGGCGTCTGAGTCAAACTAATAATAATCATCGAATCGATGAAGTTTGGTTATGAGATCCGGTAGCAGAGTTCTTGTGAGGCTATGGCTGATCTGCTGAAATGGTGGGTAATATCACCCGGTATTCATGCTGAAATCCACGGCTGGGGCGGGTTGAGTCAACCACAAGGCATAGGTCTGAAGGGGTTGAAATATCATGCCCAGGTTATAGTTAAATATAATAGCAATTTATGGAAACGCTGAAATAATTTCACTATTACACAAACTCATCGAAACGCAGAAGTATATTTATAACGGTAATAATAACCGCAGTTTATTGAATTGCAGAAATTCTTTCAAAATAACCGATTGTTATCAAATCGCTGAAATGCTGTATCCAAGTCTGCCGGATGGGGATCGTTAGCCGCGGTTTCAGAAAGCTCCGGGGGTGGCTTCCCGGGCGATGCCGTGAGGGGGCCGGAGTTCAGGTGCTCCGAGGTTTTCGGGCAACCCGGGGTGTTGCAGCCGGGTCCGGGGGAAATGCGATCACGGTTGCCCTGGCGGCAGGAGGGCATGTTCTTACCCGGAAGCTGCGACCAGTCGGTGGAGATGGGGCAGAGCGGGCCTCCTGCCGACAGGCGGGCGGCAACGAGAGTGAAAAGAGAACGGAAGAAAAACGAGACGAATTCTCCGGCTGGAAGGATGGTTTGTCTGTTTCCGGAAGCGTCGGAGGGCGGGGCGGGGAACGCCGCCCGTTTCGTGCCTGACTTAATTGGCGGCGATGCGATATTTGGCTCCACCTTTGTATGATGATTTGTTATACTTTAGCGTACAAAAATTCGGCACAAGATCCGGCGGTCGGAACTCTGCCACCTCGATATCGCAGATGCGCGTGTGGTGCGCGTTTGGGGATCATATGAAAAAGCAGTTTTATTGCACTCATCCCAGGGTAATGAAAACGGTTCTGCTGGAAGGCTATGTTCAAACGGAAGAGAAGGGAATGCAGGAGAGGTTCGTCTTTTTCGAATGCGATCACAGGCTGCTCTGCAGGAATACGGCAGTCGTGCTCCGGACGAAGGACCAATTCGCCTGTCCCGCCTTTCAGCCGCGGAATCTGAGGCTGTTGAACGGGCAGGGCGAGTAGGTTTGTACTCCGTGCGTCGGAGACCGTTCCCATCGGGGGACGGTCCGGTCCGCGCCTCATCTTTCCGTCTCCCGGAAATCCTTTGCCCGGAAGGGTCGTTTTTCCGGGTCTCTTCTTGATCCCCCCGCGGCGCCGGACTCAGACGGCCGGGCTGACCCCGCCGGCCGTCGAGAGTTGGTAGCTCCCGTCGCTGCCCAGGCGAAGTTCCCTGTTGTGAAAGATCTGCACGTTTTCGCGATGAGCGATGCTCACGACGGAGGTCTGAGGCAACTCAAAAGACTTTGACCGGTCCGGCTGCACGCCGGCCGAAAGAAAGGCGGATCGTCGCCCGCCGGGTTCCGCCTGTGACGACTTCTATGCGCGTCGGCCTGCGGCGATACAGAGTATCTCGTCGATGGACGCCGGTTCCATGCCGAAAGCATCGGCGACGCCTCGGTACGTAACCCTGCCGTGCACTACGTTCGCGCCCAGCCTGATTTCCGGATTCTCGCTCATCGCCTGCTTCCATCCCTTGTCCGCAATCTCGACCGCATAGGGCAGGGTGGCGTTTGTGAGCGCGACCGTTGAAGTCTTTGCGACCGCACCGGGCATGTTGCCCACGCAATAGTGTACGATGCCGTCCACTTCGAACGTTGGCTTGGAATGAGTGGTTGCCCGGGATGTTTCGAAGCAGCCGCCCTGGTCGATGGCCACATCGACCAGCACCGATCCCTTCTTCATGGTCTTCAGCATGTCGCGAGTGACCAGTCTGGGGGTCTTGGCGCCGGGGATGAGCACGGCGCCGACGACCACGTCAGCCCTGCTTACCAGGTCACGGATGGTCGATGGGCTGGACATCAGCAGAAAGCAGTTGCTCGGCATCACGTCGCTGAGGTAACGGAGTCGGTCGAGATTCATGTCGAGAAGGTATACCTTGGCGCCCAGTCCGCAGGCCATGCGGGCCGCATTGGTCCCGACCGTTCCGGCACCGATGACGACCACCATGCCGGGGTCGACGCCGGGAACGCCGCCCAGGAGAACTCCCTGGCCTCCCTGGGCCATTTCCAGGTACTTGGCTCCCTGCTGGATCGCCATGCGCCCGGCCACTTCGCTCATCGGAGTGAGCAGGGGCAGGGATCCGTCCGTCTTCTGGATGGTTTCGTAGGCGATCGCCACCGCCCCGCTTCGGATCAAGGCATGGGTCAGTTCCTCGTCGGCCGCCAGGTGGAGGTAGGTGAACACGATCTGCCCTTCGCGGATGTAATCGTATTCGAGCGGCATGGGTTCCTTGACGTGCATGACCATCTCCGCGCGGTCGTAGATTTCCTTGGGAGCGGCGACGATTTCCGCGCCGACTTCCGCGTACGATTCATCCACGAATCCGCTGGCCGCTCCCGCATTCTTTTCCACCAGCACGACGTGTCCGTGGTGAACCATGACTTCCACTCCCGCGGGCGTCATAGCCACCCGGTTCTCCTCGGCCTTGATTTCCTTCGGAATCCCTGTGATCATGTTTTCCCGCCTTTGTCCCTGAGGGTCTGTTTGATTTTCCCGCGTCCATGTTCCCATAAGAGCATCAAACGTGCCACGGAAGTTCCGTGGAGAGGGATGAGGATACGGCGGCCGCTGCGGGTGTCGATCGTGCCGGCGCAAAAAAACGGATCCCTTCCTTTCCGGGAACGTTTGCCTGAATCCTTCGCCTATGCAATAGATCGGATACTTCCTGCGTCCCAATAAGGATAGTTACTCTCTGTGCGGACGGGAATCGGCGACATATGGCAATATAACGTGCCATCCCAAAGGGGCAAAAGCCGCGGATCGAGAGCGGACGCGGATAGAAAACGGTGGAAAGATTCATCTCCGAATGGTCAGAAACTTTTCCGATTTGGCTGTTCGCTTCGTGAATGGCGTGGGCGAAGAGTTTCTTGCCCGTACCGCTTTCCCCCCTGATGGAAACCATGGAATCGGTGCTGGCGATCTTACGGGCGAAAAGAACGGCCTCCCGGACAGCCGGGCTCTTTCCGATGAAATCGGCGAAGCTGCAGGCGGAAGGTCGCGAAATGGACTGCGCGAGTTCCCTGATCTCCTGCATGTCCTTGCAGATTTCGACTGCCCCCACGATCCGGTTTGCCGAATCCGTGATGGGCCTGCACGTGGACATGTACTGAAACCGTCCCCTCTCGTTGATGACGTCCTTCCTGAAGTTGAACTTCTTGCCCTTGAGGCATTCCAGGATCGTGTCGTCGGACAGTCGCAGGTCCCGGATGTTCCTGCCCGTGATGTCCTCGCCTTTACAGTTCAATACACGTTTCGCAACAGCGTTGATGGTCGTGACCCTTCCGTCGGTGTCGATGGAAATGACCCCGTCGCGAATGTTGTCGAGGACGACCCGGAACCTGTTTTCCCTCGCTTCCTGGGGCAGCGTGTCGATGAAGCGGATCTCCAGCAGGCCCGGGACCTGCCCGAACATTTGGATGGTTTTCGTGCGGTCCGGGTCCGGACGATGTGTTTCGATTTCGAGACAGACGCTTGCCTTACTGTCCTTCCTGCCGACCTCCATGGATGTGATATTGAACCCTTTTCGGGCGATCAGGCTGGAAATGTCCGCGATGATTCCCACTCGGTCCGTGAACAGCATGAAGAGTTTCAGGCTCGAGAGCATGTTGGTTCTCCAGGGATGACTCATACGATTCCGGGGTGGTACCTGGTGCGGACGGAACGCTTGCCCGGTAGCTTACGACAACGCGGGCAGTGTGCCGCAAGGGTCAGGGGGGCATGAGGAACCCGCCGGCCACGGGGTTATGCTCTTTCGCCCCGTCCATTGTTCCGGAACGGCGGGCGGCGAGCACAGCGGGGAAGGACGGCCGGTCATGAAGGGAAGGGGGATGCGGTTGATGGCCGTTTCGGACGGCACGTGCCTGCTCTCGGCAGCTGGAATCCCGTGCGCGGCGGCCCAGAGCAGCCACCGGGAACACGCCTTCGAAACCCGGCGCAGGCGTGCCGGTTTCAGCGCGGACAATACAGGGCATCTGCCGGAAATAGGTCGATTCCTTCATGGCGCTCCAAATGCTTGCGGCGCGGTTCAGTGGTCGCAGGACACGGCTGCCGGTGCCAAGCATTATAACATGAGCGGAGAAGCTTGGAGAGCATTAGTGATGAGACAGGCTCCGGATCGGTCCGGAAAAGTGTGAGAATCACCACGCCCCTGAGGACCAGATCTGCCGTCCGCAGGGAGGCATGGGAGGCAGGACGATGAGGGCGGCGGCCGGGCACAAGGATGCCGCGAATGATCCGCGGCACGGTAGGAAAGCCCGGAAAAGGCGGTACGGTAGGAAACGCTGGGGATTTGTGCAGGCGAAATACAGCGGAATCCCATGCAATTTACTGCTTTCAGCCAATGCACGTTTCATCAGGGAAGCCATAAATAGGAACGAGGCGGCACCGTCGGAAAGACTGATGACAGCGGCCAATCCGTTCCACAGTCAGCAAAGAAGAGAGGACAGTGAGCATTGAATGCCTGCCTGCAATTCATCTCCGGGGTTGCCGTCGGTTTTTGGGGATACCAGCAAATCCCGTTAAGTCCCGAAGATGGCTGTGTCACTCTTCTGGTGGGCGGTCTGCTGATGGTGTCTTCCCTCGGCCGGTTGCTGGGAACTGCGGTGGTGGAAGACTCCACCGAGGAAGTGGACGGGGAGTTCCTGAAAGACCTCAGCGGCCAGACGAAAATGCCGTGAAACGGATGGACCGGGCTTCCGTGCCGCCGGGGCAATCCTGCCTTCGGACCCTGCGGAGGCGCATTCGCCGTTCGGCCGGGATGCGGCGGAGCGGCAGCGGCATCCCGGCAAATTTGAGTCAGAAAAGAGGTGCCGGCCCCAAAACGTCCCGAAAAGAGGCTGGGATCTTCTCCGGCCTGCATTCCCCTTGGTTTTTCGTTCTGAATTGCTTTGACATCCTCCCCCTCATATTATACTTTCAAATGTTCAAACGAGAGGGAGAATCGATATGAACTTCGACATCGCACAGCGCAGCCGCATGTACCGGCTGCCGCCTTACGTGTTTGCCCAGGTAAATGCACTGAAGATGGAACGGCGCAGGGCCGGCGAGGATATCATCGACCTC
>JAJFUA010000146.1 GCA_021372635.1 Desulfobacteraceae bacterium | reverse complement strand
CTGCCCGACGATCGCCGTGATCCTGCCCCCGGGGATGCAGAACCGCAGGTCTTCGAAAACCGGGCGGCCGAAGAAGTTCATGGACACCCCGTCGAAGCGGATCGCCCGGACCGGCGTGAGCGGCCCGGCGGCCTGCGCCGCTGGGATGGCCTGCGGAGCGTTCCGTTCGGGTTCCGGAGTCAGCATTCTCCTGAGGGACTGAAAGCTCGGCGCCGTCATGGCCACCTGCTGCAGGAACTGGTACAGCGTCGAGTAGATCTGCAGAAAGTGCTGCAGGAACAGCACGTACGAAATGGTGGCTCCGATCAGGGACCCGACGACCGCCGGCTGGTTCGCGGCATGCGCCCGCATCAGCTCGGGAATCACCACGACGATGGGAACCGCCGTGAAGAGGCTCATCATGGAAACGGTCGTGATGCCCCCCACCTGGCTCCACCAGGAAATCCTCACGGCGCTGCGCTGCGACTTCCGCAGGGTTTCGTCGAAGCGTCCGGCAAAACGGTCGAACCGGCCGGAAGCCACGATATCCCGGAACCCCCCGATGGTCTCGATCAACTGGTCCGAGATTTCCGTGAAGGCATGCCGCAGGAAGCCCGAAAGGCTGTTCACCTTCCTGCCGCAGACCCCGAAGATCGGGAAGAGCACGAAGCCGGCCAAGAAGAGCGCCAGGGTCATCACCTTGTTGATATTGAGCAAAACAGCCAGGGCGACGCCGGCGAAAATCGCCTGGGGCATGGTCCTGTTGAAGAATTCGTTGAACAACTGGTCCACCGAATAGACGTCCCGGTGGATTCCCTGCACGTAGTCCCCCGCGCCTCTCTGGTTGACGGCCTGCATGTTGAGACGTTCGAGGCTCCTGTACACGTCGAGCCGGATGAGCCGCATGAGGAACTCGCGGACGTAGCTGCCGCAATAATTGGAGATGAGCGTTACGACGCCGGAGATGACGATGAGCAGCGCCGCCAGGATGATGTAGATGTAGAGGGACTTCTGCGGAGCGGAAAAACTGCCGATGAACGACCAGACGACGGATTCCCTGCTTCCGAAATAGTCCGTGAGTATCCGCCCGAAATCCATGATGGGGATCAGGCTGGATGCGGAAATCAGGTTGATGACGATCACCGCCAGCACGATCCAGCGTACCGGTTTCAGGTACTTGAGAAAAAAGACGGCATTGGAAAGTTTCTGCCCCGCGGAAAGACGTTCCATTCCGAACATGCCGGGCGGAGGCTGCCCGGGACCTCCAGGCGGAGACCCTTGACCGGGGCCGCCCTGCGGCGGACCCTGCCCCGGCCCTCCGGGGGGAGAACCCTGGGGAGGTAGCCCCTGGGGTCCCGGTCCTCCGGGAGGCGGTCCCTGGGGTCCCCAGCCGCCGGGCGGCGATCCGTGGGGTGGCGGGCCCTGGCCCGGTGGTGGACCTTGTGGAGGTTGTCCTGACGGCTGTTGCACTTGGCTACCCCTCTGTTCGGACATCGCCTTTTTCCTTTCGAGCGCCCTCCCGGGTCCCTCGGAACCCGGCTTCAGCAGAAAACTAAACAAAAGGCGGCCCCTTCCGGAAGTCCGCCTTCTGTCTCTCTTGAATTCCGCAACGATTTCCGGCCGGCAGCCGGTCAACCCGCTCCTAGTACCAGTTGTACCAGTTCGCCCAGTTGAACCAGTTCACCCAGTACCACTGCGGATCCACCTGCTCCTCCTGGCCCTGACCGGCAGGTTTCTGCGCCTGCTGTTGCGGCTGCGGTTGCTGCTGCTGCGACGGAGTCGCCTGCGTGATGAACTGAACGAGGATCTGCGGCGCTCCCCGCGAAGCGTCACCCGACACCTGGAATGTCTGCTGCTGTTGCTGCTGCTTCGGCCCCTGCGGCGGCTTTTGGCCGGCAGATTCCATCAGGCCCTTCACCTGGTCGGGCGGGACCTGGAATTTGTCAAGTTCGCTGTCGGGTACATCGTAAAAGGTGCCTTCCAGACTTCTCAGAATAGCCATGATCTCCTCCTAGGTTTGTTTGTTACGTTCACCGCTGGAATCGAGCCTGTCCCGCTCCACTACAGCCATTTGCGATTGCCTCGGGCAGGCGGCGCCGGATCGTTCCGCCTCCATCCTTCCCTCCGCCCCCTCGAGCTACACGTAATACCCCTTACGACCGCTGATAATCTGGTGGATGTGATTCGCCTTTTCAGGATGCTCGCACAGGTACGTCCATATCATCCGAGTGTACTGGCACATGTTTTCCCGGTAGACTGCCGACTTCTTGCAGGCTGTAGTGCACCCGTGGCTGCAGATTCGCTTCGCCGGGCAATCGAAGCAGCGGATGATCCATCTTCCCTTGTCGTGGAAGCTGTTGAGCACGCTCTTGCACTGATCGTCGTCGATGTCCCTGTCGATATGGCCCAGCAGGAAATCCGAAGTGTCGGCGCTTCCGCAGGTCGTGATTCCCCCGTCCATATCCACCGCGACCATGTGACGCCCCGCATGGCATTCCAGGTTCGGGCAGCACAGAGCTTCCGGGTTCCTGCGCCCTTCGACGAACCAGGCTACCTTGCGCAGCAGGTCGTCGTTCGCGACGGAAACATCCGTTTCGTACATGTGCTCCAGGATCTGGTAGGCGCTTTCGAACATCTCCTGCGGGGTCAGCAGTTGATCGTCCGAGCCGCGCCCCTGCGCTTCCACGAAATTCGACAGGAAGGCCCGGATACCCTCTTCGCGGTACCAGTCCATCACCTCTTTCATGCGGTTGTAGTTCCCCCGGCTGATGACCGCCATGATGCCGACCCGTATCCTGTGCTTCTTGAACAGCCGGTAGGTCTGCACGACGGTTTTCCCCCGCTTGCGCATCAGGTCGTTGATCTTGGGGGGCCCATCACAGCTCATGGAAAAATCGATCCCGATATCCCGCAGCTTGAGAAGTCTCTCTTCGCTCAGGAGCGTTCCATTGGTCGAAATGGGGAACTTGATCTCCTTGGAATTCTTCTTCGCCAGGTCCTTCGCATAGTCGACCACCTCCTCGATCCATGCATCGTCCATGAGCAGGGGTTCCCCCCCGTGCATGTTGAACCACAGCGAAGGATAGGTCGAATTTTCAATCAGGAGTCTCGCCGACCTTTTGGCGGTTTCGAGCGACATCCTCTTGGCCTTCGTGGACAGCGAATCGACCTTGCAGTACCCGCATTTGAGATTGCAGCCGTGGGTCACCTTCGCCGTTACATAGACCATCGGTTCAAAAAAGGCTTCGATCCTCATGTCAGATCCTTGTAGGAAGCTCCTTAGTTCCAAACGGATAACGTCTCCCGCTTCCATCCGGGCAATACTGTTGCGTTAAGAGTACGATTTCCCGGTCGAGCGACAATCTCAATCCCCCCCTTGAGGGGGGGCATGGGGGTGTTTTCTCCAAAGCTTCAAGTACTTAAAACCAACACTCCCCCTTGATCCCCCCTCAAAGGGGGGAATGGGAATCCTTAACGCAACAGCATTGCATCCCCCGGGCAGGGGCCCATGCCGAAAAGGCCGGCCCGTTTGCCTCCCGGATGAATGCGGTCATCTCCCCCGATGCCCACGTCCCCGAAACGCGGAACGCGGTCTCCAGCGCGGCGGCAGGCCCCCGGAAGACCTTCCGGCCGCCGGACACCCCGCTCAGCGCTTGAGGCAGAGGCGCAGGTTGGTCCACTCCGTCCGCGTCTGCTGGGGATAGACGCCGGGCGGCTCTTTCAAACCGGAAGCCCTGATCCTGTCTTCCACGTCCTCCGGGGCGATCCTGTAACACTCCAGGTCCTCCGCCGGAATCACGTATATTCTGCCGTCTGCCGTGCTCACAATAGGCATGATTCCCTCTTCACCCTTCGTCTCTTCGAATGCGTTCCCGTCAGGCCATGCCGGCCAGGACCTCGACGAACTGCCGGCACAGGGACAGCAGTTCGGGCGATCTGCGCCCGATGGCCGCAACGTTCTGGGTTATTTCCAGCAAATCCCTGTCGCTTTTCAAAATGCCGAGCGCGGAAAGTTCTTTCGGTATCCGGACGGCGTCTCCGTGGATCATCTGCTTGAGGCTCGTTTCCCGGAGTCGCTGCTGGATGATGTGGGCGGCCAGCTCCGCGAAATTCGCATAGTCCTCTATGTCCTGGACCGTGAAATGGTCCTCCCCCAGCTTGTTCACCGCCCCGAGGGTCCCGATGGCCTGGTCGTCGATGACGAGCGGCGCGGCCAGAACACTCCGGTAATTCACTCCCGTTATGCTGTCCACCGTCTTGTACATGGGCGTCGACGAGTGGACCTGGCGCATACGGAAGGCAAGTCCGTGCTGCGAGTTCGCGATGGGCACCTCGACGCCGAGCAGTTTGTCCGCGGCCACCCCGACGGCGGCGCGGAACACGAGCAGGTTTTTCTCGGCATCGTAAAGCGTCACCGCGGCCCCCTCCGCCCTGACGACCATCATGGCGCAGTTCAAAAGCGTGTTCAGAAGGCTGTCCTCCTCCATGCCCGGGCTCAGCGCCAGGTAGTTCACCAGTATGCCCAGAGCGTCCTCCGCCCCCGGCCCTCCCTTCGAAACGGGCTGCGGACCGGACGGGAGCGCCTGGGAGGCCATGCCCTTCAGCTCCCTGACTTCTTCGGACAACAGCTCGATGGTCTTGCTCACCTTCTCTATACGCTCAAGGATGTCCATGGCTCCTCCTGTACCGCCTAGCAATTGGACCTGGCCGCCAGCAGCAGGGTTTTCATCTGGAACGGCGTGAGACCGGGCATTGATGAAAGAATCCGGGCCACCAGGCCCGTAATGTGAGGACAGGCGATGCTCGTGCAGGTCGTCTTGATCGTCTGGTTTCCCGGAAAGGGCGCTTCGACGTAAACCCCCTTCGCCTCCAGTTCGACCGCCCTGCCCAGGTAGTAGTTGAAGCACTTGAAATCCGGAAAGTGCTGGAAGTCGACCCCGATCACCGCACTGTAGTCGCCGGGAAATCCCCTTTTCTGCCGGTTGTCCGTCGCCGCGACGAGTATCATGCCCTTATAGTAGGCCTGTTCCACCCAGTAGAGCATGTCCACGATGGTATTTCTCGACATGTTGACCGAGGCGAGGCTGAGGTTCAGCACGTCCATCCCGTTGGCGACGGCCCACTGGATGGCGCAGATGACCTTTGCGGGCGAATTGCTTCCCGTTTCGTCAAGTGTCTTGATATTATAGAGTATTGCCTCGGGAGCGATGCTGTGAATGACGCCGGCGCACATGGTGCCGTGGCCCAGGACGTCCATCCCGGGCGCCTCCTGGCACACCGGACCGCCTGGAAATTCCCTCACCTCGAAAGATTTGTGCGCCACGTCCGCAATGGCGGGATGGGTAAAATCGACTCCGCTGTCGAGGATACCGACCTTGACCCCCTTGCCGGTTCCCCGCTCTACCAGTTCCATGACCTTCTGGCGGTCAATAAGATCTTCGAACGTCACCGTATCATATCCCCATGCCTGTGACTGTTGTCTGTCTTTGCCGGAAGCACGCAAAACATCACACGGCCGGAGGGGCGACTCAAATGGAAAATCAACCACTTCGGCCCGATAATGAAAGTTATGTTCGCCCGAGAAATCCCGGGCATCGGATTGTCGTTTCATAGCCGTGATTCTGGAACCGTGAAGCATGCTAAAGAAATCTCTCCCAACTTTCAATAGTGTGTCCAATCTGCCAGGAAGTTCGATCGTTTGACTCTTTCCGGACCTCCTGTGCCACAGTGGCCGATGAGCGTCCGCTCACTCGCCTCTTCCCGGCCAACGTCCAGAAAAAATAAGCAAAAATCGCACCATGCATTTTTACCGGATCATAATGCGTTGTTATATCGACCTTTATGTCATGCGGGTCCTGGGGCGCACAGCCCCACCCCAAGCGGGCAAACGGAATTTTCGTAAGATATTCCGACACATGCGCACCGGCAAAAGCTCGGCAAGTGGTTTTAATGTCAAGCCAATTTAGCTATTTTGGCCAATCGTAAATAATTCCGACGATTTTACACTTTTCGAAGGAACGGCAGGCAACCAGGCACACCGCGCCGGGAGAAAAAAACGACCCGCACGGAAAAAATCTTTCGATTCAGCGTTTTCCCGAAAAGAACCGCAACCTTCCGGTGTGACCGCTCCGGAAGGCGGCCGTGCCCTAAAGCATCTGGTTCCTGTCTTCGTTCAACTCTTTGATATGCCTCACGTCCTGGGTCTTCCCCAAAACGATCAGGATATCGCTGTCCTTGATGACGAAATCGGCGGAAGGGACCAGCACCGTGTTTTCCGGGATGATCTCCTCGATGGCGATGACATTGATGTTGTACTTGGCCCGCAGGTCGAGCTGCCGCAGGGATTTCCCCACAAAGGACGGCGGCGGGGCGATTTGCAGGATGTGATAATCCTCAATGAGGGGGATGAAATCCAGGATGTTGGGCCGGGACATGGCCCGGGCGACCTTGATGGCGATCTCCTTTTCCGGGTGGATCACGGCGGACGCGCCGACCTTCTTCAGCACCTTCCCGTGATCTTCGTCGACTGCCTTGGCCAGGACGTTCCGAACGCCGATCTCCTGAAGGTACAGGGTCACCAGTACGCTTCCGCTGATATCCGAACCGATGCTCACGACCACCCCGTCCATCTCGTTCAAGCCCAGCGAACGCAGCTTCTCCTTGTCGGAGGCGTCCATCACGATCGCCTCCGTGCAAAAGGGGTCGATATTCTGCACGAGGGCCGGGTCCTTGTCGATCGCAACCACCTCGTTGCCCTCGTTGAACAGTTCCTTGGCCACGTGGAATCCGAATTTTCCCAGACCGATCACCGCGAATTTCTTCAAATCCCTCCCCCCGTCATCCAATCATCAGGTTTTGTTCCGCATATTGAATGCCGCCGCGAGATTCGACTCCGGCAAAAATGTACGTAAACGTCAAAACCCCAACCCTGCCGATCAGCATCATGGTGATAATCAACAACTTGCCGACGACATTCAGCTTCGGCGTCACCCCCGTGGACAGCCCGACCGTGCCGAACGCCGAAATCACCTCGAAGAGGTAATCCGCAAACTCCCCCCGCGCCCCGACGTCCCCCGACAATCCCTCCTGGCTGAAAAGCACCAGGAAAAAGATCGTGAAGATGAAACCAAGAGAGAGAACCACGAGAGAGACGCTCTTGGAAAGCGTATCGTGAGGCACCGTCTTTTTGAAAAGGTTGACGTAAGCCTTTCTGCGGAGCCGGCTCCAGGTGAACGAACTCAGAATGGCAAGCGTCGTGGTCTTGACGCCCCCGCCCGTTGAACCAGGCGAAGCGCCCCAGAACATCAGGATCATCATCGTGAAAAGCGTCGGGTTGGTCAACTGACCGATATCGACCGTATTGAACCCGGCGGTGCGCGTGGTCACCGACTGAAAGAGTGCGATCCAGATCCGTTCGCCCCAGGGCACCCCTTTGAGGACGTTGCCGCTTTCGGTCCAGAGAATGAGTCCCATGCCGGCCAGAATGAGAAAAGCCGTCGTCGTCAGCACCGTTTTCGTCTGAACGGACAGCCTGAGCCTGCCTATTTTCGCGTTCTTGAAGTGCTCCGATACGTCGTAGACAACCGGAAAGCCGATACCACCCAGCACGATCAGCCCGCAAATGGTGAGGTTCAAAACAGCCGAATCCCTGTAAGACATGAAATTATCCGGAAAAAGACCGAATCCCGCATTGCAGAAGGCGGAAACGGAATGGAACGCCGCCAGGCGGACGGAATCGAAAAACGAGTGATCGGGGATCCACAGGAGAAAGAGCGACAGGGCGCCTGATCCCTCTACAAGAAAAGTGAAGACGAAAATGGATTTCACCACGCGGTAGATATCCTGCCGGGGCGTGTGCGCAAAGACCTCCTGCATGATCATCCGCTGCCGGAAGGAAATCTTCTTCCCCAGGTAGAGGAAAAGAACGACCGTGAAGGTCATCACACCCAGGCCTCCGACCTGGATGAGCAGCATGATGACGAACTGGCCGAAGACGGTATAGACCGTCCCCGTGTCCACCACCGTAAGGCCGGTCACGCAGACCGCGGAAGTCGCCGTGAAGAGGGCGTCTATGAGCGAAACGCCTGAAACGGTCGAAAGAGGGAGCATCAATATGCCCGCCCCGGCACAGATCGCACCGACATAGCTCAGCAGGATGAGCGCGGATAGACTGATCTTCTTCGTCCTGGCCTTCGGCTGCCTGACGGAGGACGCATCGGTATCTGAAAGCAAATTATTCTCTCCGTTGTGAAACAAGACTGAGGATGCCGCAGTGATTCGAGCGGATTATATGCGCGTTCTTTTCGAATAGGAAGAGAAAGCGCATGGGACCGCCCGCGGAGAAGTCCCACCGCAATTCGCTCTGCCAACCAAGGAGGGCGGCCGGCATGTAAGGCTGGCACAGGGCGGGAACTCGCGCCGTCGGGGGGAGCAGACGGCGCAGGCAGGAAGCCGGGGCATCGCGGCAGATCCAGGGGACCGCCGCAACCGGTACGGTTTCATTGTCGCGCGACGGAAACGCCGCCTTCCAAAAAAGAGGCCGGCCGGCCGGGAGCGGAGCATCGGTTTCAGCCTCCGGCAACGGCCGGCCGCATGGGGAACCTTTCATTCATCCGGGCAAACCGGTCCGCAAACGGCGCGAAGATCGCTTCACGCCCCGTGAACGGACGGTTCGCTGCGGGAATGGGGACGCGCCGGCTCAGTCCTGCTTGCTCGACTTTTTGGCCTTCTTCTGCGAGGAAACGCCGCCTTCTAGGCCACTCCCTTCGGAACCGCCCTCGGGCAGGGACGATTCAGCCTTCTGCTGCTTTCTCGTCTCCTGGAATTTGACGAGATTTGCAGGCAGTCCCCGCTTTTTCGCCGCCTTGCTCCTGGCCTTGGTAAGGGACCTGGCGGAAAGCGGGGTTTTCATCGGGAAACCGTATTTCTTCTTATATTCCTTTGGAGTAAGCCCATGCGACCCCAAGTGTTTTGCCGTAAGCTGTCTCATTTCCAGGCCGCATTCGATGCAGACGATCTTGTCTTCCCTGATGGAATCCTCCGGCGCGACCTTTTCCTCGCCCTCTTCTTCCGTAGGAGCGGCTGCCAGGACCGGCAGATCCAGCGGAGTCCCATCCGTTTCCGACTTCTGCATCGCCTGGAGCGTCAGGAACACCTTCTGCAAGGACGCCGCGATTTCCTCCGAAGACATCGAGCTTGTCGTGACTTGTGACGAAACGATTTCGGCCGCAATTTCCAGTAGTTTTTTTGCCATAATCTTTTCACTCCCGTGAAATAGAGGTTAACGTCAAAACAGTAAAAATATGTCGCGCGGATTATGAAGGGCGCCAACCATCAGTAACGAAAGAGGTCGGAGACTCAGGAAAATCCTTGAACGCAGCCCTAAAAAGAATACAGTTGATTAATAGCAACTCCACCACCAATATGTAACTATTCACCTCAGCTTTTGCAATATCCTTATTTCACAGATATTTAATTTACGCAATATTCATTTGTTCTTGTTTCTGTATTTTCAGGAAAATCCACCAACATGCACGCTATCACCCGAGAGCGCGACCCTTTCAGGCCCTTTGTTCATACGCCTGAAAACGCTTTCGGCAAGAATAAACGGAAATCCTCCCGATTCATTCATATGCTCCAGGCGGCATAACCCTTTCCCCGGTTCTCCACTCCTCCACAATCCGAACTCTTCCGAGCTTCCAGGATTTCATGTCGGCAGAGATTCCTACGCTTCCAGCGGAATTCTATGTCCCGGAAAGATATTCAATATACGTGCGCCCCCTTTTCACCGTTGAAAAGCCGGAATGCTCTCGAACCGCATATTCGATCCATCCTCCCCGGGGCTCTTCACATACACTCCGGGCTGCATCCATTGACGCACATCCCGTTTGTCTTCCTGCGGTTCGCACTCCACGCGAACGCCCGATGCCGGCCCAGCCCGGTGCAAAAGCCCTCAAGACCTGCATGAAGAAAGCGTTCCACCGTTTTCGGAGATTCCTGTCCCTTCGTCGGGATTCCTGCGGTCCGCCGGAAAACCCGAAGGCATCGGCGGTTGTGTTCCTGGTGGGAAAGTATTCGGGGCGGCTTCCAGGGAAAGCCGAAAGGATTCGGAGCGGCAGCGGTGCGGGCGGCGTTTTCCCCACCCGCACCGTACACCCTTTTAAAAGCTGAAGAAGACCTTCTGGAGCACCTTGGGGGTGATCCCGACAAGGTCCAGGTACATCGTGATGCCGCCCATAAAAAAGGGCCAGCCGGCCCCCAGGATCATGGCGAGGTCCACTTCCCTCGAACTCTCCACGACCTTCTCCCTGAGAACCAGGTCCGTTTCGCGCGCCAGGCCGGCCAAAACCCGCTCCTGGATTTCCTCTGCCTGGAATTCTCCGGAGCCGGACCTGTTCCAGAGGGCTTCCACTTCCGGGTCGACCCTTTTCAGGCCGCCGCCCGCCAGGTAGACGCCCGTTTTCCCGGCGTTCACCAGGGCCGCCATGTTTTCGCTCAGGGGAAAACGTTCCGGGCCGAACGCACGATGCAGGGTTTCCATCACGTGCAGGGCCACGGGCAATCCCACCATGGCCAGCAGATCGAAAGGTGCCATGGGAAGGCCCAGCGCCAGCATCGCTTCGTCGACCTGCTGGAAGCCGGCCCCCTCGTCCACGAGAGCCAGGCAGTCGACGAGCATTCTCAGGAGTATCCTGTTGACCAGAAACGCGGGGGAATCCTTCACCAGGACCCCCGTCTTCCTGAGGGATTTCGCCAGGTCGAACGCGGTGGCCAGGGCCATGTCGCCGGTTTGCTTCGCCCGTACGATCTCCACAAGGGGCAGTACGGCCACCGGGTTGAAGAAGTGGAAACCGACCACCCTTTCCGGATGTTTCAAACCGGCGGCGATTTCCGTCACGCTCAGGGAGGAAGTGTTCGTGGCGAGGATCGCGTCGGGCCGCAGCCATCCCTCCGCTTCGGCAAACACCTGCCTCTTGACCTCCAGCTTCTCGAATACCGCCTCGATCACGAAGTCACAGTCCGAAAAGCCCGTGTAGTCCACAGTGCCTTCGAGAAGCCCGAAAAGACGGCGCGCCCCGGCTTCGGAAAGCCTGCCCTTCTCCACCATCTTTGCAAAAGCCTGGAATACCCGCGAACATCCGCCATCCACAAGGTCCCGGCGCACATCCTTCATGACGACGGGAACACCGAGCCTGTGAACGAAAAGCTGCGCCAGCTGCGAGGCCATCAAACCCGCCCCGATGATTCCGACCTTCCCGACCGCTTTCGGCCCGACTTCCGGAACCCCCTTCGGCCGCCTGGCATGGCGGTTCACCAGGTCAAACGAGTAGATGGACGCCTTGCACTGCCGCGTCTTGATGAGGTCCCCAAGAGCCTTGTTCTCCTGCTCGAAGCCCTCTTCGACCGGCCACGAGCAGCCCCCCCTGATGAGTTCTATCGCCCGGTAGGGGGCTGGTGCCGCTCCGTGGACCCTGTCGTCCACGAAGGACCTGGCCCTGGCGAACGCTTCTTCCGCATTTCCGGGAGGAATTTCACCGCGGTCGACCCGCTCCTCGCCCGACAGAAGGCCCTGCAAAAAACGCAGCGAGTCGTCCAGGAACTCGCCCCCCCCGTAGACCCGATCGGCGAGGCCCATCCGGAAGGCCTCCAGCCCGGACAGCATCCGGTTCTGGTTCAGGGCGTTGTGGATGATGAGCTGTAAGGCTTTCTCCGGGCCGAGAAGCTTCGTGGCCAGGGTACACCCTCCCCAGCCCGGAACGAGTCCCAGAAAGCATTCCGGAAACCCGATCGCCTGGACGTCGGCCGCAACCGTCCGGTACTTGCAGTAGAGAGCGATCTCCAGGCCTCCGCCGAGGGCGACTCCGTTGATCGCCGCCAGGGTCGGGAAAGGAAGGTCCATGATCCGCTTCATGACCCCGTGCCCAAACCGCCCGACCTGGCAGCCGCGCTCAAAGGTGTTGATGCCGGGCACCTCCGTCAGGTCGGCGCCCGCGGCGAATACGTAGGGTTTCCCGGTCAGCATCAGCCCTTTCACACCCCCCTGGGCCAGGATGCGGTCCACCGCGTCGTTGAGGGACCTGAAGGCGGCTTCGCTGAACGTGTTGGGCTTCTTGTAGTCCTGACCGTTGTCCATCGTGAGAATGGCGATCTTTCCGCAGGGTGAATCGTAATAGCGGTTGAAGAATCGCGTTACCGGCTCGGCCATTTCATTCCCCTTTCCTTTCGCTGATACGCGGTCCCGGGTATGCCGATTCTTTCGGACACGCCGGAACGTCCGCGTTCCTCCGCTGAATCCGCGGACTGGACCGGGTCGGAAAGCACAGTGGCCCCTCCCGGCTTTCTGCGTCCCGTCTCAGGATTCCCTCCCCTCCAGGTTCTCCCAGATCACCGATCCGCCCTGCCCCAGTCCGACGCAAAGAGCCGTCAGTCCGTAGCGCACGTCCGGACGGCCGGCGAAGAGATGCATGAGGTGCATCATCAGGCGCGGCCCGGACGATGCCAGAGGGTGTCCGAAGGCGATGGCTCCGCCGAGAGGGTTGAGCCGTTCGTCGTCGGGCATCTTCAAGCCGAACTCTTTCATGAAGACCAGGCATTGAACGGCGAAGGCTTCGTTCAACTCGATAAGGCCCATGTCATCCATCGACAGGCCGGTCCTGGAGAAAACCTTTTTCGTGGATGGGATCGGCCCGTAGCCCATGACTTCGGGTTTCACTCCGGCGTAGGCGTATCCCACCAGGCGCATGCGGGGCTTCACGCCCAGGTCTCTCGCCCTGTCGGCGCTCATGAGCAGCGCGCCGCAGGCGCCGTCGTTCAACCCGGACGAGTTTCCCGCAGTCACCTTCCCCTTGGGCCGAAAAGGCGATCCAAGCGCCTTCAGCCCCTCGACGGTCGTATCCGGCCGGGGCTGCTGGTCCCTGTTCGCGACCACCCAGCCTTCCTTCGTATACACGGTCATCGGGGCGATCATTTTCCGGATGATGCCCTCCGCAATCGCTCCGGCCGCCTTCCTCTGCGAATGGAATGCATACTCGTCGGCCATCTCCCGCGTGATCTCCGGAAACATATCGTGCAGGTTTTCAGCGGTTTTTCCCATGATCAGCGCATCTTCGGATACGATCCTCTCGGCCAGGAAACGCGGGTTCGGATCGGCGGTCGCACCCATCGGATGATGCCCCATGTGCTCCACTCCCCCCGCTACGGCGACGTCGCAGGCGCCCAGGGCGATTTCGGAAGCGGCGCAGGTGACGGCCGTCATGCCTCCCGCGCACATGCGATCGACCGAAAATCCGGAGCAGGACTCCGGCAGTCCGGCGAGGATGGCGGACGTGCGCCCCAGCGTCAGTCCCTGGTCCTTTTCCTGAGTGGTCGCCGCCCAGACGTTTTCCTCGACGGCTTCGGGCTTCACCGCCGGATTGCGCCGCAGCAGTTCCCGGATGACCTTCACCGCCATGTCGTCCGCCCGGGTCAACCAGAAGAAGCCGCTTTCGCCGGCCTTTCCGAAGGCCGTCCGGACGGCATCCACCATCACGACGTCTCTTGCGTTCATGCAATGCACCTCCCTGGGTTGCGCCAGCGTGCGGCAAGGTCCGAAGCCGGCTTTATCTTCCCGGTCACTGCAGGGCGAATCCGTAATCCGGAATTTCCAGGGCCGACTTGTCGCTGTTCATGATGGCCCGCGCCTTCCCTCCCGCCTGGGTCAGCACATGGTTGACAAAAAAGCGGGCGGAACAGATTTTGCCGAAATAGAACGCGGCGCTGCGATTTTCCCGCAGCAGCCGCTCCCGCCCCTCTTCATCCTGCACGCGGTGGTCGCGGCAGATTTCCTGGAATTTCCGATCGGCGATGTGCGCCTGCCAGAGCAGCAGGAACCCCATCCCGACGTCGCCGCACAGGTCAAGATAAGGCTTCGCGTACAGAATGGGCACGTGGAACTCGTCGGTCATGCCCTTGAGCGCAAAAAACCGCGCGACCTGCACCGCGTTTTCCTGCGCTTCCTCGTAGATGCGCACGAGGTCCCTCAAGCGAAAATTCTTCCGGATCTTCCCCAGGATTTCCTCTATGGCCAGCAGTGCGTTCTTCAGAAGCTGTCCGTTTTTGAACGTGAGTTTTCTGCCCACGAGGTCCAACGCCTGGATGCCGTTCGTCCCCTCATAGATCGATGCGATCTTGCAGTCCCTCAGGAACTGCTCCACGGGGTAATCGCGGCAGTAGCCGTACCCCCCATGGACCTGGATGGCCGTTTCGCAGACCCGGAACCCCACGTCGGTGCAGACGGATTTGCACAGGGGAATCAGGAGGTCCAGGTATCCCTGGAAAAGCTCCCTTTCCTGCTCGTCCCTGGCCGCTCTTACGATATCGAGGCAATAGCCGGCGAGGTAGACGAGAGAGCGCATTCCCTCCGTGCTGCTTTTCATGGTCATGAGCATCCGCCGTACGTCCGGGTGCCGGATGATCGGCACCCGTTCCGCCTCGGGGTCTCTCATCTTTTCCACCGGCGCTCCCTGGACCCGCTCCTTTGCATACCGCAGCGCGTGCATGTACGCCGCATCGCCCAGGGACAGCCCCTGGATGCCGACGAAGAACCTGGCCTCGTTCATCATGTCGAACATGATGCGCATGCCCTCGTTTTCACGGCCCAGCAGGTGGCCGACGCAGTCGCCGCGTTCCCCGAAGTTGAGGCTGCAGGTGGCCGAACCGTGTATCCCGAGCTTGCGCTCGATGCCGGTGCACGCCACGTCGTTGTCCTCCAGGGCGCCGTCCAGCCCGAAGCGCAGCCGGGGCACCAGGAAGACCGAAATGCCCCGCGTCCCCTTCGGAGCGCCTTCCGTTCGCGCCAGGACCATGTGGATGATGTTCTCGCTGAGATCGTGCATCCCGGAGGAAATGAAAGTTTTCCGGCCGGTGATATGGTACGCGCCGTCCGGGCGCCTGACCGCCTTCGTGCGCAGATCGCCCAGGTCCGTGCCCGCCTGAGGTTCTGTAAGGCACATCGTCCCCGTCCATTCCCCGGAATACATGCGCGTCAGGTAAAGGGAACGCAGTTCAGCAGGGCCGTGCTTCTGGAGCAGACGGGCCGCCCCGTGGGTCAGCCCCGCATACATCAGGAGCGACCAGTTGCCCGCGCCGAACGTTTCCACGCACGCCGCGGAAATCACGGAGGGAAAGCCCTGTCCCCCCACTTCGGGTTCGTCCGCCATGGCGAGCCAGCCGCCTTCCCGATAGAGATTCCAGGGCCGGTGAAAGGATTCGGGCACGAATACCCGCCCGTCTTCAAACCTGCAGCCTTCCCGGTCGCCCGCGGCGTTGGCAGGGTAGAACTCCTTCTCCGCAAGCTTTCCCGCCTCGTCGAGGGACATTTCAAACAGCTCCTGCGAATGCTCCGCGTAGAGAGGCCGCTCGCACAGCCTGTCCACCTTGAGCTGCTCGAACAGGACAAACTTCATGTCGCGCTCGTCCAGCAGCAGTTTCATCGGCTCCACTCCTTCCGTTACTACGGCGTTTCCGTCATGGACCTTCCCGGGAAGGATCTTCGCGGCGGATGCCCCTCAGCAGGAGGTCCGCGATATACTCTCCCTGCCCCGTCAAATCGGACCTCCTGCCCGACAGCACCCAGGCCGACACCACTTCGTCCAGAGTCCCGAAGATCAGCCCCCGGGCAAGCCCTGCGGGAAAGTCTCCCCGAAAGCTTCCTTCGCGCCGCCCCTGCTCGACGACCTCGCCGATCAGGTCCAGGTACTCCTTCAAAGCGTCTTTGGAATAATCCTTCATGAAGCGGCCGCTCCGGCGCAGTTCCACCTGGAACACGGCGGCCAGGTCGGGGTCGGCCTGGAACGCCGCGAGATGCCTCTCGATCAGGCACAGGAGCCGGAAACGGGCATCGGGCCGCTCCTTCATCGCCGTCCGGACCCCTGCGATGAAATCGCGCATCTTCTCTTCGAAGATGGAAATCAGGAGATCGTCCTTGTTCTTGAAATAAAGGTAGACCGTTCCGTCGGCGACCTCCGCCTCACGGGCGATTTCCGAAATCCTGGCCCTGAAGAACCCCTTGCGCGCGAATACCCTCACCGCGGCGTCCAGGATGCGTCGGTGCTTTTCCGTATCCTTCCTTCTCATCGCTTTTCCCCCGGCCATCCCTTCCGGCCACGGCATGTTCGATGAACGTCGGGTGCTGCTGTATCGAGATCCGGCGGGCCTGCAGCGGTGATACGAGGCCCGGAAGGGCTTTTTCGGTTGCGGTCGGGAACGGGAAATGGAAGAGGAACACAAGTTTCTGGAAACCATGCGCCATTCGCGATGAATGAAGCGCCATTCAGTTATGAATGCAACAGTTCCGACCCCTGGTCAAGGGAAATCCGCCGGTACGGCAACGTCCCCCGGAATACCGCGTTTGAATCCTCCCCCGTGCAGGAGTAGAATTACTGCGGCGGGGAACGGTTCCCGCCTCAACCTCACCATTCTCCCTATCTGGAAAGGCGGCAGCGATGCAGATCACCTGCTTGGGCGCAGCTCATTGCGTCACCGGATCCTGTTTTCTTCTCGACAACGGACACAAATACCTGATCGATTGCGGCATGTTTCAGGGCGGGCGCCAGATGGAGGCGCTGAACTATGCCGAATGGGGGTTCAATCCCCGCGAAATCACCGCAATCTTTCTCACTCATGCTCACATCGATCACTGCGGCCGCATCCCCAAACTGTTCAAAGACGGCTTCCGGGGAAAAATTTACGCAACGCGCCCTACCATCGAACTGGCGAAGATCCTCCTCCTGGATTCCGCGCATATCCAGGCGATGGAAGCCGAATGGCAGACGCGCAAGAACCGCAGGCAGGGAACACGGGACATCGCGCCGCTCTACGACGTGGACGACGTGAACGCATGCTTTCCACGGTTCAAATCCGTCCAGCAGGACAAGACGATAAACATCGCACCCGACCTGAAGGTCCGCTTTCGAAACGCCGGACACATCCTGGGCTCCGCCATACTGGAAATGTGGTGCGGACCGGAATCCAACTCCCGGAAAATCGTCTTCTCGGGGGATCTCGGCCACAAGGACCAGTTGATCGTCCAGGACCCTTGTCCCATTGCCGAAGCGGATACGCTCTTCATCGAATCGACGTACGGAAACCGGAACCACAAATCGATGGAAGACAGCCGCCGGGAACTCGTGGAAGCCATTCATTACAGCTACAACCACGGAGAAAAGGTGGTCATCCCGGCTTTCGCCGTCGAACGGACCCAGGAACTGCTCCTGCTGCTCGGAGAGTTCTTCCGCAAGCAGATGATCCCGTCCATGCCGGTCTATCTCGACAGCCCCCTCGCCATCGCCGCCACCGACATCTTCCGGCGCATGCCGGAGTTCTACGATGAAGAGACGAACCAGAATCTTCAGGAAGGGGAAGACCCTTTCAGCTTTCCGCAGCTCATCCTCTCGCACAATTACCGGGATTCCATGGCCATCAACCAGACTCCCGGGCCCGCCATCGTCATCGCGGGAAACGGCATGTGCACCGCGGGGCGGATCAAACATCACCTCAAGCACAACCTGTGGCGCAACGGCAGTTCCGTGGTGATCGTCGGATTCCAGGCCGCCGGCTCGCCCGGCAGGAGGCTCGTCGAAGGAGCCGGTTCCCTCAAGATCCTCGGCGAAAACGTCATCGTACGCGCCAGGATTTTCACGATCGGCGGCTTTTCGGCCCACGCGGACCAGTCGGGCCTTCTCGACTGGCTCTCCGGTTTCACCAATCCCGACCTGCGGGTCCACGTCATCCACGGCGAGCAGAAGGTCAGCGAGGAATTCGCCGGCATCGTCAAAGCGCGCTTCGGATTCCAGACGGACGTGCCCGACCTGGACGACGTCATCCCCGTCATTCCCGAAACGGTCCGGGAGAAACTGCTCGGTGCAGCGGAAGGGCCGGCGGAGATATGGGAAAGGATCAGGACGCTCTGGGACCGTCTGCCCGAGAGCCTGTCTCCGGAGCTTTTGAACCGGTTGGAAGGCGAACTGGCCAGGACCGAAAGTCGGCTGGAAGCCATATTGCAGGAAGCGAAAACACCCGTCGCCGCAAAATAGAACGGCGCATCCGTGCTGCAGAGCGGTATCCCGGCCCGGCCCCCAATGCGGGCCGCCCGGCCGGGAACGCTCGCCGCAGCTATTCCACGTCGCGCTGCAGGTACATCTTGATGGATTCGTGGGCACCCTGGGGAGCGGCCAGGAGGTGTTCGTCGATCCGCTGCCCGCCCAGGTATTCACTCAGATGGAATTCCGTCCCGTCCATCTTGCAGATCTTTCCGCCGGCGGCGGCAAGGATGATCTGCGCCGCCGCAAGATCCTGGTAGGACACGTGAGCCAGGAGAGCCGCCTCGGCGCGGCCGCGGGCCACGTAGCAGAGGTGTGCGCCCGTGGAACCCAGGTTCCTGATTTTTCCGGGAAAGCTGGAGTGGTAATGGTTGTGGAACCTCGAATAGGTCAGCAGAACGCTCTCGTTGCTGATGTCCCCCGAATCGGGAACGCGTATCGCCTCTTTGCCCCAATACGCCTTCTGCCCGGCCTGCGCGTAGAAGATATCCCCGGTCACCGGCATGTAGAATACCCCGAAAATCGGCCAGAAGTTTTCGAGCAGCGCCAGGGAGATGCCCCAGATGGGGATCCCCGCCTGGAAATTGGCCACACCGTCGAGGGCATCGTAGATCCAGAGATAGCCCTTTTCGCCGTGCACGTAATCCTTCTCAGGCGTCGCGTCCCCGAACATGCCGTGCCCGGGGAATCTCGCGCTCAACTCAGCCCTGAAAAGGTTTACGAGGCGAAGCTCCGCTTCCGTAACCAGTTCGTCGTCGAACTTGACCTCGGGGTTCCCTTTTCCGTACAGGCGAAGAGCCTCGTCACCCGCGCGCCGAACCGTATCCATCGCAAATTGGCTCAGTTGCTCAATGGAAGGATCTCCCAGTTGCACTGTGCACCCTCCTCGATACTTGAAGTTGAAGGTTTATATAAAGAAAGGCACTGCTTCGCTGCATGTTAGCAGAGCGAAGCCGCGCGTCCAAATGAAAAGCATCGAAAAGACCGGGTAGAAAATCGGGCGGTCCGGCAGGGTCCGCCTTTCCCGACCGGTCGGAAAGCGCGTAGGTTGGCGGTGAGCGGCAGCGAACCCCAACACCGGCACCAGCACTCCCCGACACCCGCAAACCCTGACCTGACATCCGATGCAGCACGCAGGTTGGCGGGAATCGCATGAAAATCGAAAAAGAAGGACCTGGGAAGCCGCCGGCTCTTCTGATAATATCCGGAAGAACGAATCACCTTGCACGGAAGAAGGCCGAAAATCCCATGCCTGCGAAAATCATCACCCTCTTGACCGATTTCGGAACCGCCGACGGATACGCGGCCGCCATGAAAGGCGTCATCCTGGGAATATGCCCCGAAGCGCGCCTGGTCGACGTCACGCACCTCGTGCCCCCCCAGGACGTCCGCGCCGGCGGGTTCATCCTCGCCGGCGTGCATTCCTTCTATCCCGAAGGGACGGTGCACGTGGCGGTGGTGGACCCGGGAGTGGGGACGGAGCGGCGGGCCGTGGCGGTCCGGACCTCCAGGTCGTTCCTGGTCGGCCCCGACAACGGCCTTTTTTCATGGATTCTGAAGCAGGAAGGATTCCTCGAAGCACGCCTCCTCGAAAACCGGGATCTGTGGAGGCGGGAGGTGAGCCGGACCTTTCACGGGCGCGATATCTTCGCGCCCGTCGCCGCGCACCTGGCCTGCGGCATTCCCTTCGAATCCGTCGGTCCCCTGTGCTCCCCCCTCGTGGCGGACTGGGCGTCCGTCACCCGGACGGAGACGGAGATGCGCGGCGAAATCATCCACGTCGACCGGTTCGGAAACGCCGTCAGCAACATCACCCGGGAAGACATGAGCGCCTTCGCACCGGACGGCCCCTGCATCTTCCGGATCGGCCCGCACACCATACAAGGCATCTCGGACACCTACGGGCACGTTCCGCCGGGACAGCCCCTGGCCCTCATCGGAAGCACCGGGCACGTGGAGATCGCGGTGAATCTCGGAAACGCCTCGGCCGTTCTCGCCATCCGGACCGGTGAGCCATTGACGGTGACCCGCCCCGGGGATTAGTCCCAATACCGTTGCGTTATGCGCGATTTTCCTCTCGACCGACACCCCCGTCGAAGCAGCGACAATCCCGACTCCCCCTCCCCGCGCCGCCAAAAAAATAATCACGGAGCGATTTTACCAGGCTTTACACGAAAACTCCCGATGATTACCTTCCAACAGAACCAAAAAGCATAATGGTTCCTAAGGAGGAAAAGATGAGAAATGGAGTCCTTTTAAACACTAGCGGGGAATATTACAGAGGGAGCCAGCCTGCCCCCGGGACCATCGACACCCAGGGCATGGGAGACGGCGCGATCACTCCCCAGGGTCTGGCCGCAATGCAGGGAAAAGGGGCCGCAAAGGAAATCATCAGCAAGGAACGCGAGGAACAGCTCGCATCCCTGATGAACGACGTCAAAACCTTCATCCGGAAGATCGACGTCAAAAGCCTCTAGCCCCATTCCCTTTCCCTCCTTTTGTATAAAACACGGCACCCCCCTTTCCCTCCCGGCGGAAACGCGAGGGAAAGGGGGGGCTGATTTCGACCCATCCCGGAATATCTTTCATTCATCTTGTTGACATCGATGATAATATGGTAGAAACACGACGCTTGAGGGACCGGAACGGCCCGGTCCGGCTGCGACGCCCACACGGAAACCGCCCCTTGCAGCACTCTCCTGCGAGGAAAAGAGAGGGAACGAACCGCAAATCATGAACCGTTTAGCACCCATCGCCGCGTTCTGCGTGGCACTACTGCTGGCCGGGCTCTGTCTTGGCGCCGGAGCCCCTTCCGGATCGATCCCATCCACCCCGGAAAACGGCGATTGGATGATCGACCTGCTCAATGCGGAACCGGCGACACTCAACCCCATCACCGCAACCGACGCCTCCGCTTCGGCCATCAACGACTACATCTACGAATCACTGATCCGCCGCAACCCGCGGACTCTCAAACTGGAACCCGTGCTGGCGGAATCCTGGGAAATCTCCGAAGACCACCTGGCCTATACCTTCCGGTTGAAGAGGAACGTCCGCTGGCAGGACGGCCACCCCTTCACCGCCAAAGACATTCTCTATTCTTTCGACCGCATCATGGACCCCAGGGTGGATGCGGCCCACTTGCGTAACTATTACCAGGACATCGAGAAGATCGCTCTCCTGGACGACTACACCGTCCGCTACCATTACCGGAAGCCCTATTTCCGGGCGCTGGAGTTCTGCGGGGGGATCCCGATCGTCCCCGCCCACGTGTTCCAGGAAGGGGAGGACTTCAACAATCACCCCATCGGGCGGATGCCCGTGGGTACGGGGCCCTACCGCATGCTGAAATGGGAAACAGGCAAGGAAGTCACCCTCGTCCGAAACGAGAACTACTGGGGAAACAGGCCCCATTTCGACCGCATCCTCTACAGAATCATCACGAATCCCACAGCGGCCCTCCAGGTGCTGAAGCAGGGCGGGCTCGACGTGATGCCCCTGACCCCGATCCAATGGGTCAAGCAGACGCAGAACAGGAGATTCCAGGAAGATTACAGGAAGATCAAGTACAACACCCCCAGTTACCGCTACATCGGCTGGAACAATGAAAGGCCCGTTTTCTCGGACCGAAGGGTCCGCCAGGCCATGACTTTGCTTATCGACCGCGAGATGATCCTCAACAAGGTCCTCTTCGGGCTGGGAACGGTCGTGTCGGGCACCTTCTACGTCAACAGCCCGGAATACGACAAGAGCATCAAGCCGTACCCCTACGATCCGAAATCGGCCATGGAACTCCTCAAGGCCGCCGGATGGGAACGCCGGAACGGCGACGGTCCCCTCATGAAGGACGGGACCCCGTTTGCGTTCGAATTCCTGATTTCCTCCGGCAGCAAGTTCGGAGAGCAGCTCGCGACGATCGTGCAGGAAAACCTGAAGCAGGTCGGCATCGCCGTCTCCATCCGCACCCTGGAGTGGGCGGTCTTCCTGCAGCGGATCGAAGAACACAACTTCGACGCCTGTACGCTGGCCTGGAGCCTGAGCTGGGAATCGGACCCGTACCAGCTCTGGCATTCGTCGCAGGCTTCGGACAAGGGATCGAATTTCGTGGGATTCCGGAACAAGGAAGCCGACGGGATCATGGAAAAGGCAAGGACCGAATTCGACGCGGAAAAGCGAATCCGTCTCTACCACAGATTTCATGCCATCCTGCACGAGGAGCAGCCCTACACGTTCCTGTTCAGCACGGATGCGCTGGTCGCGATTTCCCGCCGGTTCCAGGACGTGAACATATATGCCATGGGCCCGGACCCTCGGGAGTGGTGGGTGCCGAAAGCACTCCAAAAGTACCGGGAACCGTGATAGATGTAGCCTTTGTCATGGTTCACGGCGGGTCGTCCGCGTTTCGCGTCCGATAACCTGCCGCGCGTCGGCGCGAAAGACCGGCGGTTGCCGGGTTTCGGGCCGGAATATGGAATATCGAGCATGGATCGGAGCATGATGGACAATTACGAGCGATCGTCGCTGAACGGTTTCGTCGCCCATAATCTCGACCGCGCCACCGCGAGGCGGAAAACCGAAACATGGCTGCAGGAGCAGATGAAAAGTGAATCGGCCAGGTTCGTCCCGGTATGGCGCCTGAAGAACCTTTTCACGGAAGACACGGTGCCCCGGGCCGTGCTGCTTTCCACCGCGGAAATCGGTCGGGAGGTAATCCAGGCGGCACAGTCCGTCACCTTTCTCGGCGAAGAGAACGGAAAACCCGTCTATGCGGTCGCGCTCCCGTCAAACGACGCCTCCGTGCCGGAGCGCATGGCCGCCTTCGGTCAGTTCCAGGAACTCAGGGCCATGAGCCCGATTCTGGAAAGGCCCGAGGGCGCGCTGCTGGCGTACGCCCGGGCGGTTTCATACTGGCACGGCCGCCAGCGGTTCTGCGGGGACTGCGGCAGCCCGACCCGAGCCACCCATGGCGGGCACATCCGCGTGTGCACCAGCGAAAGCTGCGGGCAGCAGCACTTTCCGAGGACCGACCCGGCCATTATCGTGCGCGTCGACTCGGGAGACTCTTGCCTGCTGGGACGCCAGTCCATCTGGGCGCCGCACCGGTACTCGGTCATCGCCGGGTTCGTGGAACCGGGGGAAACCCTCGAGGATGCGGTCGTGCGCGAGGTAATGGAGGAAACGGGGGTTCGGGTGCGATCGGTCCACTATCATTCTTCCCAGCCCTGGCCGTTCCCCTGCTCGATCATGCTGGGATTCACCGCGACGGCGGCGAAGGAGGAAACCCGGCTTCGCGACCACGAACTGGAAGAAGCCCGGTGGTTCACCAGGGAAGAGATCGAAAACGGCATCCGGAACGAGACGATGATCCTTCCCCCGGCCGTGTCCATTGCATTTCGCCTCATCGAGGACTGGTTCGATTCGAAAGGACCGGTAAGCCTGAGAAGATTCCTGGAAGACCAGGGAATCAGGATCGAAAACCTCCAGTCTTTTCGGCCGGCCTAGGCCCACCTTCAATACCGGTGCGTTAACGATTTCAATTCCCCCCTTTTTCGAGGGGGGAATTGAAATGATCGCTCGTTGGGAAAGGCACCGCTAAGTCAACAGCATGGAGGGGGGAATTGGGATTGTCGCCTGTGAATGAAGGGACCGCAACAGCTTCAACCCAGTCTTCACGGTTCCGGGAATTCGCACAGGGGCTTCTTCCCGCCGCCCCACCCGGTGGTGCCGGCGCCTGGAGGGCATTGCGTTCATGGGTGTGAAAGAAATCAGAAAGGCCGCTCTTTCATGAAAGACTACCTGATCAAGAGACTGCTCCAGATCGTGCCGACCCTGCTGGGCATCACGTTCATCACCTTTTTGATCATCCAGCTGGCCCCGGGCAACCCGGCCATGCTCAAGCTGCAGCTTTCCGCCCAGGGCCAGATGTCCGACAAGGCCATCTCCAAAGAGATCGTGGAACAGACCAAGAAGCTCTACGGGCTGGACAAACCCCTTCCGGTGCAATACCTCCTGTGGGTCAAAAGAGTCTTCACCTTCGACTTCGGCACTTCCTACAAGGACCACCGGAACGTCTGGGACAAGATCGCCGAAAGGCTGCCCGTCACCATTCAGCTGAACGTCATCTCCATTTTTCTCGTATATCTGATCGCCCTGCCCTTCGGCATCTACTCGGCGACGCACCCCGAGTCCTTCACCGACCGCGTGCTGACGCTCGCGTTCTTCTTTCTCTACTCGCTGCCCAGCTTCTGGGTCGCGATGCTGCTCATGATGCTTTTCGGCGGCGGGGACTTCTGGGACATCCTGCCCGTCTACGGGATATCTTCCACCGAGGCCGAATCGTGGTCTTTCCTTCCCTGGCTTGCGGACCGGCTCTGGCACCTCGTGCTCCCGATCATCTGCCTGACCTACGGCGGGCTGGCCTACCTGTCGCGACTCACCCGGGCGGGCATGCTCGAAGTGATCCGCGAAGACTACATCCGCACAGCGCGGGCCAAGGGACTGCACGAGCGCACGGTCATCCTCAAGCACGCTTTCCGAAACGCCCTGCTTCCGCTCATTACCCTGGTCGCGTTCCTGCTCCCGTCCATGTTCGGCGGCAGCGTCATCATCGAAAGCATCTTTTCGATCCCGGGCATGGGGCAACTGGGGTTCGAAGCCGTGCTGAGCCGGGATTATCCCGTCATAATGGCCATCACCACGATATCCTCGCTGCTGACCCTCGCGGGCCTGCTGCTGTCGGATATTCTCTACGCGGTCGTGGACCCGAGGATCAAACTCGACTGATCGTGGAGTCGCACCCGATTCATACGACAAGAGCTTTGGAAAGTAAGCCGCATTATGCCTTCTGAAGAGACGAAAACAAGCGTTCACCGCAGTTACTGGCAGATGGTAGGGCACCACTTCAAGAAGAGGCCCCTTGCGCTGGCCGGCCTATGGATCTCTCTTCTTCTCTTTTTCGTGGCCATCTTCGCGCCCCTCCTCGCCAACGACCGTCCCATCCTGTACGTTACACAGGGGACCTGTTACTGGCCCGTCTTCTCGGGCGTCGACAAGATCGGTCCCGACACGTGGAAGGAGATGAAAAAGACTCTTCCGCCGCTGGTGCAGACGGACGCGGGAGGCCGGGGGGATTTCGCCGTTTGGCCGCCGGTTCCCTACTCGCCCACGGAATACAACCTTCTGGAGTTCCTCGCCCCCCCGGACGCAAAGCACTGGTTCGGAACGGATGACAGCGGCCGCGACGTGCTCAGCCGCATGATTCACGGCGCCGGCGTCTCCCTTTCCGTCGGGTTCGTCGCCATGGGCATCGCGGCCATCATCGGCATCGTGCTGGGAGCGCTCGCAGGCTACTACGGGAGATGGGTCGACGCGCTCATCAGCCGGATCATCGAAATCCTCCTCACCATCCCGACGTTTTTCCTCATCATCGCCATCATCGCCTTTCTGCCGCCGAGCATCTACAACATCATGGTCGTGATCGGGCTCACCGGGTGGACGGGCGTGGCCCGTTTCGTGCGGGCAGAGTTCCTGAAGCTCAAGCAGCTCGACTTCATCATGGCATCCAGGGCGCTGGGGGCGAGCAACATGCGCATGATCTTCCTGCACATCCTTCCGAACGCCCTGGCCCCTGTCCTGGTTTCCACCGTTTTCGGCATAGCGGGGGCCATCCTGACGGAGTCGAGCCTCAGCTTCCTCGGTTTCGGGGTTCCGCCACCGACTCCGAGCTGGGGAGCCATTCTCTCCCAGAGCCGCGACTACATCGAGTTTGCATGGTGGCTGACATTCTTTCCGGGCCTGGCGATTTTCCTTAGCATTACCGCCTACAATCTGGTAGGAGAAGGATTGCGCGACGCCATGGATCCCAAGCTCTTCAGGTAACCTTTGCCGGCACCGACGGACGTCCGGCGCCGGCGAAAACCCGTCGCCGGAAGGATGGTTTGACAGTCCCATGCTTTTTCCCGTTTTCGAAGCCGAAGACAACGTTTTTACCGTCAGTGAACTCAACCGGCAAATCAAGGGGCTGCTCGAATCCCGGTACGGCTCCATCTGGGTGAGGGGGGAAATCTCCAATTTCAGGGTCCCCGGTTCCGGCCACTGCTATTTCACTCTGAAAGACGAGCAGAGCCAGGTCCGCGCGGTGCTCTTCCGCTCGCAGCAGCAGCGCCTGCGTTTCGTTCCCGAAGCCGGCATGCAGGTGATCTGCCTGGGCAGGCTGAGCGTTTACGAACCGCGCGGGGAATACCAGCTCATCATCGACGTCATGGAACCACAGGGGATCGGCGCCCTGCAGCTCGCTTTCGAGCAGCTGAAGAAAAAACTCGAGGCCGAAGGGCTTTTCGATCCCGCCCGCAAACTGCCGCTCCCCCGATGCCCGCAGAGGATCGCCATCGTCACCTCCCCTACCGGCGCAGCCGTCCGGGACATGCTCAAAGTCCTGCGCCGGGCTCCTTTCAACGTTTCCGTATCCCTGCTTCCCGTTCGCGTCCAGGGGGGTGAAGCCGCGGGAGAGATTGCCGCGGCCATCGCCGCGGCCAACCAGCTTTCGGCGCGCTGCGCATGGGACGTGCTGCTCGTCGGACGCGGGGGAGGCAGCCTCGAAGATCTCTGGCCGTTCAACGAGGAAGTCGTCGCGCGCGCTGTCGCGGCTTCCGCCATCCCCGTCATATCCGCCGTGGGCCACGAAATCGACTTCACCATCTGCGACATGGTTTCCGACCTGCGGGTTCCCACACCCACGGCCGCGGCCGAATGGGTGGTCAACCGGCTCGAGGATTTCCAGCGCACCCTCCTGACGGCCTCGGAACGGCTGCTGCGCGCATTCACCCGAAAGACCGACGCGGCGCGAAACGAGCTGCGATACCTCGAAAAGCGGCTGGTCCATCCGAAAAGACGCATCGAAGACCTCAAGCTCTCGGTGGACGACCGGGCGGGACGCCTTCAGCTCGCAATGGCCCGGCGCCTGGAACGCTTCCGGACCCTCCACACCCACCTGGCACAAAGGCTGCTCTCACTCCATCCAGCCAAAGACCTGCTGCGCTGCCGCGTCAATCTGGACCAATGCCGCCGGCAGCTTCTTCTTAACCAGCAGAAGCTCCTGGACGTGTACCGGTACCGGCTGCGGCACTGCGCTTCGCAGCTCGAAAGCCTGAGTCCGCTGGCGGTGCTTTCGAGGGGGTATTCGATAACCTATGGTCTGCCGGGAAAAAACATGATACGAAAGTCCACGGAAGTTCGGCCGGGGCAGGAAGTCCTCGTGCAACTCTCGGAAGGGCACCTGGAATGCACGGTCCGGAAAACGGACCGGGACGGCGGTATAAGCTCATGAGCATGTGAAGGAGAAACCGTGGCGAAGAAAAAAGAGGAGCAGTTCGAGGAGGCCATCAAGAGGCTGCAGGGGATCGTCGAAAAGATGGAAAAAGGCGACCTGCCGCTGGAAGAGGCCATGGAATCCTTCTCGGAAGGCGTGCGCCTCGTGCAGTATTGCCATCAGAAACTGGAGCAGGCGGAGAACCGGGTGCAGATGCTGATGAAGGATCAGCAGGGAGCGTGGTCCGCCACGGCTTTCGACCCGGCCCTTTCCGACGGTTCCGGCGAAAAACCGAACGGCCTGGATTGAATTCCGAAGCCATGTCGCCAGCTTCTTTACGGAAAACATTGGCAGCAGGGCATTTGGCATGTTAAATTTATGTAATTTGACATCGTAAAGGAGAGGGCGAAAGCAAAATGCCGGATTTTGACCTGAAGAAATACCTGGCGGAACGCAAACAAATGGTGGACGAGGCCCTGGAGAACACTTTCCCCGAGCCGGCGGGACTTCAGAAGACCGTCCTGGAAGCTTCGCGCTACAGCCTTTTTGCAGGGGGCAAACGTCTGCGGCCCATATTGTGCCTTGCCGCCTCGGAAGTGGTGGGCGGAACGACGGACGTCGCCATGCCGGCGGCCTGCGCGCTGGAGATGATCCACACCTATTCGCTCATCCACGACGACCTCCCGGCAATGGACAACGACGATTTCCGCAGAGGCAAGCCGACGAACCACAAGGTTTTCGGCGAAGGCATGGCGGTTCTCGCCGGCGATGCCCTGCTGACCGAAGCCTTCGAATTCGCCGCATCCACCCGGTTGGGCGGCACACTGACGCCGGACAAGCTCCTGCTGGTGATCCGCATCCTGGTCAGGGCTTCCGGGTACAGGGGCATGATCGGCGGCCAGGTCATCGACCTGGAAAGCGAAAACCGCTCCGTCGACATCGCCACGGTCGAGTACATGCACATCCATAAAACGGGGGCTCTCCTGTCGGCGTCCCTGGAGATAGGGGCCGTCCTGGGCGGCGGTTCCAATGAGCAGGTTTCGACTCTCACCCGCTACGGCCATCACCTCGGCCTCGCTTTCCAGATTACGGACGATCTCCTGGACGTGGAGGGAGACGCCGAGGTCATGGGAAAACAACCGGGATCGGACGCGGCCAAGAACAAAAAGACCTACCCGGCCCTGCTGGGCCTCGCAAAATCCAAGGAAGCGGCTCGCGAGCACGTCGATGCGGCACTCGATGCCCTGACCCCGTTCGGCGATTCGGCGGAGCCGTTGCGCGCCGTAGCCCGGTACCTCCTGGTGCGGCGGGCATGAGAATACGCTCGGCAACGATGCGCAAAACACTGCAAGAGAGGTTTGAACTTGTCAGAACACGATCGCATGAATCTGCTGGCTCAAATTGACAGCCCTTCCCAGTTGAAGGGGCTGTCGCCGGCCCAGCTCCAGCTGCTCGCCGACGAGATCCGCACCACCATTATCGAAACGGTGTCCCAAAACGGCGGACATCTCGCCCCGAATCTCGGGGTCGTTGAACTGACTCTGGCGCTCCATTACGTATTCGACGCACCGAACGACTGCTTCATCTGGGATGTCGGGCACCAGGCATACACGCACAAGATCCTCACGGGGCGTGCGGACCGCTTTCACACCCTTCGCCAGTATGAAGGGATCAGCGGTTTCCCGAAGCGGTCGGAAAGCCGGTACGACGCTTTCGGAACGGGCCATTCCAGCACTTCCATCTCGGCGGCCCTCGGCATCACCGTGGGAAAGGCCCTGAACAAATCGCCCAACCGCGCCATCGCCGTCATCGGCGACGGCAGCATGACGGGGGGCATGGCCTTCGAAGCGCTCAACCATGCGGGCGATCTGGCCAAGAATCTCATCGTCGTCCTCAACGACAACGAGATGTCCATCTCGCCGAACGTGGGGGCCATGTCCTCGTTTCTGAGTTCCAAGCTCTCCAACAAGACGCTCATGTACCTGAAACGGGAGATGGAACGCTTTCTGAAATCGGTGCCGGGGCTCGGCCCGAACATCCTCCAACTCCTGAAGCGCAGCATCGACTCCCTGGTGACCTTCTTCACGCCAGGCATGCTCTTCCAGGCCTTCGAGTTCCACTATATCGGCCCCATCAAGGGACATCGCATCGACCGCCTGATCGAGACCTTCCAGACGGCCCGCCACATCGAGGGCCCCGTGCTCATCCATGTCCTGACGCAGAAGGGGCGCGGCTACGTGCACGCGGAATGCGATCCGACCAGCTTTCACGGCGTCGGGTGCTTCGATATCAACACGGGGAAGAGTCCCGCTCCGACCACCGCACGCGCCCCCTCGTATACCCAGGTTTTCGGGGACGCCATCATCTGCCTCGCAGAAAACGACCCCAAGGTGGTGGCCATCACCGCCGCGATGCTTTCCGGCACCGGCCTGGATATCTTCTCCAAGCGGTTCCCCGACCGGTTTTTCGACGTGGGCATCGCCGAACAGCACGCCGTGACCTTCGCCGCGGGCCTCGCCACGGAAGGCTATAAACCGGTCGTCGCCATCTACTCGACTTTCATTCAGCGGGCCTACGACCAGATCATCCACGACGTCTGCCTGCAGAACCTGCCGGTGGTCTTCGCCCTCGACAGGGCAGGAATCGTCGGGGAAGACGGGCCGACGCATCACGGCCTCTTCGACATGTCGTTCCTGAGGGCCGTCCCCAACATGGTGCTCATGGCCCCCAAAGACGAAAACGAACTGCAACACATGCTGAAAACCGCCCTCGAACAACCGGGCCCCGTGGCCATACGCTACCCCCGGGGCAACGGCATCGGAGCGGTCCTGGATGACACCTTCCACAGCATTCCCATAGGCAGAGGCGAAGTCCTGCGGGAAGGCAGGGACGTCCTGATCGTCGCCATCGGCTCAACCGTGCAGGCGTCCGTAAAAGCCGCCGAACGGCTGGAAGCGGAAGGGATCGACGCCGCCGTGATCAACGCCAGGTTCGTAAAGCCCCTGGACCGGGAACTCATCCTGGATTACGCCTCGAAGACCGGACGGGTGATCACCGTCGAGGAGAACGCCCTGCAGGGCGGATTCGGCAGCGCCGTGCTCGAAATGTTCGAGGAAAACTCATTCTTCCCCAAGGCGTTCAAGCGTCTCGGGATTTCCGACGCTTTCGTTCCGCAAGGCAGCCAGGCCATCTTGAGAAATCTCTGTGGCATCGATGCCGAAGGCATAGAAAGTGCCGTGCAGGAGATGATGGGCCGGCATCATGGCGCGATCCTTCACGCGATTGGACAAACTGCTCGTCGATAAGGGGCTCGCTCCCAGCCGGGAACGGGCGCAGGCACTGGTCCTCGGGGCCAAGATCCTCGTCGACGGCCGGCCGGCCGCAAAGCCGGGCCAGCAGGTACCCGACGACTGCCTCGTCGAACTCAGGGGAGAAGACATCCCCTTCGTAAGCCGCGGTGGCCTCAAACTGGTCCATGCCCTCAAAACGTTTTCGATCGACGTGAACGGATTGACGGCCATGGATGTCGGGGCGTCCACGGGCGGTTTCACCGACTGTCTCCTCCAGCGCGGGGCCGGCAGGGTGTACGCCGTGGACGTGGGCTACGGGCAACTCGCCTGGAAGCTCAGGCAGGATTCGAGGGTCGTCGTCCTGGAGCGGCGGAACATCCGCTACCTTCCCCGGGAAGCCGTACCCGAACCGATCCACCTGGTCACGATCGACGCCTCGTTCATCTCTCTCAGAATCGTGATTCCCGCGGCGATGCCCTTCCTGATCCCCGGCGGCATGCTCATCGCCCTGATCAAACCCCAGTTCGAAGCGGGAAAAGACCAGGTGGGAAAAGGAGGGGTCGTGAGAGATCCCGAAATACACCGACGGGTGTGCGATTCCATCGCCGGGTTCTGCGAGTCGCTGGGCTTCGGGCTTCTCGGCGTCACCCCGTCACCGATCCTCGGGCCGAAAGGAAACAGGGAATTCCTGCTGGCGGCGCGCGTCGAAGCCGCCGAAGCCGAAGGACCCCCGGGCGCGGACGCGCCATGATGCACCTCCATCTCGTCTTCATCGGGAAAACGAATTTTCCCGAAATCGATGCCGCGATCACCCGCTACCTCGATCGGCTGCAGCACTATGTGCCGGTGGAAGTCCACGTGGTGCGGCAGGAAAAGATCGGGCCGAAAACGCCCGAGAGCGCGGTCAGGGAACGGGAGGGGGAAAAGGTGCTCAGGCTCGTGGGCGAAGGCGGCTGCCTGGCGGTCTGGGACCAGCACGGCAGGCAGATGGATTCCGTGGAGTTTTCCCGGTTCCTGGAACGGCTGCAAAATGAAGGGACCGAACACCTCTGGATGGCGATCGGCGGTCCGCTGGGCGTTTCCGAAAGCCTGTCCCGCCGGGCCCGCTTCGTGCTGTCCCTTTCAAAGATGACCTTTCCGCACGACATGGCCCGGCTCATCGTCACGGAACAGCTCTACCGCGCCTTCAGCATACTCAAGGGCGAGCCCTACCACAAGTAGCCGGAGGCCGCAGGCAGCCCCCTGCCTCCATTTCCATTTCCCCGACCGCAAAAAAAATCCCGCCGGTTTCTCGAGGAAGCGACGGGATTCTCACGATGATCCGAGATTCGAAAGGCCTCCGTCAAACGGAAACCACCTCGGTGACTTCCGGTACGTCTTGCTTGATGATTCGCTCGATACCGGATTTCAATGTCATCTGGCTCATGGGGCAGCCCTTGCAGGCGCCCGTCAAGCGCACCTTCACGACCGATCCCTGAACATCGACCAGGTCCACGCTGCCTCCGTCACGCTCGAGCATCGGGCGAATCTTCGCCAGTGCCGCTTCCACCTTCTCACGCATTGTCGTTGTCCTCCTTGGAAAGTTTTCAACATATAAACATATGCATTTTTAAAATCAATGAAAACCCTCCGGGACGAACCGCCGGACCGGCGGCGCAAAGGCCGTGAAAGCGCATGGGAACAGGGCTTGGCAAAGGCATTCCGATCCCGGAACGGAATCTGAATGGTTTTAGGCAGTTAACATGAAACCGGATTGATCTTTTCTTTCGTTTTCGATAATATGCAGCGGATTTGAAAAAACGGATCTTTCTTGGCTCTGAAAATCCTTTAGTTGACGGGCAGTTGAACGGATCGTTCCGCGAAGGCGCAATCCGGGCTGGCTGTTCCGAAAAGAGGACCGACGAATGGAAAACTATTGTCTGGTGCCGAAGCTGACGGCCGAAGACCTGCAAATACGGTTGGACGAACTGGCTGCCCGGATCAACCAGGACTACCAGGATCAGCCTCTCGTTCTCATCGGCGTTCTCAAGGGCGCCTTCATCTTTCTCGCGGATCTCGTGCGCCGCCTGGCCATGCCCGTACACATCGACTTCGTGCGCCTCGCCAGCTACGGGAGCGCGGCGGAGTCGAGCGGCCGGGTCAGGATCACGAAAGACATCGAAACCGACATCGAGGGGCTTCACGTGCTCATCGTCGAGGACATCGTCGATACGGGAACCACCCTTGCCTGGTACCTCGAAGAATTGAAGCGCCGGAAGCCCGCCTCCGTCAAGATTTGCGCATTGATCGACAAGTACGAGCGGCGCGAGAGGGAAGTGCCGGTGGCATACACGGGCATTCGCGTCGAAACGGGATTCCTGGTGGGCTACGGCCTGGATTATTCCGAAAAGCACAGGAACCTCCCGGGAATCTACGAAGTGCAGTTCCTCAAATAACCTGCATTCCATAGATCGATTGACGGGCCGGCACCCGTAAAGGCCGTTGCTGCACCCCCGGCGAAGGATACTGCGCCGCCCGGCGGAAGACCGCCTGGCACGCCGTGGGAAATGGGCTGACAAGGACATACCGATGATGATCGTTACGTGCGAATCGTGCAAAACCAAGTTCCGGTTCGACCCCAGCCGGGCAAGAGGATCGAAGAAGAAGGTCCGGTGCTCCCGCTGCGGTCACGTGTTTCTCGTCAAGCTGGACACCGAGGAGGAAGCGCTCATTCACGTCGATCTTTCCGAGGACATGGGCCCCGAAGACGACGCGGCGCCCTTCGCGCCTCCGCCGCCGGGCGCCAGGACACCCGGGAAAGCCCAGCGCAGCGGCATGCTCAGAAAGCTGCTCCTCTGGCTGGTTCCCCTGGCTCTTCTCGCCGGCGGCGCCTACTACTATGCGCAGAAGTACACCGCCTCCCCTTCGCAGCCGCTTTCCTCCGCAAAGGACAAACCGCCGCAGCCGAACGAACAGCCCGCCGTGACGATCATGGATTCGACGCGCGCTTATTTCCTCGAAAATGCCCACGCGGGCCAGATTTTCGTGGTGGAGGGGGAGGTCTCGAACGAGTCGAGCCGGCCCATCAGCTTCATCCTTCTCGAAGGGAAGCTGTATACGACCAACAACCAGATCGCGCAAACGCAGAGGTGTTATCCGGGCAACGGGATGCCCCGCAACGAACTGGCGCAGCTCAACGTGACCGAGATCCAGAACCGGATGATGAACCGCGAGGGCAAGAACCTCACCAACGTCAACGTTGCTCCGTCCAAGCGAATCCCGTTCATGCTGGTTTTTCACAACCTTCCCGAGATGGACGCCCTGGGCGATTACAGCATCGAGGTCATCAGCGCCAAATTCGACAATTGATCTCTGCCGCCCGGTCCCGCGGCCTGCCCCGTCCGTTCGGCCTCCGGAGCCGGAATTTTATGGTTGTGCACAACCTATTGATGTAACAAAAGGAATTGACAAACACGCAATAGAGGTGATAAGAAACCTTGGTCTCAACTTCCTGATAAGTGTAGAAAAACACTATTAGCTGCAAGGTACTTCGTCAAGCGGGGGTTATATGTTGGATGTGAAGTTTGTCCGCGACAACATCGAACGGGTCGGCCGTATGTTGCGGGACCGTAAAATGGAATTGGACCTGGGACCTCTCCTGGAGCTGGATGAAAGCAGGCGGAAGATCCTTCAGGAAGTGGAAGAACTGAAGCATCGCCGCAACGTGGCTTCGGAGGAGATCTCCCGCCTGAAGCGCGAAAAGAAGGAAGCTTCCGGACTGATTGAGGAAATGCGGGACGTGTCCCAGCAGATCAAGGGAATGGACCAGGATCTTGCCGAAATCGAGGAAAAATTCAGGCAGTTCCTCCTGCTCATTCCCAATATTCCCCATGAATCCGTGCCCGTCGGAGCGGATGAGAAAGACAACCCCGTGGTCAAGACCTGGGGCACGCCGCCGACGTTCGGCTTCGAGCCCAGGGCCCACTGGGAAATCGGCGAGAATCTCGGCATCCTCGATTTCGAACGCGCCGCCAAGATCACGGGCTCCCGGTTCACGCTCTACTGGCGCCAGGGTGCCGCCCTCGAACGGGCGCTCATCAGCCTGATGCTGGATATCCACACGCGCAGGCACGGCTACACCGAAGTGCTGCCCCCGTTCATGGCGAACAGCACCAGCCTCACC
>JAJFUA010000141.1 GCA_021372635.1 Desulfobacteraceae bacterium | reverse complement strand
TTGAGATAATCGAAGCCGATGAAACCGCATTTCTGGCATCTCATGGTAGTAGTCCTTCCCGCCTATTGATCTCCAAAGTCTCCCCACAAAAGCTGAATCAGGGACAAGAGCGCAATCGCCGCCGTTTCCAGGCGCAGGATACGCGGTCCCATGTGGACGGACCGAAATCCCGAACCGTTCAGCAGGTCCAACTCCCCCGCCGTCCATCCCCCTTCGGGTCCGACCACGGCAAGAACGCGCCCGCAGGCCGGGTGCTCGCGCCGCAGGACGTGGAGGTTCGCTTCGCATTTCTCTTCACACGCCAGGATGCGCAATGTCCCGCCTGCCTCGCTCCCCCAATCCGGGACCCTGTTCCGGAACTCGTCGATGCCGCTGAAGACCGTCATTTCCGGGACCCTGGTTCTCCCGCACTGGCAAAGGGCTTCCCGCGCGATCTTCGACCACCGTTCGACCCGCTTTTCCGCCTGAGGCCCGGACAGGCCGTACTGGCTGCGCTGCGCCCGAAACGTCACGAACCGGTGCACTCCCAGTTCCGTGGCCTGGCGGACCACCGTCTCCATCCGGTCCGCACGGGAAAAAGCCAGGGCGAGCGTGAGTTCGACGGGCGATTCCACGTGGAGGTGTTGCTTTTCCAACAGTCGAACGCCAAGTTTTCCACCCCCGGCGTCCTCGATGGCGGCTTTCCACCCGCCGCCCTTTCCGTCGCGCACCTCGACGAAGTCTCCGGGCCGCATCCGCAAAACGCCCTCGATCTGGTGCGCGAGCCGGGAATCCAGCGGTATCAGACCGCCGTCCGCCTCCACGTCTTCAATGTAAAAGCATTTCCGGGTCATCCGGCCGCCTTACGCTCCCCAAAAGTCCGAAAGGTACCACTGGATGAACGCGGGACCCCAGAACAGGTAGCAGATAGCTCCTATTGCAAGAAACGGCCCAAACGGGATCCTGGTAGACATGCCTTCGCGCGAACGCCACATGACCGGCAGGCCGGCGAGGGTCCCCACGATGGAGGAGACCATGATGGTCAAAAGCACGCCGGGCAGGCCGAGAAAGGCCCCGATCATCCCCAGCAGCTTGACGTCTCCCATTCCCATGCCTTCCTTCTTCCGCAGGTACTGAAAGAGGGCGGCAATGGCATAGAAGGACCCGCCGCCGATGAGGATGCCCAGCAGGGAGTCCGTCCAGGACAGCCGGGGGGTCGCAAAAGAGCACAAAAAGCCGAACACGGTTCCGGAAAGGGACAGTACGTTGGGAATTTCGTAGGTATCCAGGTCGATGAACGTGATCAGGATCAGGAGCGAGATGAAGACGAATTCGATCGCGAACTGCGCCTCCCACCCGTACCGCAGGAAGAGCCCCAGGGCGAAGAGTCCCGTGATCGCCTCCACAGCCGGGTAGCGGATCGAAATCCGCCCGCGGCAATACCGGCACTTCCCCATCAGCAGCAGGTAGCTGAAGATGGGGATATTGTCGTAGAAGGCGATGGCGTGCCCGCAGCCGGGGCAGTGCGAACCGGGGGTCACCAGCGATTTCCCGGCCGGAAGCCGGTAGATGACCACGTTGAAGAAGCTCCCCAGGCAGCACCCCGCGGCGAAGACCCACACCTGCCGGGCCAGGCTCCAGGCATCGATGGATTGGAACACTATTTCCCCTCGACGGCTTGATGTTCATCCCCGCCTTCGGCGCTCTCGACGTGCTTGCACGAAGGATTCGGGCAGGCCAGCCGCAGCCCGACCCTGACGCTTTCCTTTTCGATCATGATATGCCCGCCGCAGACCGGACAGTCTTTGAGGACCGGCCGGCCCCGGAAAATCGTCTTGCATTCCGGGTAGTGATTGCAGCCGAAAAACCGGCGCCCCGTCCTGGCGATGCGCTCGACGATCTCCCCGCCGCAGCCTTCCCGCGGACAGGGCACCCCGGTCCCCCGGGGCCGCGCGTTCTTGCACTCCGGGTATCCGCTGCAAGCCAGGAAGACCCCGAAGCGGCCATGCTTCAGGATCATCGGCCGTCCGCATTTCTCGCACGTCTCCCCGGTTTCCACGGCGTTTTCCACCGGGTGCACCTTCCCCTTCTCATCCCGTTCGTAGTTCGACGAGTACTGGCATTCCGGGTATGCACTGCACGCCAGAAACGGGCCGTTGCGGCTCCACCGGATGTGCAGCGGGTTCGAGCAGCGGGGGCAGGTGAGATCCGTGGGCCATCCCGCGCTTTTCAGGTTCATCATGTTCGACTTGGCAAGATCCAGCGTCTTCGCAAAAGCTCCGTAGAATTCGGACAGCAGCTCCGGGTACGCGCAACGGCCTTCGGCGATTTCGTCCAGGCTCTTTTCCATCTTCGCGGTAAAGTCCACATCCACGATGTTCGGAAAGTTCTGTTCGAGCAGCATGTCGATGATCCATCCCAGTTCCGTGGGATGCAGCCGCTGCTTCTCCTGCGTGATGTATTCCCTGCTCGTGATGGTCGAAAGGATCGTGGCGTAGGTACTCGGCCGCCCGATGCCCAGCTCTTCCAGTTCCCGAATAAGGCTCGCCTCCGTGAAGTGCGGCGGAGGCTGCGTAAAATGCTGGCCTGGCGTGATCTCCAGCAGAGAAAGGGGCTGCCCCTCCGCAAGCTCCGGCAGCCACGAATCCCCGTCTTCACGGCCGTCTCCGTTGTCTTTCCCTTCCACGTAGAGCGTCATGAACCCGGGAAACTCGATCACGGAACCCGAAGCCCGCAGCACGAAATCCCCCGCGCCGATGTCCACCGTGGTCTGGGCGATTTCGGCGGGAGACATCTGGCAGGCGACGAAACGCTTCCAGACGAGGGTGTAGAGCTTCAACTGCTCCTTCGTGAGATGGGGAGCCATCTTCTCGGGCGTCCGTTTCACATCCGTGGGCCGAATGGCCTCGTGGGCGTCCTGCGCGCTCTCCTTGCTCTTGTAGCTTGCCGCCTTGGCCGGCACGTAGTCCGAGCCCCAGGTTTCCGTGATATATTCCCGGACCGCCTGCACCGCTTCCTGGGAAAGCCTCGTGGAGTCGGTACGCATGTAGGTGATGAGACCCACCGCCCCGTCTTCGCCGATTTCCAGGCCTTCGTACAGCTTCTGGGCCACACCCATCGTCTGCCGCGCCGAAAAGTGCAGCTTCCTGGCCGCGTCCTGCTGCATGGTGCTGGTGATGAACGGCGGAGAAGGGTTCCGTTTCTTCTTCTTTCGTTCCACTTTGGAGACTTGGAAGGTGAGCGGCCTGAGCTGCTCGACGAGGCCGTTGGCCTCCTCCCCGGTCCCGATGCTCACCTTCTTCTGTTTGGAGCGCCAGAGCGACGCGCCGAAGCTCCTGCACTCCTTTTTGTCCGATATGTCCGAACCGGTCCCTTCGGGCGAGAACATCGCTTCGATGGTCCAGTATTCCTCGGGGTCGAACTTCTGAATCGACCGCTCCCGTTCGCAGATCAGCCGCAGGGCCACCGACTGCACCCGGCCGGCGCTCAACCCCTTCTTCACCTTTTCCCACAGCAGAGGGGAGATGAGGTATCCCACCAGGCGGTCCAGGGTCCGCCTCGCCTGCTGGGCGTCGAAAAGGCCCCTGTTGAGCGTGGCGGGGTTGGCCAGGGCTTCCTGGATGGCCTTTTTGGTCAATTCGTAGAACAGCACCCGGCGCAGGGGTTTCTCCCCCACGTCGAGTTCTTCGGCGATGTGCCAGGCGATCGCTTCCCCCTCGCGGTCGGGGTCGGGTCCCAGGTAGATGGACTGCACTTCGGCGGCCGCATCCCGCAATTCCTTGACGATCTTTTTCTTGTCCCTGATCACCTGGTACTCGGGTTCGAAGCCCTTCTCGACGTCGATTCCCAGCTTGTTCTTCGGAAGATCCTTAACATGGCCCACGGAGGCACGTACGATAAAGTCCTTGCCGAGATACCTTTCGAGCGTTCTCGCTTTCGCGGGCGATTCCACGATCAATAACGATTTGGGCATGTATCCATCCTGATTTGAACAATTGTAAGCTCCCGACATCCCTTCCGAATACACGCGCGGACCGGCGAAGATACCGGCCGTACACCGGAGAGGAAGTACGGTCGCAGCCCGGCGCCTATGTTTCGGCAGGCGCGGCGGCATCCATGAAGTGCTTTCCGGGCAGTTGCTGCACGATGCCTTTCATCTCCAGGGAAAGCAGCATGGTCGCCACCTGCGACACCGGCCATTGCAGGCGCCGGCAAATATCGTCAATATGTCTTGGAGTATGGTCCAGGACATCCAACAGGGCTTTTTCTTCCGGGGTCACACTGGGGCGCGGGCAAACTCCCTTCAGTTTCGCCTCCGGCCTTCGTTCCATCTCCGGGCTCGGTTTCACCAGTGGCCGGATTTCCTCCAGTATATCCTCCACATTCTCCACCAGCTTGGCACCCTGCTTGAGCAGGCTGTGCGGACCGGCGCTGCGGAAGTGGCTGGCGGGCCCCGGAACCGCAAACACCTCCCGGCCCTGTTCCAGGGCGAAACGCGCGGTAATGAGCGATCCGCTCCGCTGGGCCGCTTCCACAACGACCACTCCGAGCGCCAGGCCGCTGATGATGCGGTTGCGCAACGGGAAATGCATCGGAGCGGGCGGCGTCCCGAACGGAAACTCGCTCAGCAGCGCGCCGCTTTCCGCAATCTCTCTTCCAAGTTGAGCACTCCCGCGCGGATAATCCACATCCAGCCCGCAGCCGAGTACGGCGAGGGTCCGCCCTTTGGCCTTCAGAGCGCCGCAATGCGCCGCCCTGTCGATCCCCACCGCGAAACCGCTCACGACGGTCACCGCCGACCGGGCCAGGTCGGCGCAGAGCCGCTCCGTAAAAGCCATTCCCGTCGGCGAGGCTTCGCGGGACCCCACAACCGCCACGGAAACCAGGTCGCGCGGTTCGAGCGCCCCCTTCACGAAGAGAACGGCCGGAGGGTCGGGGATGGCCTTCAGATTCGACGGATAATCCGGGTCCCCGAGGCAGATCATCCGGACTCCCTCGCGCTGGAGGGATTCCCATTCCTCTTCGGGGGCACGCAGCAACTGCCTCTTCAACAAGGCCGCGGCCGCCTGCTCTCTCAATCCGGGAACGGCGGCCACCTCTTTGGGGCCGGCATTGACTACGGCGACCGGTGAGCCGAAATGGCGGACAAGACGCAGAAGGGAGCGGTTTCCCAAGTCGGAGATCAGCTTGAGAGTCAGCCAGGCGATTCTGCTTTCATCCTCACAGCTTGTACCGCTTTTCAGCTTCATGTTTTTTCCCGTCTTGACCGCATGTCCCGGACGCCTGCCGATGCCTCTCCTCTTGCCTTCCGATTTGATGCAATGATAAGTACAGGTGCTTTCAACATTTGTCAAATTTCATGATAACTTTTTCTCAGGGCGGATGAAAGATGCGCCGCACGCTCTCTCATACCCCATATCGGCAGGAGAATGAATTCGCATGAATGATGCCTGT